>DATGRZ010000245.1:0-5923 GCA_035303065.1 Ruania sp.
GGTGGCCACGCTGGCCGCCACCTATGCCGGTACCTGGAACTCGCTGCGCACCATGTCCGCAGAGGTGAGCAACGGTGCGGACGTGCGCGTCCAGCTCGGCACCGCGGTCGCGGCCGGTCACCCACGGGACGTGGGCGCCTATGCCGCTCTGCAGGGCGCCGACGCGGTCGCGCCGGTGGTGCAGGAGAGTGCGCTGTCCGGGGACAGCACGGGCAGCTTGACCGCCGTGAGCGTCGGGGAGCTGGCGGTGTCCTCTGCACCGGAGGCGGTGCTGGACCCGGAAGAGACCGCTGCGCTGCTCCGGCCGGAGCAGGACCCGCTGGCCGGGATGGAGGTGCCGGAGGGTGCCGAGACGCTCGCGATGACGGTGACTGCCTCGGCGGACTCCGGCACCAGCGGCTACACCGGGAGCCGACGCGCCGTGGACGTGCGGCTCACGCTGTGGGACGGCGCCGAGATCCTCACCCGGACCGACTCCATGCCTACGCTGCGTGCCGAGGGGAACCTGGGCGTCGGCCCTGGGGCGGCAGACATCGAGCCCAGCCCGGACCAGGGCGAGCCGCAGACCGCCGACCTGAGCTTCGACCTGCCGGAGGGTTCGGCGTCCTGGCGCGTGGTCGCGGTGGACCTGCTGCTGGACGCCGCCGTGATCGACACCGACTACCAGGTGAGCATCGACTCGCTGTCCGCCGGGTCGGAGGACCTGCTGGCCCAGGTCGAGGACCCGTGGGACCCGACCACTCTGCCGCTGCGCTCGGACCAGGCGACCATCAGCAGCGGGGACGGACCTATGGCCCTGACCGCTACCACCACTCCGTTGGAGATCGGGTTCAGGACCAGCGCGGGCGTGGAGGTCGCCCGGTTCATGCCCCCCGGTGAGGCGCCTGAGCTACCGGTGCTGGTCACCCCGGACTGGTCGGAGCAGGTGCTGGACACCGGCTCCGAGATGACCGTGGCCGGCACGGATCTGCTGGTGCACGCGGTCGGGCAGATCCCGGTGGTGCCCGGCAACCCGGACACGAGGGGGGTGCTGATGGACCTGCCCAGCCTGCAGGAGGCGCTGCTGCGCCAGACCACCAGCGCCCGAGCGGTCTCCGACGTGTGGCTGGCCACCGGGGAGCAGGACACGCTGGCCGCGGAGGCGGCCACGCTCGCCGGCCCGCGCGCCGAGGTGACCACTGCGGAGGCCGGTGCGAAGGACCCGGTGGCCAGGCCCGCCCAGGCGGTGTTCTGGATCGCCGCCCTGTGCGCGCTGCTGCTGGCGCTGCCGGCGGTGGCGGCGGTGGCGCTCGCCCAGGCCTCGGCCCGGCGTGGTGAGGTGGTCGTGCTGCGCGCGGTCGGAGTGGGCTCGGCGCTGCAGGCCCGCACCCGGCGGGCCGAGCTGCTCGGCCTCGAGCTGGCCGCCGTGCTCGCCGGCGCGCTGGCCGGCTACGGGGTGTCCGCCCTGGTGATGACCGACCTGGTGCGGGCCACCTCCCCGCAGACCTCGCGGGCGGTACCGCTGGACCTGACCGCGCACTGGCTCGGTGGTGTGAGCCTGCTGCTGGTGATCACCGCCACCGTGCTGGCGGTGGCGTTCTGGTACGGGCGGCGGGTGCGCCGGCAGGTGCTGGACACCACCTGGCGGGAGGAGATCCGATGAGCGCGCACACACCGGAGCACCGCACCGCTGCACCGCACCGCGGCAGCTCCCGGATGCGGTGGCGCCTGCTGCTGCGCCAGGCCCGCTCCGGCCTGGGTGCCACGGTCGCGTTGCTGGTGATCGTGGCGGTGACCGCGGCAGTGTTCACCGCCTGGCCGCGGCTGGAGCGAGGCACCTTCGCCGATGAGGTCAGCTATCAGATCGCCACCACTCCCCCGACGCTGCGGGCGCTGACCGCCAGCACCGAGGGATACCCGGTGGACGACGCCGAGGGCTGGCAGACCTGGGCGGACGCCATCGACGAGCTGGTTGACGAGGCCGGTCCAGAGCTGGCCGCCGGCACCGGCACCCCGCGCACCTCGGTGACCACTGCGGCCGCCGAGATACAGATCGAGCACGGCAAGCCGGACACGTTCTATCAGGTGGCAGCCCGGCTGCGGGCCGACCCGGACATCGCTGACCACGTCACCCTGGCCGAGGGCACCGCCCCCGAACCCTCCCAGTGGCCGACCACCATGGATGCGCTGCTGACCCAGACCGCGGACCAGAGCCTTCAGCCGGCGGATGTGATGCTCTCCCAGGACACTGCGGAGGCGATGGGCCTGGACGTCGGCGACCGGTTCGACCTGCCGGTGTACTTCGGCATGCTGCCGATGCAGGTCTCCGGCATCTTCACCGCGAACGACCCGGCCGCCGACCAGTGGCAGTTCCAGCTGAACACGCTCAGCCCACGCATCGACGACGACCCGAACCAGGGCCTGGCCGCCACCGCGATGGCCTACATCGCCCCGGACAACCTCGCCTGGCTGAAGACAGCCGGCGATCTCCAGCCGGAGACCGAGGTCTGGGTCCCGGTGCAGCCGAGCGCCACCAATGCCGAGGCCCTCACCGCGCAGATGCGGGCACTGATCGCCACCACCCACCGGATGGACACCCCGGGCGGCGGCACCAGCACCCTGTCCTTGGAGTTCTCCGCCGGGCTGATCACTGTGCTCGACCGGGCGATCGACCGATGGCACGGGACCGCCGCGGTGCTGGCCATGGTCGCCGCCGGGCCCATCGGGGTGGCGCTGGCGATCCTTGCGCTGGCTTCCCGTGTGGTCGTGGCCCGCCGGGAGGTCACCCTGGCCCTCGCCCACGCCCGGGGTGCCTCGAGCCTGCAGCTGCGTGGTCTGCTCGGCCTGGAGGGGGTGGTGCTGGGGCTGCCGGTGGCGGCGCTCGGTGCCGCAGTGGCCACAGTGGCCGTCCCCGGGTCATTCCAGATCAGCGACTACTGGCTGGCGCTGGTGGCCGGGCTGGCACCCGGAGCGTTCCTGGCTGCGGCCCGGCTGCCGAACCTGCGCGCGCGCCGGGGCGACCTGGCGCTGCGCTCGGCGAGCCGTTGGCGGTGGGTGGCCGAGGTGGCACTGGTGGCGCTCACCGCGGCTGCGGTGTACCTGGTGGTCACCCGCGGGGTGAGTGCGAGCAGCAGCGGTACCGACCCGGTGGCGGCGGCGGTGCCGTTGCTGCTGGCACTGACCGTGTGCGTGGCGGCCGTACGGGTGCTGCCGCTGCCGCTGGGCGCCCTGCACGCCGCCGCCCGCCGCGGCCGCGGGCTGTCAGCGTTCCTCGGCTCGGCGCGCACCATCCGTGAGGGCGGGCTGGCGATGGTGCCGCTCTTCGCCCTCGTGGTGGGGACCGCGATCGCCGTGTTCGCCACCACGATGATCACCACTCTGCAGCACGGCACCGACGCCGGCGCCCGCGCAGAGGTCGGTGCGGACGTGCGCCTGACCGGGGAGCGGTTCAACGCCGAGGACGTGCAGACGGTCAGCGAGGTGGACGGGGTGAGTGCGACCACCACTGTCTCCACTGCGCCGAGCATCCCCCTCTACCAGGGTGACGACTATGAGCGGGTGACCGTATATGCCGTGGAGTCCAGTACCCAGGGCGAGGTGCAGACCGACGTACCCGGCGCCGTCGTGCTGCCCGACGACTTCGGCGAGCTGGACCAGGGCGCGCTACCGGTGATCGTCTCCAGCAACCCGGTCGTGGATGCGGACAAGGACCCGTTCCTGCTGTTCGACGAGCATGTGCCGATCACCGTGGTGGAGCAGGCGGATGCCGCCCCGGGGCTGCTGGTGCAGTCCACCGACTGGGTGCTGGCCGACCTCACCCAGCTGCGTGACCTGACCGGTCTGGCGCTGCTGCCGCGCACTGTGCTGGTGGACATCGACGACGACGCCGACCCCCAGCAGGTGGTCGCCGACCTCGAGACCGTGATCGGCGACCGCGCGACCATAGAGTCCCCCTCGCAGAGCGCCGCGGACTTCGCCGCCTCCCCCGCGGCGTCCTCGATGCAGGTCGGGTTCGTCGCCGCCCTGGTGCTGTGCGTGCTGCTGGCGGTCGCGGCGATCGTGATGACGCTGGTGCTCGCCGCCCCGGCCCGCGGGCGGCTGCTGGCGGTGCTGCGCACCCTCGGTGTGCCGCCGCGTACCGCCGGCCGGCTGGTGGCCTGGGAGACGGTGCCGGTGGTGGTGGCCGCGATGGTGTCCGGCACCGTGGTGGGCCTCGCTCTGCCCTACCTGGTGATCGCCGGGATCGACCTGCGCCCGTTCACCGGCGCGCACACCCAGCCGCCAGTGGTCTACGACCCGCTGCTGCTGGTGGGCGTGCTGGTGGCGTTGGCAGTGGTGCTGGCGCTGTGCGTGTGGCTGGCTACGGTGGTGGCCCGCCGGTTGTCGTTGTCCGTGCTGAGGATCGGAGAGGCCTCATGAGAACCGCAGACCGCGCTCCCGCCGAGACTGGCGGGACGATCGAGTGCGACGACCTGGTGCGGATCTTCTCCGCCGAGGGGATCGAGGTGCAGGCGCTGCAGGGGCTGACCCTGCGGGTGGAGTCCGGGGACCTGGTGGCCATCGTCGGCGCATCCGGGTCGGGCAAGTCCACGCTGCTGACCATCCTGTCCGGGCTGGACTCCCCGAGCGCGGGCCGGGCGCGGGTGGCGGGCATCGACCTGCTCGGCATGTCCGGACGCACCCGCACGCACTACCAACGCCACGTCGTCGGGTTCGTCTGGCAGCAGACCTCGCGCAACCTGCTGCCGTACCTGACCGCCCGGGAGAACATCGCCCTGCCGATGGCGCTGGCCGGGAAGGTCGATGCGGAGCGGGTGGAATCCCTGCTGGAGCTGCTCAAGGTGGACCACTGTGCCGACCGGGTGCCGGCGCAGATGTCCGGCGGGGAGCAGCAGCGGGTGGCGATCGCCGTGGCGGTGGCGAACTCCCCGCAGGTGCTGCTCGCCGACGAGCCCACCGGTGAGCTGGACGAGGCCACCAGCGTGGAGGTGCTGGAGACGATGCGGGCGGTGAACGCCGAGCTGGGCGTGACCGTGCTGATCGTCACCCACGACCCGACCGTCTCCGAGCACGTACGCCGCACGGTGCAGATCCGTGACGGGCGCACCTCCACCGAGGTGCTCCGGCGCAAGGAGACCGACGAGACCGGGGCGGAGCGGCACGTGGCCGAGGAGTTCGCGGTGCTGGACCGGGTGGGCCGGATGCAGCTGCCGCAGGACTTCGTCTCCGCCCTGGACCTGAAGGACCGGGTGCGGCTCGCCCTGGAACCGGACCATGTGGGCGTGTGGCGGGACCAGAGCCGGGATCACGACGGCGGAGCTCCCCCGCAGCAGTCGGCCTCACCTGAGGAGGAGGGCAAGTGAGCAAGCACGCTGGTGCCGTGGTCGAGGGGATCACCTTGCGCGCCGAGGGGGTGGGGCGCATCTTCCCCACCCCGGGTGGGGACGTCCTCGCGTTGGAGGACGTGAGCGTGTCCGTCACGCAGGGGACGCTGCTGGTGGTGCGCGGTCCCTCCGGGTCCGGTAAGACGACGCTGCTGAACATTCTCGGCGGGCTGGACCGGCCCACGTCCGGGTCGGTGCACCTGGACGACGCGGAGGTCTCCGCGCTGCCGGAAGGTGAGCTGCTGGAGCTGCGGCGCACGGTGCTGGCGTTCATCTTCCAGTCCTTCGGCCTGGTCCCGGTGCTGTCCGCCGCGGAGAACGTGGAGGTGCCGCTGCGGCTGCTGAGCACGGAGCCGGCGGAGCGGGAGGAACGGGTAGCCGCGGCGCTCGAGCTGGTGGGGTTGGACGGGCACGCGAACCAGCGCCCGTACGAGCTCTCCGGCGGGCAGCAGCAGCGGGTGGGCATCGCCCGGGCGCTGGTGACCAACCCGGCGATCCTGATCGCCGACGAGCCGACCGGGCAGCTGGACTCGGCCACGGCCGCAACCATCATGGACCTG
>DATGRZ010000246.1:0-8636 GCA_035303065.1 Ruania sp.
TCCAGCTCCCAGGTGGTGCACATGATCGCATCCGGGCGGAACTGGCGGATCTGCCGGGCGATCTGCTCCCGGGTGGCCACGTCCGCCTGCAGCAGCCCGTCCGGCAGGTCCAGGATGGTCAGGTCGCTCACCCCGACCAGCTCGCAGGCGCGGCGCTGCTCCTCCGCGCGCAACGCGGCGACCTCGGCCGGTTCCCGGTCCCGGATCCCGGCCTCCCCGGCGGTGAGCAGCAGGTAGGCCACCTGCACACCGCGGGAGGTCCACTCGGCCACCGCCGCGGACCCGCCGTACTCCATGTCGTCCGGATGGGCGACCACGCACAGCACGCGGTCGACCTCCTCGGTGAACAGCTCCAGCGTGGGCGACTGCGGGGTACTCATGGCTCGACCCTAGCTGCCGGCCGGCCCACTCACTCCTCGGGCGGCATGTCCCAGGAGCCGAACCGGGTCATCCCCGCCGAGAGCGCGACCGCAGCGGAGGCGGCATTGGTGTGGAAGCAGCGGTACTGCGGCTGGTAGCCCAGCTCCAGCAGCCGGCGGGAGATCGCCCGGACCACCGACCGGGCGTGCCCGCGCCGGCGGTGCCCCGGGTGGGTGATCACCCCGACGTCGGCCAGCCGGGAGGCGTCCCACACGTAGGCGCTCGCCGCCGCCACCAGCGCCCCGTCGACCAGCACGCCGAACACCAGCCAGTGGTCCAGCTCCACGAACGCCTCGTCCAGGTCCTCGGCCGAGCAGGCGGCGGTGAAGGTGGCGAACAGTGCCTCGTCGGCCGCGGTGAGCTCGCGGACCGGCCGGTCGTCGCTGTCGGCGCGCACCGCCTCGGCAGCGGTGACCGGGAGGTAGTAGAGGTAGTCGGCGCCGTTGAGCTCGACCTTCGCGGCCCGGACACGCGCCAGGACGTCCTCGACGGTGGTCGAGGCTGCCGGCTGGCTCAGACCGGCCGCCTCGGCCACGTCCGGGTGCAGGCAGATCCTGGTGCCCTCCTCGGTGCTGAGCACGCCGACCTGCCGCTCAGGCGTCAGGTCGGGGTTGACCGTCAGCCGGAACCGGCCCTCGTCCAGCAGCACGCGCCCGGCCAGCGCCTGCGCCCAATACTCGGTGACCACGGGGGAGAACACCGCACATCCCTTCCGCCCGGCGGTCCCTCCGCCCGGAGCAGGGCCGAGCCTATCCGGCGCCGACCCAGCACCGGCCAGGCAATATCGGCCCCGCACTGTGGCCTACGATGAGTTCCCGACCAGGACGGGGTCCCTACGATGGGTCCCGACGATGGGGTCCCGACCAGCAGGAGTGCGATGACTCTCGCAACGACCGTCACCGTCGAGGCGCTGGAGAGCCACCGGGTCCGCCTCACCGGCTACTGCTACCGGATGCTCGGGTCGACCGAGTGCGAAGATGCGGTACAGGAGACGTTCCTGCGCGCACTGCGGCACGCGGACCGCTTCGACCCCGACCGCGGCGCGCTGAGCACCTGGCTGCACCGGATCGCCACGAACGTGTGCCTGGACCTGCTCCGCGGTGCCCGGCGCCGGGCGCTGGCCGTCGACCTCGGCCCGGCAGCCGAGAGCGGTGACCTGGGCGCGCCGCTGCCGCCGGAGACGTTCGTGGAACCGATGCCGGACGCTCGCGTGCTCGCCCCCGCGGACCCCTCGGAGCAGGTGGCCGCCCGGGAGAGCGTGCGGCTGGCGTTCCTCGCCGCGCTGCAGACCCTCCCCGCCCGGCAGCGGGCCGTGCTCGTGCTGCGTGAGGTGCTGGCCTTCTCCGCCCGGGAGACCGCCGAGATCGTGCAGGCCTCGCCGGCCGCGGTGAACTCTGCGTTGCAGCGTGCCCGGGCTGCGCTCGCCAACCGGCCGCTGGCGCCCGCGGACGTGCGCGAGGAGTCCGACCCCGACCAGCGGGAGCTGCTCGATCGGTACGTGGCCGCATTCCAGGGGCACGACGTGGCCGAGCTGGTCCGGCTGCTGCGCACCGACGCCACCTCCTCGATGCCGCCGTTCGCCTGGTGGCTCTCCGGCGCGGAGCGGATCGCCGCCGTGATGACCGCCAGCGACGCCTGCGCCGACGACCGGCTGGTACCGATCGCGATCAACGGCACTGCCGGGTTCGGCCAGTACCGCCCGGACGAGAGCGGCGTGCTGCGCCCGTTCGCGCTCCTCGCCCTGGAGCTGCGCGAGCACCAGGTCGCGCACATCCTCACCTTCCTCGGCAGCGGGTCCCGGTTCGCCGAGTTCGGCCTGGCCGACCGGCTGTGAGCCGGGCGGGCCGGGGTGCCTCAGTAGCCCGAGGTGTCGGCCGGCACCGCCTCGGTGATCTGCTCACCGTCGGGGGTGAGCACGTACCAGACGTCGTTCACACCCTGCCCGGTCAGGTCTCCGGGGGCGGAGTCCTGGGCGAAGTAGTACAGCGGCCAGCCGGCGTAGGTGGCCTGGGTGGAGCCGTCGTCGCGCTCGATCGTGCCGAGCAGCGAGGCGTCGATGCCCTCACCGGCGCTCGGCTGGCCGGTCAGCGGCGGCCACGCCTCCAGGCAGTCGCCGGTGCAGCTGCTCCTCTCCGGGGAGTCCTGGGTGAACAGGTACAGCGTCATACCCGCTGCGTCGGTCACGATGTCGCCGACGGCGGAGCTCGCCACGGTCAGCGCGGTCGCCTTCCCGGTGGGTTCGGTCGCGGGCTCCTCCTCGTTCCCGCCGCAGCCGCTCAGGGCCACGGCCACAGCCAGCAGCAGTGCTGGCAGCAGGCGTCGCATCTGAAGACTCCTCTCCGGACCCGGGCCGGCCAGCGGCCGAGGCCTCGACGCCCGTGGTACGCCCACCGCCCGGTGCCGGGATTGCCTGCAGGTGTCCGCCGGCCACCCTGGAGCGGTTCTGCCGCCCGGGCAATCCCGGCACCGGCGCCGGGACGTACTGTGGGGTATGGCAGTCCTCTCCCGCGCGGACCGGGCGCACGATGCGGCCCTGCTCGCCGGTCTTGCCACCGGCGACCCGGACGTCGCGGCAGCGTTCGTGCGCCGGTTCGAGCGCGCCGTGTACGGGATGGCCATCAGCATCACCCGCGACGCTGCGCTCGCCGAGGACGTCGGCCAGGAGGTGTTCCTCCGGGCCTGGGGCGCCGCGGCCAGCTACGACATCCGCAGGGCGTCGGTGCTCACCTGGGTGCTCACCATCACCCGGAACGCCGCCATCGACGCTGTCCGCGCGCGGCGGCAGACGCCCACCGAGGACACCATCCTGGACCAGCTGCTCGAGGAGACCGTCCGCACCGGCCCCGACCCGGAGCAGACCGCACTGCACCGGGTGGAGACCGAGCGCGCGATCCGCCACCTGCACAGCCTCTCGCCGCCGCAGGCCCGTGCGGTGGTGCTGGCGGTGCTCGGCGGCTGCACCGCGGCCGAGGTCGGCGAGCGCGAAGGGATCCCCCTGGGCACCGCGAAGACCCGGATCCGGGACGGGCTGCGCCGGCTGCGGCAGCACACGGTGGCCGACCAGGACACGGAGACCAGCCATGACTGACCACCCCGGCGAGGACGACCTGATCGCGCTCGCGCTCGGCCACCTGGCCGCCGACCGCGCCGAAGAGGTGGCCGCGCACCTGGTGGACTGCCCCAGCTGCCGCGACGTCTTCAATGGCTACGCCGACTCGATCGCCATGCTGCTGCCAGCCAGCCCGCGCACCGCCCCGCCTGCCGGCTTCGAGGCACAGGTCCTGGGCCGGTTCGAGCACACCCGTCATGCCGGCACCGGCCGCACCGCCGGGCGTGCCCCGACCCGCGCCTGGGTGCGGCCGCTCCGGGCCGCCGCGGTACTCGTGGTCGGTCTGGTCCTCGGTGCCGGGGCGGTGCTCGGCTGGCCCGAGGGCGAGCCGGTGCCCGCGCCTAGCGCCACCCCCGAGCCGAGTGCCACCACCGCCTGGCACGCCGCACTGCTCACCGCCGACGGGCGGCCCGTGGGCACTGTGACGCACAGCTACTCCGCCGACGGCCCGGTGCTGGTCCTCGAGGTCACCGGCGGCGCCCCCGGGACGGAGCTCACCTGCCGGCTGGTCGGCGCCGACGGCACGGCCCGGGACGCGGCCCACTGGCAGCTCAGCGACCAGCGCCCGAACAGCTGGGTGATCGACATCGGTGGGCAGGAACCGCAGCAGGTGCAGCTGGTCGCCGAGGACGGTCAGGTCTGGGCCACGGCCCAGCTGTGAGCGCACCGGCGGTCGGCCGCGGCAGCAATCCGTGCTCCCGTCGGGGACGTACCTCTGGTATGACCACCGTTCAGACCGTCGCCTCGTCGCCGTCCCGGAGCACCGGCCACCCTCTGGTGCTCGCGCTGCTGGTGCTGCTCACCCTGCTGCTGCCCGCCTGCTCCTCTGCGGCCGACCCGACCGGAGCCACCGGACCGGACGAGGCCGATGCCCCCGACCAGGGCGGTGTCACCATCGTCATCTCCGAGTTCAGCTACCAGGTCCCGGCCTCGGTGCCGGCCGGGGCGGGCGTGACGGTGCGGAACGAGGACCAGGTCGGCCACACGGTCACCTCCGACGAGAGCGGCATCTTCGACGTGGCCGTCGGGCCGGGGGAGGAGACCACCTTCACCGCACCCGAGGAGCCGGGCGAGTATCCGTTCCACTGCATCCCGCACCCGCAGATGACGGCGACCCTGGTGGTGCAGGACTGATGAGCGCCGCACCCGCCCCGGATCCTGCCCTCCGGCCGGCCGCCAGCACCGGCAGACGGGCCCTCCTGGTGGGTCTGCGGCTGGTCGTCGTGACTGGGCTCGCGGTCGATGCCGCAGTGCACTGGAGCCTCGCCGGTGCGATGGACCTGGCCGCCCCGGGTGGCATCGGCGGTGGTGCCCTGTTCCGCGGGCAGGCCGTGCTCGCCGCGGTCACCGCCGTGCTCGTGCTCCTGCTCGCCCGCCGGGCCACCTACCTGCTGGCCGTGCTGGTCGCCGGCTCCGCCCTGGTAGCCGTGCTCGCCTACGCCTACCTGCCGGTCCCGGCGATCGGACCGATCCCCTCCATGGTCGACCCGTTCTGGTACCCGGCCAAGGTGACCACTGCGGTCGCCGAGGCGCTCGCCGTGGCCGCAGCCGTGGCGGCCCTGGTGCTCGGCGACCGGAGGTCCCTCAGCTGAACAGGCAGAACGGGTGCCCCGCCGGGTCCAGCAGCACCCGCACGTCCGGCTGCGGCTGCTGCTCGGCCAGCAGGGCGCCGCACTCCAGTGCCCACGCGGTCGCCGCAGGCAGGTCCGCCACGTACAGGTCGAGATGCTGGCTGGCCAGCTGCTGCCCGGGCCGGGCCGGCCACACCGGGGCGGCCCAGCACTGCTCGAACTCGAAGTTCAGCGTCCGCCCGTCAGTGCGGACCTGCGCCCACCCGGCCTGCTCCGGCTCCCCGGGACGGGCCGGTTCGCTCGCGGTGACCTCACCGCCGAGCAGGGCAGCGTAGAACGCCGCGAGCTCGCGGGGCGCCGGCGCCCCGATGGTCACCGACGTCCACTCGATCCGCGGTGGCGTCGCGCTCACTCCGCCACGGTAACCCCGGACGTACCCGCAGTGCTGCCCGAGTCGGCCGCCTCCGCGGTGCGCCGGACCACGGTGAGGGTCAGCACCAAGGTGAGCACCGCCGTCGCCGCGAGCAACCACAGCCCGATCGCGTAGGAGTCGGTGCGCCCGTACACGTACCCCATGATCAGCGGTGGCACGAAGCCGCCGAGACCGCCGGCGGCGCCGACCAGCCCGGTCACCCCGCCGACCCGGGCCGGATCGGTGACCTTGGCGATCAGCGCGAACGTGGCCCCGGATCCGGCGCCGAGCGCCGCTGCCATCGCCAGGAACGCCGCCGCACCCGCAGGCTCCAGCACCGGCTCGAACGCGGAGACCGCAGCCCCCACGGCCACCACCACGAACACCACGGACAGCACCCGGATCGAGCCCAGCTTGTCCGCGAGCCAGCCGCCCACTGGCCGCAGCACCACCGCCACGGCCACGAACCCGGCCATCCGGGCAGC
Source organism: Ruania sp. (assembly GCA_035303065.1). Taxonomy (GTDB): domain Bacteria; phylum Actinomycetota; class Actinomycetes; order Actinomycetales; family Beutenbergiaceae; genus Ruania. Next base: position 5,998 of record DATGRZ010000246.1, read on the forward strand.
CGCGTCCCCGGGGGACAGGTCGTAGGTGGTCTTCAGGTAGGAGGGCAGGTACACCGAGAACGCCACGTACCCGCCGAAGGCCACCGCGTAGAGCACGCACGCCTGCCAGGTGATCGGCAGCACCGCGTTCGACCGTACCCGCGCCACCATCGACGTGGTCGGCGCCACCCGGCCGGGCGCGTCCCGCAGCAGCACCCAGGCCACCACGGAGAAGACCAGCAGCACCGCGGCAGCGATCAGGAACGGGGCCCGGTGGCCCACGTTCTCATACAGGCTCACCGTGGTCAGCGCACTGATCGCGGTACCGCCCATCCCGGCGCCGAATATCCCCACCGCCAGGCCACGCTTGGCCGGTGGGAACCAGGAGTTCACGAACGGGACCCCGACCGCGAACGCGGTGCCGCCGATACCGAGGAAGAACCCGCCGACCAGCAGCGCCACGAAGTTCGTCTGGGCGAAGAAGCCGATGACCAGCACCGGCACGATCGTGGTCAGGGAGACCACCACGAACATCGCTCGCCCGCCGTAGGCGTCGGTGAGCGCTCCGACCGGGATCCGTCCCAGCGACCCGACCAGCACCGGCACGGCCACGATCAGGGAGACCTGGGACTCGGTCAGCTCGCCCATGATCCCGCTGTCCCGGAACACCGGCCCGAGCGGGCTGAGCAGCGACCAGGCCCAGAAGTTGACCGCGAACCCGATCGTGGCCAGGATCAGCATCAACCAGGGGGAGGGGGTGCGCCGCGTGTCCGGCGCGTTGGGTTCTCGACTCGGCGGCTCGGTGGCGGGCATCAGTACTGGCTCCTTCTGCTGGGAACAGCACCATCATGTCCTCACCCGGGTAGGCCTGCCAGAGGGGAGTGCGTCACATCCGGCGTGCGGGCGCGCGAACCGTGCCGGTGCACTGTGCCGCTCAGCCCTGCTGCGTGCGCGTGCTCGAGAGTCGGCGCAGCGCCACCCGGCCTGCCACCCGCCCGGCCCGGGTCGCGCCGATCGTGGAGGCGCTGGAGCCGTACCCCACCAGCAGCACCCGCTCGTCGGCGGCCACCTCCACCTCCGACCGCATCCGGATGCCGCCGCCCCGTTCCCGCAGCCGCAGCGGCGCCAGGTGGTCAAGCGCCGCCCGGAACCCGGTGTTCCAGAAGATCACGTCCACATCCAGCTCCACCGGTTCGGCGAACGGCTGCCACGACGCGGGAAGCGCCAACGCACCGGACGCGGACGGGCCAAGCCCACCGGCGCCGTCGGGAGCCTGGCGGGCATACCCGGGGAAGTGCACGCTGCTCCGGCCGATCCGGGTGATCATGCCCCGGCTGACCAGCACACCCGACTCGACCCCGGCCACGTACTCGTCCAGCATCGGTATCCCGGTGGTGCGCACCACGCTCGCCGGCGCCAGCCCGGCACTGGTGCGCTCGCGGACGGCGGCCTCCACGTCCAGCCCCCAGCGCGCGTCGAAGCTGCGGTCGGTGAAGTTCGGCGGGCGGCGGGTGGCCCAGACGGTATCGGTGACCGGTGCCAGCTGCAGCAAGAACTGCACGGCGGACAGCCCGCCTCCGACCACCAGCGTGCGTTTGCCGGCGAAGTCCTCCGCGGCGCGGAACCCGACGGTGTGCAGCTGCGCCCCGGTGAACGTCTCGATCCCGGGCACGTACGGCACGTACGGGCGGGACCAGGTGCCGGTAGCGTTGATCACCAGCCGGGTGGTGATGGCCGACGGCGTTCCCTGGGTCTCGTAGTGCACGGCCAGCAGGTCCGGGGTCGGCCCGGAGCGCACTGCCTGCACCTGAGCCGGACGGTGCACCCGCAGGTCCAGCTCCTGCTCGTACCGGTCGTAGTAGTCGGCCACCACGCGGGAGGCGGGCTGCTCCGGGTCCACCGGGCCCAGCGGCAGCCCGGGCAGGTCCGCGATACCGTGCGCGCGACCCAGCGTCAGGGAGTCCCACCGGTTGCGCCACGCGCCGCCCGGACCCTCGCCAGCGTCCAGCACCAGCAGGTCCGTCTCTGGGCGCAGCCCCGCCTGCACCAGTGTGCGCGCCGCGGCCAGGCCCGCTTGACCGGCGCCGATCACCACCACCTGGAACGGGGCACCGGGTGAGCCGACGGACGCCTCGTGCTGAGGTCCGGGGCCCACCAAATGCTTCATACTTCAAGTATTACCTGAGTTGCGGCGGGAATGCAGTGACCTGGCGCACGTCCGGCCACCGCGCCCGACCGGCGGCTGCCGGAGCCGCCGCTACCATCGGCCAGGTGAGCAGTACCGTGACCGCCCGTGCCGATGGCGCCGTGGCGAGCCTGACGCCCGGGTACTTCGCCCTGGTGATGGCCACCGGCATCCTGTCCATCGGTGCCGACCTGGAGGGCGTGAGGGTGCTCTCCGCTGTGCTGCTCGTGCTCTGCGTGGTGGTCTTCGTGCTGCTGCTGGCGCTCACCGGGCTGCGACTGGTGCGCCACCGGGACCGGATCGCCGAAGACTTCCTCGACCCGGCCCGCGCCTTCGGGTTCTTCACCTACGTGGCCGGTACGAACGTGCTCGGGGTGCGGCTGTTCATGGCCGGCTACCACACCATCACCGCCGTCTTCCTCGCCCTGACCTTGCTGGCCTGGTTCGTGCTCGGCTACGTGGTGCCGTGGACCGC
>DATGRZ010000247.1:0-5744 GCA_035303065.1 Ruania sp.
CGCAGCACCTTCGCGGCCACGTGCCGGCGCAGGTTCAGGTCGGTGGCCACCCACACCTCACCCATCCCGCCGATCGCGAGCCGCTCGGTGAGCTCGTAGCGCTCACCGAGGACGAGGCCGGCGACCGGCTTCACTGGTCCAGCACCGCCTGCATGATCTGCCGGGCCACCGGTGCCGCCACCGCACCACCGGTACCGGCAGCGCCCAGGTCCTCGGTGCCCTCCAGCACCACCGCCACCGCCACCTGCGGGTCGTCGGCCGGGGCGAAGGAGGTGAACCAGGCGTTCGGCTGCACTGTGCCCTCCGGCCCCTCCACCCCGGTCTCGGCGGTCCCGGTCTTGCCGGCCACCTGCACCCCGGAGATCTGGGCCGCCTGCCCGGTGCCGTTCTCCACCACATTGATCATCATGTCGGTCATCGTCGCGGCGGTCTCGGCGGAGACCGGCTCGGAGAACACGCTCGGATCGGCACGGCGGGTCACCCGCAGGTCCGGGCCACGCTCGGTGGCGATCAGGTACGGGGTCATCAGCTCGCCGTCGTTGGCCACCGCCGCGGAGACCATCGCCATCTGCAGCGGGGTGACGCGCACGTCGAACTGCCCGATCGCGGTCATCGCCAGATGGGCGTCGTTCAGGTCCTCACCGAGCACGCTCGGGGTCACCGGCAGCGGGATGTTCAGCCGCTGCCCGAAGCCGAACGCCTCCGCCTGCTCGGCCAACGCCTCCTCGCCGTGCTCCACGGCCAGCATCGCGAACGGGGTGTTGCAGGAGACCTGCAGCGCGTACTCCAGGGTGACCTCGCCGTTGCCGCACGCTAGCCCGCCCGGGTTGCGGATGTAGGTGTCGGAGGTGCCCGGCAGCCGGTACTCGGTGGGTGCCTCGACCATCGTGTCCGGTTCGTAGTCGCCGCTCTGCAGCAGCATCGCCAGGTCGATCAGCTTGAACGAGGAGCCGGGAGCGTACAGGTCACCGCCGATCGCCCGGTTGAACAGCGGGTTGTCCGGGTCCTCCAACAGGTCGTTGTAGGCCTCGTCCACCTCGGTGCTGGAGTGCCCGGCCAGGTCGTTCGGGTCGAAGCTCGGGCTGGAGACCATCGCCAGGACCGCACCGGTGCTCGGGTCGATCGCCACCGCGGCGCCGTTGCGTCCGTCCAGGGCGTCCCAGGCCGCCTGCTGGGCGGCCGGGTCGATGGTCAGCTCCACGCTGCCGCCGTCGTTCTCCGCCCCGGTGAACAGTGCCCGTAGCCGAGCCAGCAGCAGAGAGTCGTCGGTGCCGTTCAGCACGCTGTTGCTGGCCCGCTCCAGCCCGGTCATCTGGTACATCCCGTACCAGCCGGTGATCGGGGCATACAACGGGCCGTCGGTGTAGACGCGCTGGTAGCCGAACGCGTCGTCCACCGGTTCGGACTCCGCGATCGCCTCCCCGGCGACCACGATCGGGCCCCGGTCCTGGCCGTACTGCTTGTACAGGGTGCGCACGTTCCGTTGGTCGGCGTTCAGCGAGTCAGCCTGGAAGAACTGCACGTAGGTGGCGCTGCCCATCAGGGCGAAGACCATCAGCATCATCACCACCGAGAGGCGGCGCAGCGGGGAGTTCATTGGCCTCTCACCACCTGGGTCGGTTCGTCGCCGTTGCCGAAGTCCTCGCCGTCGTCGTCGCTCGACGGCGCAGTCCCCACCTGGGTCTCGGTCGTGTCCTGGGCCTGCGGCTGGTCCGGGCGGTGCCGGTCGGTCGGTGTCTCGTCGTAGTCCTCGTTCGTGCCATTGTCTGCGCCGCTGTCCGCACCGCTGTCCGCGCCGATCATCTCCAGGGCGGTCTCGGTGGAGACCAGCCCGTCGGTCTCGGCCGCCGGGCGGCGGGAGGAGTCGGAGATGCGCACCAGCAGGCCGATGATGATCCAGTTCGCCACCAGGGAGGAGCCGCCGGCGGCCATGAACGGCATGGTCAGTCCGGTCAGCGGGATCAGCCGGGTCACCCCGCCGACCACCACGAAGCACTGGAACACCAGGGTGAAGGCCAGCCCGGAGGCGAGCAGCTTGCCGAACCCGTCCCGCACCCCGATCGCCATCCGGATACCGCGCTGAGCGAGCACCAGGTAGATCATCAGGATCGCCATCAGGCCGGTCAGCCCGAGCTCCTCACCGAGGGAGGCGACGATGAAGTCGGAGTTCGCGTACGGGACGAGCTGGGGGAAGCCCTCTCCCCAGCCGGTGCCGAACAGACCACCCAGCGCCAGCCCGAACAGGCCGCGCACGACCTGCCCAGACCCGCCGTAGACCCGGTTGTACACGTCGTTGTCCAGGGCGTTCAGCCAGATGTCGAACCGGTCCGCCACGTGCGGGAAGGCCCAGATCGCCACGCCCGCCCCGACGGCGAACATGATCAGCCCGATCAGGATCCAGCTGAACCGTTCGGTCGCCACGTACACGACGGCCACGAACAGGCCGAAGAACATCAGCGACGTGCCCAGGTCGCGTTCGACCACCAGCACCAGGATCGCCCCCGCCCAGGCGACCACCAGCGGACCCAGGTCCCGCAACCGGGGCAGCTGCAGGCCGAGGAACTTCGGCCCGGCCAGGGTGAGCACGTCCCGAGTGGAGACCAGGTAGCCAGCGAAGAAGATCGCCAGCAGGATCTTGGCGATCTCCGCCGGCTGGAAGCTCATCCCGGCCACCCGGATCCACAGTTGCGCGCCGTTGATGTTCACGCCCAGGCCGGGGATCATCGGCAGCAGCAGCAGCACGATGCCGACCACCATCGCGGTGAACGTGTACCGGCGCAGCAGCCGGTGGTCCCGGAGCAGGACGATCACCAGGCAGGCGGCGGCCACGCCGACGATGGTCCAGAGCTGCTGCCGAGGCCCGAAACCGGCCTCCTGACCGCGGGCCACCAGGCCGATGTCGATCCGGTAGATCATCGCCAGACCGATGCCGTTCAGCGCCATCGCCAGCGGCAGCAGCAGCGGGTCGGCGTACTTCGCCCGCCAGCGCACCACCAGGTGCAGCACCACCGTCAGAGCAACGAGCACCGCGGCAAAGCGGACGAAGTCGCCCGGTAGCTGCTCGGCGGTGTTCAGTCCGACCAGGGCGTAGCCGCCGATTCCCAGTGCCAGGGAGAGCAGGAACAGCCAGACCTCAGCGGCGCGGCCGGTGCGGATCCGCACGGGGGCGACAGTGGCGGCCATCAGGTACCGCCCCCGGTGCTGTCCCGGTCGTCGGTGGCCCGGTCGCTGCCGGTGGGCTGATCGGTGGCCCCGTCATCAGGGCTTGCGCTGGACTCCTCGCTCGGCTCGTCGCTGGGTCCGTCCGTGGCATCGTCGGTGCCCGTCTCGGACTGTTCGGTGAGCTGGGCGACGATCTGCTCGGCGTCGGTGAGGTCGTCGGCGCTGATCGTCGAGGTCACCCGAGCCTGCACGAACGGCGGCAGGTCGTCGAGCTCGACCGTGGTGACCTCGTGCTGCCGGGACAGCTCGAGCGGGCCAAGGGTGGTGGGTACGCCCTGGTAGATGACCACGTAGGTGCCGTCGGTGCCGACGAAGTACTGGCTCTGCGTCCAGCGGTAGACGACTGCACCCGCGCCGGCAAGCAGCGCCAGGGCCACGATGACGGACGTGATCCACCGCAGCGCCCGCCGTCCGGGCCGGGGGGGTTCCTCCAGGTCCGGTTCCGGCTCCGGGTGCTCCTCGTCCGGGCTGCGGGTGAGCGCTGCGGCCCGCGCGGCGGGACTGGAGCCACCGCGGGTGGGCCGGGCCCGGTCGGTGGCGGCTGCGCCGACGATCTGCGGGGCGGTGGCGGGCAGGTCGGTGGCATTCACCACGTCCGCGACCACCACGGTGATGTTGTCCGGTCCGCCGGCACGCAGCGCCAGGTCGATCAGGTGCTCGGCGCACCGGCCCGGGTCTGCCTCGGTGAGCAGCGTCTCGGTGATCGTCTCGGCGGAGACGTAGGAGCTCAGCCCGTCGGAGCAGAGCAGCCACCGGTCGGACTCGCGGGCCTCGCGGACAGACTCGTCCAGCTCCGGCGGTTCTGGGTCGTCGCCGAGCACCCGCAGGATGACCGACCGTTGCGGATGGTGCTCGGCCTCCTCCTCGGTGATCTGCCCGGTCGCGACCAGGTGACCCACCAGGGTGTGGTCGGTGGTCACCTGGGAGAGGGTGCCGTCCCGCAGCAGATACGCGCGGGAGTCGCCCACGTGCACCATGCCGAGCTTGCTGCCCGAACGCAGCAGCGCGATCACCGTGGTGCCCAGACCACCGGCCTCTGGATGATCCTCTGCGTAGGCGACCAGGTCGCGGTGGGCGGCCAGCACCGCCTGGCGCAACTGATCCAGCAGGTCGTCGCCGCCGTGCGCCTCCCCGTCCAGCGGTGCCAGGTGCGCCACCGCGATCGAGGAGGCGATGTCCCCGCCGGCGGCCCCACCCATCCCGTCGGCGAGCACCAGCAGGTGCGGTCCGGCATATCCGGAGTCCTGGTTCGTGCTGCGCACCAGGCCCACGTCGGAGCGGGCGGCGTAGCTCATCCCTACGGACACGCCGGCTACCGCTGCAGCTCGAGGACGGTCTGGCCGAGCTGGATCGGGACGCCGGTGGGAACCGGGACCGGGTCGGTCACCTGCGCCGAACCAAGGTAGGTGCCGTTGCGCGAGCCGAGGTCCTCCAGCCACCAGCGGCCGTCGTGGAAGAACAGCCGGGCGTGCCGGTTGGAGGAGTAGTCGTCATCGAGCACCAGGGTGGAGCCGGGCGCCCGGCCGATCAGGATCGCCGAGGAGCCGAGGGCCAGGGTGGTGCCGTTCAGCGGCCCTGCGGTCACGCGCAGCCGAGTAGGCCCGCCCCGGCCGGCACGCCGGGAGGGGCGAGCGCCGCCGTCGGACCGGGACTTGCGGACCACGCTGCCGTGCGCCAGCACGCGAGTGCCGAACACGTCCCGGCGCAGCACACCGATAGCGGCCAGCACCAGCAGCCAGAGCAGGGCAAGATAGCCCACCTTCATCACGGTGACGATCAGGTCGCTCATCGGCGCCGGTCACCGCCGGCCGGAATCGTCGGCTCCGGACCAGAACAGGATGCGGGTACGGCCGATGGTCAGCGTGTTGCCGTCCACCAGGGTGGCGGCGTCCACGTGGTGGCCCTCGATGTAGGTGCCGTTCGTGGAGCCGAGATCGGTGGCGATCACCCCGTCCGGGGTGATGCGGATCTCCAGGTGGCGCCGGGAGACGCCGGTGTCGTCGACGATGATGTCCGCCTCGCTGCCGCGGCCGATCACGGTGACCGAGCCGGTGAGCAGGTAGCGCTGACCGTCGATGTCGATGATCGGGTGCCGACGGCTGGCGCGGCTGGTGGTCGCGGGGGCCACGGCGCCGCGGCGGGAGGCGGACCGTACCCGGAACCGGCCCGGCTCCAGGTCGTCGGCGGAGTCGAACTCCACCTCCACCGGGCCGACGAACACATACTCCTGGCTGGTGGCGTGGTCGGTGGCGGCGGTGATCATCTCCTCGGCCATCGCCTCCTCACCCCAGTCGCGGACCTGCTCATAGTCCTTGTTGGAGAGCTCCACGGTGAACGTGTTCGGCACCACGGTGCGGCCACGGGAGAGTGCGGCGGTGCGCTCGTCCATGTCCCGCCGGATGGCGCTGGCGATCTCCACGGGCTTCAGGTCGGAGCGGAAGGCTTTGGCGAACGCGTTGTTCACCACCCGCTCGACGCCCTTCTCGAAGCGGTCGAGGACTCCCACAGCGCACCTCCCTCTC
>DATGRZ010000248.1:0-8329 GCA_035303065.1 Ruania sp.
TCACACGAACGCCCTCCGTCGCGGACACAGCGTGACCTCTGGCCGCGACGAAGGGCGTTCGTGGGTATGGGGGGACCTGCTCAGCGGTCCACGCGGGCGCTGCCGCCGCCGGCAAGCTTGACCACCTCGGCCTTGGTGACCATCGAGGTGTCACCCGGAGTGGTCATCGCCAGCGCACCGTGCGCGGCACCGTACTCCACCGCAGTGGACAGCGGCTCACCGGAGAGCAGACCGAAGATCAGGCCGGAGGCGAAGGAGTCGCCGCCGCCCACCCGGTCCAGGATCTCCAGGTGCTCGCGGTGCGTGGCCTGGGCGAAGCCCTCGTCCTTGCTCCACGCGATCGCGCCCCAGTCGTTGTCCGAGGCGGTGTGCACGGTGCGCAGCGTGTTGCCGATCACCTGGAAGTTCGGGAAGGCCTCCGAGGCGGTGGCGATCATCGACTTGAAGCTGGCGATGTCCAGGTCGGAGAGGTTCTCGTCGACACCGGGCACCTCGAACCCGAGCGAGGCGGTGAAGTCCTCCTCGTTGCCGATCATCACGTCGATGTGCTCCGCGATGCGCTTGTTCACTTCCTGCGCCTTCGCCTGGCCACCGATCGACTTCCACAGGCTGGGCCGGTAGTTCAGGTCGTAGGAGACCACGGTGCCGTGCTTCTTGGCAGCGGTGACCGCCTCGATGACCACCTCGGCGGTGGACTCGCTCAGGGCGGCGAAGATGCCACCGGTGTGCAGCCAGCGCACGCCGAGCTCGCCGAAGATGTGCTCCCAGTCGATGTCGCCGGGCTTGAGCTGGCTGGCAGCGGTGTGTCCGCGGTCGGAGACCCCGACCGCGCCGCGCACACCGAAGCCGCGCTCGGTGAAGTTCAGCCCGTTGCGCACCTCCCGGCCGATCCCGTCGAACTCGGCCCACCTGATCAGCGAGGTGTCCACCCCGCCGGTGAGGATGAAGTCCTCGACCAGGTGGCCCACCGGGTTGTCGGCCAGGGCGGTGACCACCCCGGCGCGCAGGCCGAAGGCGCGGCGCAGCCCACGGGCCACGTTGTACTCGCCGCCGCCCTCCCAGACCTTGAAGTTGCGGGTGGTGCGGATGCGGCCTTCACCCGGATCGAGGCGGAGCATCACCTCACCCAGGGAGAGGACGTCGTAGCGGCACTCGGACGCAGGGCGGATGCTCAGGGTCATCGGGTTCCTCCTTGTTCTCAGGCCGCGACCAGCGCGACGGCCTCGGTGGTCAGGGTGGTGACGCGGTCAAAGTCGCCGGCAGCGATCGCGTCCCGCGGCACCATCCAGCTGCCGCCGACGGCCAGCACGGAGGAGATCGCGGTGTACTCGGCCAGGTTCTTCGGACCGATGCCGCCGGTGGGTACGAACTTCACGCCACCGAACGGGCCGGCCAGCGCCTTGATCGCCGGCGCGCCGCCGGAGGTCTGCGCCGGGAAGAACTTCACGGCCTGCAGGCCAGCGGCCAGCGCTGCCTGGATCTCGGTGGCGGTCACCGTTCCGGGCAGCGGCAGCACGCCTCGCTCGGTGCAGCGGCGCACGACCGCCTCGGAGAAGCCGGGGGAGACGATGTAGGAGGCACCCGCGTCCACGGCGGCATCCACCTGCTCCGCAGTCAGCACGGTGCCTGCACCCACCAGCATGTCGCCCCGGGCGGACATCGCCTTGATCGACTCCACCGCAGCCGCGGTGCGGAACGTGACCTCTGCGACCGGCAGCCCGCCGGCCACGAGCGCCTCGGCCAGCGGGGCTGCCTGCGCCGCGTCGTCCAGCACGACCACCGGCACCAGCCGGGCAGCTCCGATCCGTTCCAGCAGTTCCTGGGCCACTGTGGCCGTCCTCTCCGCGACGTGCACTCGTCGATCCACGCCACAAACGTTTACATCCAGTTGCTGAAGGTCGACGCTAGCATGGCTTCTTTGCTGTGAACAATGGAGTTGTAAACGTTTGTGGTCGCGTCGGTCCTCTGGCATCATCGCGACGACGGAGCCGTCGGTTGGCAGCACACGGCACCGAGGAGAACGGGAGGGGCGATGGTCACCACGATCCGCGACGTCGCCCGTGCCTCCGGGGTCTCGATCGCTACCGTCTCCCGTGCCCTGGCTGGCTCGACCATCGTGGCTGCCGGTACGCGGGAACGAGTCCGCCGCGCCGCCGAAGAGCTCGGCTACCAGCCCAACCGGGCAGCCCGCCAGCTGGTCACCGGCCACGGCCAGTCGATCGCCCTGGTGCTGCCCGACCTGCAGAACTCCTTCTACTCCTCGGTGGCCAAGGGCATGCAGCGCCGGGTGCGGGCCGCGGGTCTGAGCGCGATGATCGCCGACACCGACGAGGACCCGGCCGCTGAACGCGAGGTGCTCGAGCAGCTGTCCGCAGTCGTGGACCGGCTCATCCTCGCCTCCCCACGGGTGAGCGATGGTGACCTGACAGACCTGGCCCAGCGCTGCGCCGTCGTGCTGATCAATCGTGAGCTGCCTGGACTGGCGAGCGTGGTGGGCAACAACGCCGACGGCATCCGGCAGTCGGTCAGCCACCTGCTCGCCCTCGGTCACCGCCGGATCGGCTATGCCGGCGGGCCGATCACCTCCTGGTCTGACTCCCGCCGCCGTGCCGGACTGGCCGCACTGCCGCTGGCCGACGGGCAGGAGATCGTGGACCTGGGCGCTTTCCGCGCCTCCCAGGCCGGTGGTGTGGCTGCTGCGGACCTGGCGATCGCGGCGGAGGTCACTGCTGTGGTGGCGTTCAACGACCAGCTGGCCCTGGGGGTGCTCGGCCGGCTCGCCGAACGCAACGTGCAGGTGCCCGAGCAGATGTCGGTGGTGGGGTTCGACGACGTCCCGGTCGCCCGGCTGCTCGCCCCGCCGCTGACCACGGTCGCCGTACCGACGATCGAGATCGGGGAGCGCGCTGCCGGCCTGCTCATCGACGCGGCGGCGGACGACGGCCCACCTCCGCAGATCGTGCTGGACGTCGAGCTGCAGGTCCGCCGCTCCAGCGCACCGCCGGCCGGCTAGGCACGCGGCGGAGCGCGCCCTATTAGGCTGTCCCTGTGCGACAACCGGTGCGAGTGATGATCGTGGACGACCACGAGATCGTCCGCCGTGGCATCGCCGAGGTGCTGGAGAGCCACGACGACCTCACCGTCGTGGCGGAGGCGGCTACGGTGGCCGAGGCGACCCGCCGGATGACCCTGGTCCGGCCCGAGCTGCTGCTGGTGGACCTGCAGCTGCCGGACGGCACTGGTCTGGACGTGATCGCCGCGGCCAGCACGCAGGTGCCGGAGGCACGGTCGGTGGTGCTCACCTCATTCGGGGACGACGATGCGGTCTCGGCCGCCCTGGAGGCCGGTGCGCACGCGTTCGTGCTGAAGTCGGTGCGCGGTGACGAGATCATCGATGCCGTCCGCAGCGTGGCCGCCGGCCGCACGCTGCTGCACCGGCGCCAGCTCGACCGGCGCCGCCGCAGCCTCGACGACCCGACAGCGGCGCTGACCGCCACCGAGCGGCGCGTCGTCGACCTGATCGGCGACGGCTGCTCCAACCGGGAGATCGCCGACCGGCTCGGCATGGCGGAGAAGACCGTGAAGAACCATGTGACCTCGCTGCTGGCGAAGATGGGCCTGCAGCGCCGCACCCAGGTGGCCGCCTGGGTGGCCGGACACCGGGGTGGCCGCTGGCGTGCCCGCTCCGGCTGAGCACGCCCGGCCTGGACGAGCAGACCCGATCGACGAAGGAGAACCCCCACACGTGTCCACGCGCGAGCAGCACCTGACCACCGCCGTCGAGGACCTGATGCCCCGGGCGCTGGCGGACCTTCGTGAGCTGGTTGCCCTGCGCTCGGTGCAGGACGCCACCGTGGAGGACCCGGAGCAGTGCCGGCTGGCCGCCGAGTGGGTCCGGGAGGCCTTCGTGGACCTGGGCCTGACCGATACTGAGCTGGTCCGCACCCCAGACGGCAGCGACGCCGTCATCGGCCGCTACCAGGGCCCGGAAGGGGCGCCCCGGGTGCTGCTGTACGCGCACTACGACGTGCAGCCGGCCCCGCCGGCGGCCTGGGTCAGCGACCCGTGGACGCTCACCGAACGCGACGGGCGCCACTACGGGCGCGGTGCCGCGGACTGCAAGGGCAGCATCGTCACCCACCTGACCGCGCTGCGCGCTCTGCTGGCCACCGGGGAGCTGCCGGTCTCCCTGACCGTGGTGATCGAGGGCTCCGAGGAACAGGGCACCGCTGGGCTGGAGCAGTACGTGGCCGCGCACCCGGAGGAGTTCGACGCCGAGGCCATCCTGATCCAGGACACCGGCAACGTGCGCGTGGGCCAGCCGACGCTGACCGTGGCGCTGCGCGGGGTGGCCGACGTGGTGGTGGAGGTCGACGCGCTGCGGGGCGAGCTGCACTCCGGGGCCTTCGGCGGCGCCGCCCCGGATGCGCTCGCCGCCCTGGTGGCGATGCTGGCCAGCCTCCGGGATGCCGAGGGCAACACCACCATCACCGGGCTGGACGCCACTGGCACCTGGGAGGGTGCGCAGTACACCGAGGAGACCTTCCGCACCGACGCCGGAATGCTCGAGGGCACCCAGGTGCTCGGCTCCGGCACAGTGGCCGACATGCTCTGGGCCCGCCCGACGGTGACCATCCTGGGCATCGACGCCCCGCCGGTCGCTGGTGCCGTGGCCGCCATCCAACCCCGGGCCGCCGCGCGGTTGAACCTGCGCGTGCCGCCGGGCATGGATCCCGCACAGGCGGCGGAGGCCCTGCGGGCGCACCTGCAGCAGGTCGCGCCCTGGGGGGTGCAGGTACGCACCGAGATACAGGGCCTCGGCGCCCCGTTCGGGGCCAGGACCGACACGACGGCGTTCGCCCAGCTGGCCGAGGCGCTCACCGAGGCGTTCGGGACCGAGACCATCACGGCTGGCATGGGTGGGTCCATCCCGTTGACGGCGGCCCTCGCCCAGGCGCAGCCCCGCGCCTCGATCGTGATGCTGGGTCTGTCCGACCCGGCCAGTGCGATGCACGCTCCGAACGAGAGCGTGCACCCGGACGAGATCCGCAACACCGCCCTCGGGGTGGCGCTGTTCCTGCACCGGCTCGGGCTCTCGACTACCTGAGCCCAGGCTGCTCGGGTACCGTGCCCACCCAGAGGGGGCGCAGGTCGTCCTGTCAGACGGGTGTTCTGGGCCACGGCTGGCCTGACGACCCGGTGATGGTTGTCGCGGCAGGGAGAGTGCGATGAGGTTCCGGGTGCTGGGGCCGGTGGCGCTGCGTGCGCAGGACTGGGTCGTGCTCGGTCCCGGTCTGCGCGGCACGCTGCTCGCCGTTCTGCTCGCGGCCCGCGGCGGCACGGTCAGCGCCGACGCGCTGGTACAGGCGATGTGGGGCGAGACCGCCGGTGAGGGAGCCCGCGCCCGCCTCCAGGTGCACGTGCACCGGATGCGCCGCCTGCTCGAGGACGAGGATGCACTGGTGCGGGAAGGGGCCGGCTACCGGCTGCTGCTGGTACCGGGCGACCTGGACGCCGAGGTGTTCGACCGCCTCGCCGACCGGGCCCTGGACCGGCAGAACAGCCCGGAGGAGGTGGCTGCAGCGGCTGCCGAAGCACTCGCCCTCTGGCACGGGGACGCCTTCGAGGGTGCCGCTGGCGACCTGGTGGACGCCGAGGCGATCCGGCTGGCCGACCGCCGCCGGGCCGTGCTGGAGGCGAAGTTCGCGGCGCGGCTGCAGCTGGGTGAGCACCGGGAGATTCTCGACGAGGTGCGCAGCGCGGCCGAGGCCGAACCCCTGCACGAGGGCCTGCAGGCGCAGCTGATGGCGACCCTGGCCGCGGCCGGGCGCCGCAGCGATGCGCTCGCCGCCTACCGCGCCACCCGGGAGCGACTCGTGGAGGAGCTGGGCATCGACCCCGGCCCGCAGCTGCGCTCGCTGCACGAGTCGATCCTGCTCGGCGGTGGGACGACCGAGAGCGACCTACCGCGACCGCACCAGCTGCCTGCGGCTCCGACCACGTTGGTGGGCCGGGAGGAAGAGCTTGAGCAGGTGGACCGGGCCGTCCCGGCCGGTGGGGGCGGCACGGTGGTGCTCACCGGCGCACCGGGCATCGGGAAGACCGCACTCGCCCTGACCTGGGCACACAGCCGCGTCGAAAGCTTCCCGGACGGTCAGCTGTATGTGGACCTGCAGGGTTTTGGTCCTGGCGATCCGCTGCCACCGGAACGGGTACTGGTCGCATTCCTGCGTGCACTTGGTGCCCCAGGAGAAGCACACAGCTGGCCGGTGGCAGAACAGACGACACTGTTGCGCAGCCTCACCCATGGTCGACAGCTGCTGATGGTGCTGGACAACGCCGCCTCGGTCGAACAGGTCCGGCCGTTGCTGGCCGCCAGCGCCGGCTGCACCGTGGTGATCACCAGCAGGCTCAGCCTCAGCGCCCTCACCCTGCACGACGGCGCCCGCCCGGTCGAGGTACCGCACCTGACTGAGCAGCAAGGCCGTGAGCTGCTGGCCGGTGCTGTCGGCTGCGACGCCGACGCGCAGGACCTGCAACCGTTGGTGGAGTGCTGTGCCGGACTCCCGCTGGCGTTGGCGATCGTCGGCGAACGGGCGCGGTCCACCCCGGGTGCCCGTCCCGCGGACCTGGTCGCCGAGATCGCCGCGACCGAGGACCGGCTGGACCGGTTCGACCTGGGGGAGGAGCACGGCAGCCTGCGCAGCATCCTCACCTGGTCCTACCAGTCACTGTCCGCCGAGGCGCAGCTGGTGTTCCGCAGCATCGGCGTGTTCCCGGGCCGGGACCCGGACGTGGGGGCACTGGCGGCCATCAGCGCGATGGACCACAGGTCGGCTTCTCGGGCGGTGGACGAGCTGGTCCGGGCGCACCTGGCGGCCGCCGCCGATGTGTCGCTCCGCCAGCACGACCTACTCCGCGACCTGGCGGCCGAGCTGGCCCAGGAGCACGGTCCGCGCCTGGACGAACAAACGGCCACACGTCTGGTCGCCTACTGGGCGGTACGAGCCGCCCAGGCGCGGCCGCGGTTCGTCGTGGAGCAGGCCAGCCCGATGACGGCCCCGGAGCTCGACCGCGTCGACGCGCCCGACTTCACCGACGACGAGCGGGCCCGCCGGTGGGTGCGCCGTCACCTACCGACGCTGGTGGCGGCCGCCCGGCTGGTGCCGGAGCCGCCGCACCCGGCGTTCGATCGGGTGCTGCTGGTGCTCTCCCGGATGGTGATAGTGATCGTGTCCACGATCGGCAGCCAGCATGTTGCTTCTCCGCTGTCATGTGCGGCGCGAGAGGCAGCGGAACGCTCCGGTGACACCCTCGACCTGGTCCGGGCAACTCTGCAGCACGCGAGCGCGCTCGACGACGACGAAACCGCGGTGGCCGCACTGCGCACCGCCATCGAGGTCGCTCGCAAGCACAACCTGCCCGATCAGGCGGCGATCGGAACCGGCAACCTGGGCTTCCGCACCGCGCGCATGGGAGATACCGCATCGGCGCTGATGCACTCCGAGGAAGCGGTCCGGCTCGCGATGAGCGCGGGGTCGGAGCTGCAGGCCAACTTCTGGCGTTGCAACGCCGCCTCCCAGACGCTGACCCTCGGCGACCTCACCGGGGCCGAGCGGTACGCGCGGCAGGCGCTCGCGGAGGGCCGGCGGCTGGGCAGCGACCGGGAGCTCACCGCCGCCAGCGCCGTCTGCGCCGAGGTAGCGCTACGCCGCGGGGACCTAGAGACGGCCGAGTCCTGGACCGAGCAGGCCGCTGAGCACGCCCGTGCCCGAGGACACACGTTCCGTGAGGCGGACACTGAGGTGCTCTTCGGTTCTATCGCCGCCCAGCGCGGCAACCTGGAGACGGCGAACGACCACTTCCGGCGTGCGGTCACGCTGGCGAGCAGCGCGCAGCGAGCAGACGTCGTGGTCGAGGCCTACCTCGCCTGGGCGGAGGGGCTCGCCGCGCACGGCTCCCCAGACGCCCGGTCCTGCCTCGCCGAGGCCGGAGCGGCTGCCCGGCGGTCGATGCAACGGGGCTCCCTGCTGGCCGTGCGGGAGAGGATGGCAGAGGTGGAGCGCATGCTCGGCGCCCAGGCGTCCTGACCTCCGCGTCGTGCCACGCGTTGCGACAGCCCTCGTGCAAGAACCATGTAAGTGGCCCGCGTCACGGTGGGTGCCATGACTGACATCGACACTCGTGCGCCCGCCACCCCCGTGCCGGAACGCTCGACGCTGGCCAAGGACCGGCTCGGGGTCAGTGCCGTGATGTGCTTCATCGCCACGGCGGCCACACCGCTGACCGTGGTCGCCGGGGTGGTGACCACCGGGTTCGCCACCACCGG
>DATGRZ010000249.1:0-6196 GCA_035303065.1 Ruania sp.
AGTCAGGACCCCAACGACCAGATACCCACCTGGCCCCCACCCCTACCCGGCCAACACCTCCCACCCGACCAGGTCCCCCTCCTAGAGGGCTACGGACCCATCACCCCCACCCTGGCCCGAGCACTAGCCGCCGGCGGCAACTGGTACCGCATCATCACCGACCCCCTCACCGGCGCCGTCCTAGACGTGGGCCACACCCGCTACCGACCCACCCAAGCCATGATCAACCACATCCTGGCCCGCGACAGCACCTGCGCCCGACCCGGCTGCACCCACCGCGCCATCGAATGCCAGCTCGACCACACCCAAGAGTGGAACCACACCCACCCCACCCGAGGCGGACCCACCAACATCACCAACCTCGCACCCCTGTGCGGACGCGACCACCAAGTCAAAACCCACGGCGACTTCCACCTCACCCAGACCGGACCGGGTGCCTTCGAGTGGACCACCCCCACCGGCCACCACTACCGCCGCGAACCCGACGCCACCACCACCCTCCTGTCCCACCCCGACCACCTGACCCACGACAACACCACCACGATCCAGGACACCAACGACCAACCCCACTGGGGACCCCCACCCTTCTGATGGCGCCGAAACTGCTGGTCCGCTCGCGCGACGTCGTCGCTCAGTCCCACCTCACCCTCTAGGTTCAGAGCGTGGAGACAGTGGTGGCCGTGCAGGGCGGTCGGGTGGAGGTGCTTGACCTCACCGAAGATCGGCGCGTGCGCTCCCGGTCGCAGCTCCCCCTGGCTGGGCTGGCGCGGCTGGTGGCCGAACGGGAGGCGGCGGAGGCTCCGCGATGGGTGTGGACGGACACCAACCAGGTGGCGCCACTGCTGCTCGCCGCCGGGGTGCGGATCGGGCGGTGCTTGGACCTACGGCTGTGCCGGACGATCCTGCAGCATGCCTTCCCCGACCAGTCGTGGCCGGAGCCGCACTGGCCGACGGCGGCGATCGGGCAGCAGCCCGAGCCGACGCTCCTCGATGGGCTCCTGGACGAGGATGCAGCAGTCGACGGATCTGGCGAGCAGGTGCTCGCCGAGCATCTCCGCCAGCAGGAGGCGGTGGCGTCCGCGCCGTCTCCGGGCCGGTTCCGGCTCCTGCTCGCCGCAGAGTCCGCGGGGGCGCTGATCGCAGCGGAGATCTATCACGACGGCCTGCCGTGGGACCGGCGGGTACACGATCAGATCCTTACCGCCGAGCTCGGTCAGCGGCCCGCACCGGGGGCGCGACCGCAGCGCCTGGCTGCCCTGGCCGAGGTGATCCGTGGTCTGCTCGAGGCACCGGGGCTGAACCCGGACTCACCGGTCGAGCTGCTGCGGGCGCTGCGCCGTGCCGGCCTGGACGTGACCACGACCTCGAAGTGGGCACTACGGGAGGTCGATCACCCCGTGGTCCAGCCGCTGCTGGAGTACAAGCGGATGGCGCGGCTGCTAGCAGCGAACGGATGGGCATGGATGGATGCCTGGGTCGTGCCGGCAGCTGACCCCGGGCGCAAGGACCGGTTCCACCCGGAGTATGTGCCGGGCGGGGTGATCACCGGCCGCTGGGCGACCAGCGGCGGCGGTGCCCTCCAGCTGCCCAAGCAGATCCGCGCCGCGGTGCAGGCAGACCCCGGTTGGCGGCTGGTGGTAGCCGATGCGGCGCAGATCGAGCCACGTGCGCTGGCGGCGATGTCCGGCGACCGCGGCCTGGCCGAGGCCGGCCGCGGTTCGGACCTGTACCAGGGGTTGGTGGACGCCGGAGTCGCCGGCAGCCGCAACGAGGCCAAGGTCGCCATGCTCGGCGCGCTCTACGGCGCCACCACCGGCGCTGCCGGGCTGCTGATGCCCCGGCTGATGCGCACCTATCCGCAGGCGACGAGGGTGGTGGAAGAAGCGGCTCGAACCGGCGAACGCGGCGGGGTGGTGCGCACCTGGCTGGGCCGCACGTCCACTCCGCCACCGGAGTCCTGGCAGGAGGCGCAGGCCGCAGCCAGCCAGCCCGGCGCCTCGGCCGCAGTGGAGGCCAGGGCCCGGCAGAGCGCTCGGGACTGGGGCCGGTTCACCCGGAACTTCGTGGTGCAGGGCACCGCGGCCGAGCTGGCGCTGTGCTGGTTGGCCGAGCTACGCCGTCGGCTCGCACTGCTGGCCGAGGTGGACCAGCGCCCGCACCTGGTCTACTTCTTGCACGACGAGGTCATCGTGCACAGCCCGGGACCGCTGGCCGAGCAGGTCGCCGACGAGGTCTGCGCCAGCCTGACCGAGGCGGCGCGGTTGCTGTTCGGGCAGCCTCGGGTGGAGTTCCCGCTACAGACCGCGATCGTGTCCAGCTACGCCGACGCCGAGCACTGAGCACTGAGCACTGAGCAACACGCCTGCCCGGTCAGACCAGGCGGCGCATCCAGCCGTAGTCGTCCGCCCGGCGGCCGAACTGCAGGTCCGTGAGGTGGGTGTACAGCTCTTCAGTCACCGGACCAGCGGAACCATCGCCCACGGTCAGGTCGAAGTCACCGGACTTGAGCTGACCGATCGGGGTGACCACAGCCGCAGTGCCGCAGGCGAACACCTCGGTGATGGTGCCGTCTGCCACGCGCTCCTTCACCTCAGCGAGCGTGATCGGCCGTTCGTGCACCTGCCTGCCGTCGTCGGCGACGATCTGCAGGATGGACCGGCGGGTGACACCCTCCAGGATGGTGCCGGACAGCTCCGGGGTGTGCACGGCACCGTCACGGGTGATCAGGAACATGTTCATCCCGCCGAGCTCTTCGAGGTAGGTCTCGGTAGCGGCATCCAGGAAGCACACCTGGGCACAGCCGTTGTCCGCCGCCTGCTGCTGCGGCAGCAGACTGGCTGCATAGTTGCCACCACACTTCGCCGCACCGGTGCCGCCTGGTCCTGCGCGATGGAAACCCTCGGCCACCCAGATCGAGACCGGGGAGAACCCGGAGGTGAAGTACGGTCCGGACGGGGAAGCGATGAGCAGGTACTCCACCTGCCGGGACGGGCGCACCCCGAGGAACGCCTCGGAGGCGAACATGTACGGCCGCAGGTACAGCGTGGACCCGGGACTGCTGGGCACCCACTCCACGTCAGTGCGGGTGAGGGCGTCGATCGAAGCGAGGAAGTCCTCCTCGCTCAGCTCCGGCAGCGCCAGCCGGCGCGCGCTGGCGGCGAACCGGGCCGCATTCACATCCGGCCGGAACGCCCACACCGACCCGTCCTCGTGCCGGTAGGCCTTCAGGCCCTCGAAGATCTCCTGCGCGTAGTGCAGCACGGCCGCGGCCGGATCCAGGGAGAGCG
This sequence comes from Ruania sp., assembly GCA_035303065.1. Taxonomy (GTDB): domain Bacteria; phylum Actinomycetota; class Actinomycetes; order Actinomycetales; family Beutenbergiaceae; genus Ruania. Next base: position 3,288 of record DATGRZ010000249.1, read on the forward strand.
GTCCGTAGGCCTCTACCCGATGGCCGGTCCAACCATCCTCAGCCGTCCACGTCGCCCGGGCCATGTGGTCGGTGAAAACGGTGCCGAAGGCCAGGTCGCTGAGAGCCTGGCGCCGCTCCGCGAGAGAGCGCGGGTGCGCGGACGGGCGGATCTCGAACGTCTGCGTCGAAGAGCTGGGTAGGTCACTACTCATCTGGGTATCCTCTTGCCGTGCCGGTCTCATCTGACGGTACCTTCCCGACCGCGGCTGCGCTGGCGGTCGGCCCCGTGCCCTGCGGGCGCTGCGTCGTCAGAGGAGTCGGTACATCCAACCACGCCTGTCCGGCCGGCTGCCCCGCTGGATGCCGGTGAGCTCCTCGCGCAACCCTGCTGCCACCGGTCCGGGCCGGCCGTCACCGACGGTCTCGTCGAAGCCGGCACCGGCGAGCCGGCCGATCGGGGTGATCACCGCAGCGGTGCCGCAGGCGAAGATCTCCGCCACGCGACCGGTGCGCAGGCCGTCGAGCACCTCAGCCAGCGGAATAGGACGTTCGGTCACCGTACGTCCCTGCTCACGGCACAGCTCGAGCACCGAACGTCGGGTCACCCCGTCCAGGATGGTGCCGGACAGCTCCGGGGTGTGCACGGCGCCGTCGCCGGTGACCACGAGCAGGTTCATGCTGCCGATCTCCTCCAGCAGCGTGTTCGTGGCGGCGTCCAGGAAGCACACCTGGGCACAGTCATGGTCCGCCGCCTGCTGCTGCGGGAGCAGGCTGGCCGCATAGTTGCCACCGCACTTGGCCGCCCCGGTGCCACCCGCGCCGGCCCGGTGCTGGCCGTCGGCCACCCAGATAGACACTGGTTCGAACCCGGAGGCGAAGTACGCTCCGGACGGGGAGGCGATCACCAGGTAGTCGATCACCCGGGCTGCACGCACGCCCAGAAATGCTTCGGCGGCGAACATGAACGGACGCAGGTACAGGCTGGTGCCCGGCCCGTCCGGCACCCAGGCGGAGTCCGCCGACACCAGTGCTCGGATCGAGGCGAGGAAGTCCGCCTCCGGCAGCTCGGGCAGCGCCAGCCGGCGCGCCGAAGCAGCGAACCGAGCAGCGTTCAGCGTCGGCCGGAACGCCCAGACCGATCCGTCCTGGTGCCGGTAGGCCTTCAACCCCTCGAAGATCTCCTGGCCGTAGTGCAGCACCGCCGCGGCCGGGTCCAGGACCAGCGGCGCGTACGGTTCGACCCGCCGCTCGCCCCAGCCGCTGTCTGCGGTCCACCTGGCCCGCGCCATGTGGTCGGTGAAGACGCGCCCGAACCCTGGCGAGGCCAGCGCCCGGTCGCGCTCGGCGGACGAGCTCCGACCAGGGTGCACCTGGAGGCGATAGTGCGGGGCGCCGTCGTCGGCTGTACGGGAGTGAGCAGGCACGGTACTGGTCATGGGCCCTTCCACCTGGGAGGTCGGTGGCCCCGGGCGGGTGCGCGGGGTCAGGTGGGGTTGAGCGCTGGCGGCGGGCTGCCGGGTCTCGGGGGCTCGCGGGCGCAGGCTCAGCCGCGTACTCGGGCGGCGAGCGCATCACCGATCTCAGCGGTGCTGCGCGCAGAGCCGTCACGCTCGGCGATGTCCGCGGCGACCGCCTCCTCGACAGCCCGAGCCTGCTCAGGCAGCTCAAGGTGGTCCAGGAGCAGTGCCACGGACAGGATCGCTGCCGTGGGGTCGGCCTTCTGCTGCCCGGCGATGTCCGGGGCCGAGCCGTGCACCGGTTCGAACATGGACGGTGCCGTGCGGTCGGGGTTGACGTTGCCGGAGGCGGCCAGCCCGATCCCGCCGGTGATCGCGGCGGCCAGGTCGGTGATGATGTCGCCGAACAGGTTGTCGGTGACGATCACGTCGAACCGGGACGGGTCGGTGGCCAGGAAGATGGTGGCCGCGTCCACGTGCAGGTAGTCGACCGCGACCTCGGGGAACTCGGCCGAGACCGCATCTACGGTGCGCCGCCACAGGTGCCCGGCGTGCACCAGCACGTTGTGCTTGTGCACCAGAGTGAGCTTCTTCCGCGGCCGGGCCTGGGCGCGGGCGAACGCGTCCCGCACCACGCGCTCCACCCCGAAGGCGGTGTTCACGCTGACCTCGGTGGCGATCTCCTGCGGGGTCCCCACCCGCAGCGCTCCCCCGTTGCCGACGTACGGGCCCTCGGTGCCCTCCCGCACGACGACGAAGTCCACCTCTCCCGGATCGGCCAGCGGGGAGGGCACACCGGTGTACAGGCGGGAGGGGCGCAGGTTCACGTAGTGGTCCAGAGCGAAGCGCAGCTTGAGCAGCAGGCCACGCTCCAGCACCCCGGAGGGCACGCTGGGGTCTCCGACCGCACCGAGCAGGATCGCGTCGTGGCTGCTGATCGCGGCGAGGTCCTCATCGGTGAGCGTCTCGCCGGTGGCGTGCCAGCGGCCTGCGCCGAGGTCGAAGTCGGTGTGCTCGATCGTGGTGCCGGTGCCGGCCAGCGCGGTGTCGAGGACCTTCAGTCCCTCCGCGGTGACCTCCGGACCGATTCCGTCGCCGCCGATCACGGCGAGCTTGATGCTGCGTGCCATGCTCCGCATGCTAGCCCCGCGTATCAAGGGTTGGACAATCTGTGTCACATCGTGGGCAGAGGGGTGCAGAAGGTCACGAACGAACGGGCACCCGTGCCCGACTCGTCGTGACCTTCCTACGGGTCCAGCAGCCTGAACCGCTCCAGCACGACGGCGGTGCTCGCCGTGAACTGCTGCCCCACCGCGGTCAGCTCGTCCGTGAAGAACCCCTCGTGCGCTCGTTGCCAGTCCAGCAGCGTCCGGTCGCCCTCGCCTTCGGCGGCGGCGTGCTCAGCGTCGACCTCGTCGAAACGGCACACCTGCACGTGCGTGGTGGCGATGAGCGCCCGCGGGCGCCCGCG
>DATGRZ010000250.1:0-2824 GCA_035303065.1 Ruania sp.
TGGTCGGAGTCCGCGTTGTCCAGGAACACCTGTGGGTCGGCGTACAGGTTGTGCGGGGCGTACCGGTCGCTGCTGCGGTAGAACCCGGGCGAACCGAGGTCGTCGGCGAAAAGCTGCAGACCCGCGTCCCGCAGGGCGGTCACGAACGGGGCCTGCCCGCCGGAGAAGACCATCAGCCCGCCGTACGGTGCGGCCATCGCCGGATCCATCGGCCGCACCGAGCGCACCGGCCCGAACGTCTCCGGCAGCCGGGAGTGGTACACCGCCGCGTACCGGGTGATACCGCCCTCGACCATCTCCTCCCAGACCACGTCCGCCTGCTGCAGACCGGTCTGCGGGCGGGAGGCGGCCGAGTTCTCGATCTTCACCGTCATCGCCGGCCGGTCCACGATGTCCCCGGTGGTGCCCGTCAGTGGCCAGGTCGGATCCGGGGTGGGCGTGGGGCTGGGTGTGGGAGTCGGGCTGGGCGTGCTGGTGGGGGCCGGTCCGGCCGTAGCGGGAGCCTTGCCGAGGGTCTCGCTGCAACCGGCGAGCAGCCCGGCGGGCCCGAGCAGCGCGGCAGCGGTGATGACGTGGCGGCGCGACGGGGGCCGCTGCGGTGTGGTCACCGTCCAACGGTACGCCGCCTAACCTGGTGTTCATGCCGCAGACACGGTCCGGATCCGAGTTCGAGACGTTGCTGGCGGACCTGACCACAGCGCTGCACGGCGGCCCGCCGGTCGTCCTCGGGCCGGTGCAGCCCGAGCAGCTGGAGGCCGCAGCAGACCTGGCCCTGGTGCTGACCACCTCCGGGTCGAGCAGCGGGCAGGGCCGCCCGGTGGGACTGACTGCGGCGGCGCTGCGCGCCAGTGCGCGTGCCACCGCCGAACGCCTGGACGGCCCCGGCCAGTGGCTGCTCACCCTGCCCGCACACCACGTGGCGGGCGTCCAGGTGCTCTCCCGGTCCGTGCTCGCCGGCACCGTCCCGGTGCGGACCCCGCCCGGCCCGTTCCGGCCCGAGGTGCTGGCCGGCACGATCACCCGGATGCGCACCGACGTGCCCCGGTACGTCTCGCTGGTACCCACCCAACTGGTCCGCGTGCTGCGCAGCGAGCAGGCGGTCCAGGCGTTGCGCACCTGCGCGGCCGTGCTGGTCGGTGGGGCTGCCACGTCGACGGCGGTGCTCACCCAGGCACGTCAGGCTGGTGTCCGAGTGGTCACCACCTACGGGATGACCGAGACCTGCGGCGGGTGCGTGTACGACGGCGTCCCGCTGCCGGGTGCTCGGGTGCGCATCGGCCCGGGCGGGCGGGTGCTGCTCGCCGGGCCGATGCTGGCGGTGGGCTACCTGGACGACGGGCCGCAACCGTTCGTCGAGGAGGCGGGCCGGCGGTGGCTGGCCACCGGGGACGCCGGGAGCCTCACCGACGGTGTGCTCACCGTGACCGGCCGGATCGACGAGGTGATCGTCACCGGTGGGGTGAAGGTGCACCCTGCCGCGGTGGAGGCCGCCCTGGCCGGGGCACCGGAGGTGGCCGAGGTGTGCGTGGTCGGCGTCCCCGACGCCGAGTGGGGCGAGCTGGTCACCGCTGTGGTGGTGCCCACCGCCGGTGCCACGGCGTCCCTGCCCGCGCTGCGCGAGCGCGCCGGTGGCGGTCCGCACGCCCCGCGAGCCCTGGTGAACCTGCCCGAGCTGCCGGTGCGGGGGCCGGGCAAGACCGATCGCCGCCGGGTCGCCGAGCTGGCCGCGGCGGCGCTCGCCGAGGGGCACGGGCAGCGACACTGATCCCGCCACGGCGGCGCTGGCCCGCGCCCCGGCGGCGGTATCCTGCATCCGGCCCGACGAACGGAACTTGTGATGCCCTCCCTGCACGACTGGCTCGACGGCGCACGTCCTCGCACCCTGCCGGCGGCGGTGGCACCCGTGCTCGCCGGCACCGGGGCTGCCGCCCTGGCACAGTCGGCCTCGGTGCCGCGCGCGCTGCTGGCTGCCGGGGTCGCCCTGGCGCTGCAGGTGGCGGTGAACTTCGCCAACGACTACTCCGACGGGATCCGGGGTACCGACGACGTCCGTGTGGGCCCGGCGCGTCTGACCGCCACCGGGCAGGTGGCCCCGGCGGCGGTCAAGCGCGCGGCGATGCTGTCCTTCGCGGTGGCCGCGGTGCTGGGCGTGGTGCTCTGCGCGGTGGCCGGCACCTGGTGGCTGCTCGCCGTGGGCGGCGTGTGCATCGTCGCCGCCTGGTACTACACCGGTGGCCGGCGTCCGTACGGGTACGCCGGGCTGGGCGAGCTGAGCGTGTTCGTGTTCTTCGGCCTGGTGGCCACCCTGGGCACCACCTACACCCAGGCCGGGCACATCACCGCTCCGGCAGTGCTGGCGGCGTGCGGGATCGGCTTCCTCGCCTGCGCGCTGCTGATGGTGAACAACATCCGGGACATCCCCACCGACGCCGAGGCGGGCAAGCGCACCCTGGCGGTCCGGGTGGGTGAGACCTGGGCCCGGCGCGGTTACGCCGCGGCCCTCGCCCTCGGCGTGCTCTGCCCGCTGCTGATCGCATTCTGGGCCCCGCTGGCGCTGCTGCTGGGTATCGCGCTGATCCCGGTGGTCGTGCTCTCCGGGCGGGTGGTCGGCGGCGCCACCGGCCACGACCTGATCGTGGTGCTGCGGGACACCGGCTTCCTAGAGCTGATCGTCGGGCTTGGACTGCTGGTCATCCTCGCCGTCTGAGCCCTGCTCCCGGTCCTCGTCGACCGAAGCCTCACCGGTCTGCGTGCTGCCGGCAGTCTCACCAGGACCGGCAACCACCGCCTCGTCGTCCAGGAGCACATCCTCCTGGTCGTGGTC
>DATGRZ010000251.1:0-3220 GCA_035303065.1 Ruania sp.
CTGATCGTCTCCGAACCGGTGCTGCTGATGGCCGGCTCGTCGGTGATCGAAGAGAACATGCGGCACTGCCACGTGGTGCTCAGTGAGCTGCAGTCCCGGCTGCGCCAGGCCGGTGTCCGGCACCGCGGGGAGGTGGCGGCGGTGGTGTTCGAACCCTCCGGGGCGATCAGTGTGCTGCGCCGCGGGGACGGGATCGACGCCCGCCTCCTGGAGGGGGTGCGCGGTGCCGACCAGGTGCCCCGCGAGCTGCTCCGCTGAGCACCCGCACCTGGCTGGTGAGTCAGATCGCTGGTGTCCTGACCCCAGCGATGTGACTCACCAGCCAGCCGGTTCGGCCTCGATAAGGTGGTCCTCATGGTTCAACGCGCTCGGGTCGCCGCCACCGTGACGGCAGTGGCCCTGCTCGGCGCCGGGCTGACCGGCTGCTCCTTGTTCGGGCTCGAGGACGATCCGCCGCTGGAGTGCCCCGGTGAGGAGCCGCCGGCTGCGGAACCCGGTGAGGCGCGCGTGCTGCTGACCATCGCCGAGGGCGCCGGCCCCTGGGACCTGACCACGGTCGTCTATGACGACGGCACCGCCGCAGTGCTCGACGGCCAGCAGGAGACGCTGAGCACCAACGCAGTCTCCGCGGCGGGTGCGGTGCCGCGTGCGGTGGTGGGCCCCTACGACGACCAGCCGGGCTCCTGGCGCGGTGGCTACCTGCTGCCGTGCGCGCTGGACGAGGTGCGCACCCTGACCACCGACTCCCTGTTCGGCTCCCCGGAGTACGGCCGCGTGGCGATCACCGACCACCCGTGGACCTACGTCAGCTACGACAACGGCGCCACCCGCGCCGAGGTGGAGGTGTACGCCTTCGACACCGGCTACACCGAGGGCCTGGACTGGTCCGAGCGGCGCGCCCGGGAACGCCTCGCCGCGCTCACCCACTTCCTGCAGGCGAACCTGGTCGTCACCGGTGAGGAGCTCCCGGTCACCGCCGTGCAGGTGGACGGCAGCAGCGAGGTGGGCGAGGACTTCGAGTGGCCCGGGCCCCCGCCCGCTGAGCTGCTCGGCGAGGAGAGCTGCGGTGTGCTCACCGAGGACCAGGCGACGGCGGTGCTCACCTTCGCCCGTGAGGACGGCCTGGGGGAGGCGAGCTCGCAGCTCACCGTGCGCGCGTTGCCGCCGGGCATCGCCGGCTGCGGCTGAGCAGCACAGCGGCCGGCCCGGGCAGCCGCCCCAGAGGCGCTGCCGCGACCTGAGCAGGTCGGCTCAGAACCCGGTCATGATCGCCGGGACGGCGAAGCCGACCACTGCGCTGAGGATCGCCCAGGCCCCGAGCGCCACTCCAGCGCCGGCCGCGGCCTTCGGCCTGCCAGGTGCCTTGAGCCCGATGCTGCCGGCGACCACTGCCACGATCCCGATCAGCACGCTCGTCCCGGCGGCCGCGTAGGAGAACAGGCGGTAGGTCTCGTAGGACGCCGTGCCCGAGCCGGTGATCAGCATCGGCATCAGGTAGCCGACGACCTGCTGGACCAGGCCGATGACCACCACCAGGACGCCGGCGGCCAGCGATACGCGCCCCGCTGGGTTGCTGCCGCTGGTGGCACCCGGATCGTAGGCGGCCGCGCTGTAGCCGGGCTGGTAGGCAGCGGCCCCATACCCAGACCCTCCCGGGTGGCCAGGCTGCTGGGCGCCGGGCTGCTGGTGGTCGGGGCTGGGTCCGAAGCCGGAGTTCATGGCAGGCAATCCTGCCAGAGCGCGCCGAACGCTGGGCCGCGCCTGCCCGGGGTGGGGTGAGCACCCGGGGCAGAGGTGCCCATCGCGGGCCGAGCGCTGGGCCGTGCCGGTTGCGTAGCATCCCGTCCATGCGACGAGTTTCAGCTGCTGTGCTGACCGGGCTGCTCCTGACCCTCGGCCTGGCCGCGTGCAGCGACGAGCCGGTGGACCCGACCGCGGAGTGCTCCGGGAACGGGCAGGTGCCGGCGGGGGAGCCGGGCGCGGCGGAGGTGCTGCTCACCACCTCCCGGGGCCACGTGCTCTACGCCGACGGCTGGATGGTGGTCCCGGCCGAGGACGGGGCCCGCGCCACGCTGGCGGCGGTACAGGTGCCACTGATGGCCCCACCGCCACCGACAGGCGACCTGTGGCAGCCCGCCTACCTGGGCAGCTGCCAAGTGGCCGGTATCGATGCGCTGGCCGCAGAGGAGCTCGACGACGGTGCCGACCTGGGTCAACCGATGGTCACCGATGCGTCCACGACGTCGGTGACCTACTACGGCGGCGACGGCGTGGTGCGCACCAGCGCCTACGCGCTCGGCCACGAGGGGACCGGTGACGGTCTGAGCCGGGACCAGCGGCACGGCCGCGCGGTGCTCGAGGGTCTGATCGACGCGCTCGATGAGGCGACTGCCACCGGCGACGTGCTCCCGATCGAGACGCTGCAGGTCGTCGGGGAGGCCGGTGAGCCGGAGCCGGAGGGCTGGCCGGGTCCGCCGTTGGATGAGCTCCTCGGTGACGACGAGTGCGGTGAGCTCACCGGTGAGGAAGCACTGGAGGTGTATGAGTTCCTCGGCGAGCGCACGCACGACGACGTCGGCTGGTTGCGGGCCACCGTGGTCGCCCCGGGGATGTCCGCATGCGGCTGACGGGGAAGAACTGCCCGTTGCGGCGGCGCCGCCGGACCGCTCGGCCTGCGTAGCATCGACAGATGCGACGAACTGCAACTGCTGTGCTCTGCGGGGCGTTTCTCGCCCTCGGGCTCAGTGCATGCAACCCCGAGCCGGTGGATCCGACCGCCGAGTGCTCCGGCACCGAGGAGAAGCCGCCGGGGGAGCCGGGCTCTGCCGAGGTGCTGCTCACGGTCGGGAACGCCCGCGGCACCCGCCTGCTCACCACCGTGCTGTACGCCGACGGCTGGGTGCTCACCCTTGCGGAGGAGGCACCGGGCGCGGTGGATGCGCTGACCGCGCCCCGGATGGCGCCACCGCCGCCGGCCGGGCGACCGTGGCAACCGGCCTACCTGGGCTCCTGCCAGCTGGAGGGTGTCGCAGACCTCGCCGACGAGGAGCTCGCTGCGGACGCCGACCTCGGCGACGTACCGATCACCGACCAGGCGACCACTGTGGTGACCTACTACGGCGGCGTGCAGCCGGCTGTCACCAGCGCCTACGGGCTCGGCCAGGAGGAGGGCGCGGACCTGAGCCGAGCAGAGCAGCACGGGCGGGCAGTGCTCACCGGA
>DATGRZ010000252.1:0-5848 GCA_035303065.1 Ruania sp.
GCTGCACTGGCTGATCGAAGAGCCGTAGGTGATCCAGCGGGGACGCTCCGGCAGCGGCTCGGCGACCGTGGCACCGACCAGCTCGAGAGTGCCCACCCCGGTGCGGCCCACCTGCGGCAACCAGATGCGCACCTCGTGCTCGCCGCCGGGGAGGTCGTGGGTGAGGGTGTGGGCGCCGTCGAGCGCGATCCGGTCGGCGAGCTGCCCGTCCACGGTGACGTCCAGCGTGCCGGGCGTGTCGTAGGCGAAGGTGAGCGGGAGCCGCAGGGCGGTGGCGTCGGTGACCAGCTCCACGCGCACCCCGGCGGCCATCTGGGCGACCTCGATCAGGCCGGGGGCGTGCGCGCGGCGGGCGCGCTGCGGTGGCAGCCGCCAGGGGCGGTGCACGTCGCCGTCGGTCACCCAGGTGAGGGCGCCGCGCCAGTACGGAGAGTCGGCTGCGGGGTCGATCCTGATGGTTTCGGTCGCCTCGAGTGCTGCGTCGCTCACGGCCAGCAGCGTACTGGTGACCGGCCCTGCACCGAGGGGACCTACGCGCGGTGAGCTGCGCCGTCGCCGGCCTGGAACTCCTGGATACGCTCGATAGCGGCGGTGACCGCCTGGGTGCCGGCCCCGAAGGAGAGGCGGACGAAGCGGCTGCCGCCGGTGGGGTCGAAGTCGATACCGGGCACCAGCGCCACGCCCTGGGACTCCAGCAGTGCGCGGCACCAGGCGACGGCGTCCGGGTGGGTGCCGAGGGCCTGGCCGAGGTCGGCGTACAGGTAGAAGGCGCCGTCGGCGGGGGCGACCGGGCCCCAACCCAGGGAGGGCACCAGGTCGAGCAGCCGGGCGCGGGTGCTGGCCAGCTCGGCCACGCGGGCGTCGGCGGCGGCATAGGAGTCTTCGCTGAAGGCGGCCAGGGCGGCCCGGGCAGCGGGCACCGGCGGGCAGAGCGCAAGGTTGCCGGCGAGGGCGTCGATCGCCTCGCGCAGGTCGGCGGGCAGCAGCATCCAGCCGAGCCGCCAGCCGGTCATCCCCCAGTACTTGGAGAAGGAGGAGACCACCACGCCGGTGCGGCTGGACTCCCAGGCGCTGACCCCGCGGGCGTCCGGGGCGGCAGGGTCGGCCGAATCGGCCGGGCTGGCCGGGCTGGCCGGGCTGGCCGGGTTGGCCGGGTAGGTGATGCCGTGGTAGATCTCGTCGCTGATCAGGCGGACGTCGTGGGCATCGCACCAGGCGGTCAGGGCAGCCAGCTCCTCGCGCGGGACCATGGTGCCGGTCGGGTTGGCTGGGGAGGCGAGCACCAGGCCGGCCAGCGGTGCGCGGGCGTGCGCGGCGGTGAGCAGCTCGGGGGTGGGTTGGAACCGCTCGGCCACGCCGCAGGGGATGTCCACCACCTGGCAGCCCAGCGCGGTGAGGATGTTCCGGTAGGCGGGGTAGCCGGGGCTGGCCAGGGCGACCCGGTCGCCGGGTTCGAAGGCGGCCAGGAATGCGAGCTGGAAGGCACCGGAGGAGCCGGTGGTGATGGCGACGTCGTCTCCGGTGAGGTCCAGGCCGTACCAGCGGCGATAGTGGCCAGCGACCGCGTCGCGCAGCTCGCGCGGGCCGAGGGCGCTGGTGTAGCCGAGGTCGCCCGCGCGGTGGGCCTCGATGGCGGCGGCCGCGACGTCTGGTGGGGCGCCGCCCTCGGGTTCGCCGGCGCACAGCGAGATCACATCTCGCCCGCCGGCGCGCAGCTGGGCGACCCGGTCCAGGATGCTCATCACCTGGAACGGCGGCACTGCGGCGCGGGCGGCGACCTTCACGCTCGGGTCCCTTCCTGTCGGTCGGCCCGACCAGCACGACGGCGGTCGTGGGCTGGGGCCGGTCGTCTCACCAGGGTAGGGGCTGCTCGGGGCATCGGGGGCTCGGCGGGCGGCACGCACGTTGGCGGCGACGATGCAGACGATGCCGCCGAAGATCACGGCCATGGCGGTGGCGAGCATGTCGGTCAGCCGCTCCTCGTGCCGCCTGAATCCGTCAATCATCAGCACCGCCATCACCCCGGTGAACGCCACCAGACCACAGCCCACGATCACCACTGCGATGCCGGTCAGGCGCAGCTCGTCCTTCTGCCGGGGTGGTGTCATGCCGATCGACGGTAGTGCGGTGCAGTTCTGCCTGCCGGGGTTATCCACAGGCGTGGGCGGTGTTGGACGGCGACGCAGCGGTCTGGACGCCAGAGACATCACTGCTGCGCCGGACTCGTTCGCCGAACATGCCGAACAGCGAGGTTGACTCTCTCCGCCAAGACACGGAGCCACACGCGGCGTCCGGCAGTGCGGCACTGCCGCAGTGCGGCTCCGACATCCGTGCCGCAGCCACTGCTTCCGTACCCGGGCATCATCTGAACTGCTGTGGCGGAACCCGGGCCTTCGGTCTTCGAGGTCGAAGGCTTCGTGGAATGCACGGGTCAGGTCACGTTCCTGGTCCAGCAGCAGTGCGCCCACATAGCGCAGCAGGCTGTCCCTGGGGATCGTGGCGATCGAGTCCAGGTTGGCGACGCAGTCGTGCTCAAGTCCGTTGCGGGGTCCTACTGCCACCTCGCTGCGCAGACCTCGCACCGCGCGCGCGATGGGAGCAACCGTCACCAGGCGGCGCGCTGCTCTCACCTCCTCGCGCGTGAGGAGGAGGACCGGACGGATCTTGTCGAGCCGCGCGATCCAGATGGGAGCATCAGTCCAGGTCTGCCGCTGCCTCACCAGCAGCCTTTGCCACCCACTGCGCGTACGCATCCGACTCAAGGTCGGGGTCTGTGCTCGTCGCATAGATCTGTGCGTCGCGCCGGGCAGCACGACGGCGCATCTCGCGCCTGATGGCCTTGTTGATCACATCGGCACGGCTGCCCTCGCCTGCCTGACTGGCCTGATCGACGAACGCGGCCGCCCCAGTTGCTGCGGGCGATCGAACTCGTTCGCAGAGCGTTCAGGCAGCAGAGACCGGTCAGAACAGCGCAGGCTGCATGCCCAGCTCGGAGAGCGTCGGCCCGACCGGTTCTGCTGCGTCTGGCCGCGCAGTCACCTCGGCCGGGTCTTTCCGTAGCGCCCACCGGCCGCTTGCCGCCCGCGCTCGGTGGTCGGCACGATCGTTGCGACCCCGCGGCGCCTGTTCGATGAACCCGTGCCGACGCCGCAGCCGCCGCACCCGTCCGGCGAGCCACTCCCGGTACTCCGCCGAGGCGTAGGAACCCCGCCCGTACAGCGCCTTGTACCTAGGCACCAGCTCCGGGTGTTCGCGGCCCAGCCAGGAGAGGAACCACTCCCGGGCGCCGGGCCGCAGGTGCAGTGCCCCGACGGTCACCCACGCCCCGCCCGCCTCGGCGACTGCACCCATCAGCGCGTCCAGGTGCTCGTCGGAGTCGGTGAGCCACGGCAGCACCGGCATCGCCATCACGGTCGGCGCGAGCCCGGCGTCCGCGAGCGCCCGGATCAGCTGCAGCCGTGCGGCCGGCTTCGGCGTGCCCGGTTCCACTCGCTGCTGCAGCTCCGGGTCCATGAACGCCAGCGAGACGCCCACGTCCACACCCACCTGCTCATTGGCGCGCTCCAGCAGCGGCAGGTCCCGGCGCAGCAGCGGCCCCTTGGTGAGCACCGAGAACGGGGTGCGCGCCTCGGTGAGCGCCTCCAGGATGCCGGGCATCAGCTGATACCGACCCTCGGCCCGCATGTACGGGTCGGAGTTCGTACCCAGCGCCACGTGCTCCCGCGCCCATGACGGCCGGGCCAGCTCGGCGCGCAGCACCTCCACGATGTTCGTCTTCACCACGATCTGGGAGTCGAAGTCCGCACCGGAGTCCAGGTCGAGGTACTCGTGCGTCTTGCGCGCAAAACAGTAGACGCACTGGTGCAGGCAGCCGCGCGTCGGGTTGATCGTCCAGGTGAACGGCATCGAGGAGTTCTTCGGTACCCGGTTCAGCGCGCTCTTGCACAGCACCTCGTGGAACGTCACGCCCTCGAACTCCGGGGTACGCACGCTCCGCACCAGGCCCTTGAGCGGGAGCAACGCCGGCCCCGTGCCATCGGTCAGCTTCTGCCCGTCCCATCGCATTACTTCATTCGAACATATATTCGAATCGCTGTCGAGCCCTACGGGGTTCGTGGAACTGACGGCTATACGTCACACCCTCAGCGATATGGCGAGCTCATGACGTATGACCGTCACTTTCCCGGCCGCGCTATCGTTACGGACCGATGCCCAGTAGCACCGCACCCCTCACCTCGGCGTTCCGCGCCGAGCAGCTCACCCAGGCGATCGCCGCCGGCGCCGCGCAGGTCCCGTTCCCGCGCGCCACCGACCGGGCCGCCTGGTCCGGCATCGACTCAGCCAGCCGGGCGGAGATCCTCACCCACGCCGAGGCGCTGGTGACCGAACCGTGGCCGGTGCTCACCCTCACCCAGCGGCTCGCGTTCGAGCGCACCGGGTCCCGCCGGGCGTTCGAGGCACCGTACTTCGATCGCCGCCGACGGCTGGTCATCCTGGCCCTCGCCCAGGCCGCCGACCCCGACCCACGGTGGGCGGATGCCGTCATCGACGGCGTGGGCCTGCTGCTGGAGGAGCTCTCCTGGTGCCTGCCCGCGCACGACACCCCGCCCGGGGGCCAACGTCGCCGGCTGCCCGACCCGACCGACCCGGTGCTCGACCTGTTCGCGGCGGAGACCGCCACGACCCTCTCCTGGATCGGCTACCTGCACCACGACCTGCTCGAAGATCTCGGCCTGCGCGAGCGCCTCCGCACGGAGGTCAGCGCCCGGGTGCTGCGCCCGTTCGCGGGTCACGGCCGGGAGCACTGGTGGTTCGGCGACCAGAGCAACTGGAACCCGTGGATCGTGGCGAACGTGCTCACCTGCGCCACGCTGCTCGCCGCCGAGGAGGGCCTGGCCGCGGCGATCGTCCCGCAGGCGCTGGCGTCGCTGGACGGCTACCTGGCCGCGGCGCCGGCCGACGGCGGCTGCGCCGAGGGCATCATGTACTGGTGGCGCTCCCCCGCCTGCCTGTTCGAGGCCGTGGACGTGCTCGGCTGGTCCGATCCGGCCGGCGCCGCCCAGGTGCTCAGCACACCGCTGCTTGCCGCGATGGCCCGCTACCCGCTGCTCACCCACCTGGGCGGCGACTGGTGGGCGAGCGTGGCCGACGGCGTGGCTCGGGTGCCCGAGCCCGGCCCCGGCGTGGACAAGGACCGGCACCCGCCGGCGCTGTGGCACCGGTTCGCCTCGGCAGTGGGTGCGGCGGACTCGGCGGCACTGGCGGCCTCGTTCCCGCGCAGCCTGCAGGTGCACCAGGCGGTCTACCGGTGCCTGGTCACGCTGTTCGACCCGGCCTGGCGGGGCGCACCGGAGACCGACCCGCCACCGGCGCCAGACACGTGGCTGCCGCACACTCAGCTGCTGACCGTCTCCTCGGTCGACGCCCGGTTGCGGCTGGTGGCCAAGGGCGGGCACAACGACGAGCCGCACAACCACCTGGACGTCGGTTCGGTGCTGCTGGCCGCCGGCGGCGAGCCGGTGCTGATCGACGTGGGCACCGGGCAGTACTCGGCAGCAAGCTTCTCCGCCGGCCGGTACGCCACCTGGTTCACCCAGTCGCAGTACCACTGCGTGCCAGAGGTCGACGGCGTAGCCCAGGGGGTCGGGGCACGCTTCTGTGCCGAGGTGCTCACCCAGGCAGACCGGGACCTTGACCTGGACCTGGCCGGGGCCTACCCGGCCGAGGCGGGCATCACCTCCTGGCGCCGGTCGCTGCGGATGACCGAGGTGCTGCAGGTGACCGAGACCTGGCAGCTGGACCGGGCCGGACGGCAGGTGCGCCTGCACCTGATGCTGGCCCGCGTACC
>DATGRZ010000253.1:0-47200 GCA_035303065.1 Ruania sp.
TCCGCGCCGTCACCGGAGGAGGACAGCTCGCCAGCAGAGGTGGGGTCGCCAGACGATGCCCCGCGCCACCGGGTGGAGTGGTGGCACCAGCTGCGACCGATGACCCGGCGCGGGATCCGAGCCGGTATCACGATGGTGGTCACCGGTCTGGTGGCTCTGGTGATCGGGGTGCTCAGCGCCCACTACACCGGGTCCCTGGGTCCGCACGAGGCGGAGTACACGGTGCGGTTGAACGACGAGATCCGCATCGACATGGGCCCGCTCGGTGCGCTGATCATCGACTCCCCGCTGCCGCTGCGGCTCGGTGTGGACGTGCAGGTCAAGGAGATCCCGATCGGTCTGGCCGCACCCGGGGCCAACCCGGTGGCCGGGCTGACCGCCGACCTGCAGAGCTACACCCAGTTCTTCGCCAACCCGGAACCGGCGATCCGAGAGGCCGCCGACGGGCTGATCACCAACGCCCTCGGCCGCGTGGCCCTGCTCTGGTCGATCCAGCTCACGCTGGTGGCCTGCCTGCGCCTGGCCGGGCACGGCCTGCTCCGGGACACGATGAAGAACGCGCTCCGCCAACCCGGGGTGCCACCACTGACGATCGCCGTGGTGGTGGCGCTGGTGCTGGTGCCGCTGGTGGACGCCACCCGGGGTTCGGGGAACGTGGGGCGCACCTCGGCCGTGCTGGACGGCACCCCGCTGGAGGACGCCCGGATCACCGGCCGGCTGGCCACCATCGTGGACTACTACGGCGGGTACGTGGTGGACGCGATCGACGAGAACAGCGAGTTCTACGCCTCCGTGCAGGCCAACCTCACCTCCGCCTTCGAAGCCGAACGGGCTGCTCAGGTAGGCGACCAGGACTCGGCAGGCTCGGCCGACGGTGCCGGCGAGGGCGCCACCGACGCGCACGGGCTGTCCTCCCCGGAGCCGTCGGAGACCGGTGCCGGCTCGGGAGGCGGCGAGAACCCGACCAGCGCGGCCAGCGCCTCAGCAGAGGAGCCCTCGACAGGTGAGCCGACCTCGGACGGCGAGGCTACGCCGTCGGCGGAGGACCAGGCCGTGGCAGACGCCGAGACGGACCTGATCACCGGGGTGATGGTCACCGACCTGCACTGCAACATCGGCATGGCCGACGTGATCGGGACGGCGGTCGCCGAGTCCGATGCGGACCTGATCATGAACGGTGGAGACACGGTGATGGCCGGCACCTCGGTGGAGTCCTACTGCATCAAGGCCTTCGCCGACGGCTTCGGTGACGACGTGCCGGTGGTGTTCGCCGACGGCAACCACGACTCGCGCACCACCACTGAGGAAGAGGTGGCGGCCGGGTGGATCCCGCTGCTCGGGGACCCGGTGGAGGTGGCCGGGCTGCGGTTCCTCGGTGACACCGACCCCACGCTCAGCTCCCTGGGCGTGCCCACCCGGCAGACCCGGGACGAGACCGTGCTGGAGATGGGCGACCGGCTCGCCGCCACCGGGTGTGAGCTCGCCGAGGAAGGACAACCGGTGGACGTGCTGCTGATCCACAGCCCGTACGCCGGCCGGCAGATCCTGGAGGCCGGGTGTGCACCGGTGAGCCTGTCCGGGCACCTGCACCACCAGCTGGGCCCCCGCCAGCTCGGTTGGGGCACCCAGTACGTGGGTGCCAGCACCGGTGGTGCCGGGGAGGGCAAGCCCACGATCGGACCGCTGGGCAACCCGGCCACGATCACGGTGATCCGCTGGGACGCCGAGACCCGGCTGCCGGTGGACTACCGGGTGATCACGATCGGCACCGACACCTCGGTGGAGCTCGGAGAGTGGGCGCTGTGGCCGCCGCAGCCCACCGAGTTCGTCAGCGGGCAGGACTCGGACGGTTGAGATGGGCGATACTGAGAGCACACCCACAGCGAGGAGCACCGTGAGCAGCGAGCACCGGTCCGGCGACGTCGCAGATGTCGCCGACGACCTCGCCGACGCTGACGGCGCGGAGGATGCCGGGGGCCCCGCGGCGGGAACCGGGGTGGGCCGTGTGGCCGCTGTACGGCGTAGCTACGTGGTGCTGGTGCTGGTCACCGGGGTGCTCGGCACGTTCGCCTCGCTGGAGCTGATGCTGGACCACATCCGCATCCTCGCCGACCCGGACTTCACGCCCGCCTGCGACATCAACCCGCTGATCGGCTGCGGCATCTTCCTCGAGAGCTGGCAGGCGAAGGTGTTCGGGATCCCGAACCCGGTGCTCGGCCTGCTCACCTTCCCCGTGGTCCTCACCACCGGGGTGCTGCTCGCCAGCAGGGTGCGCCTGCCGCGGTGGTACTGGCGCTGCCTGCTCGCCGGCGCCACTCTCGGCATCGCGTTCGTCACCTGGTTGCAGGTGGCGGCGATCACCCAGATCGGGGCGTTGTGCCCGTACTGCCTGGTGGTCTGGGCCGTGGTGATCCCGTTCTTCGTGCACACTGTGGCAGCGACCATGGCGAGCGGCGCCCTGCCCGCCGGAGAGGGGCTGCGCTCGTTCGTGACCAAGAACGCGTGGCTGATCACCGTGCTCTGGTACCTGCTCGTGGTGGCCGGGGCGCTCTTCGGGCTCGGTGACGCCTGGCTCACGGTGCTCTGATGACCGATGCGCACGGCCGGTCCTGCCACGGGCTGGCGCTCCTGCCCGGTGCCCGGTGCCACCACCGGGAGGTCGGACCTGCTGAGGCGGTCTCCCTGGAGGAGGTGGACCTGCCGGAGTCGGTGGTCACCCAGGACTACCTGAAGGCGATCTACAACCTGGGTGAGTGGGGTGAGCCGGGTGCCACCGCCTCCGAGCTCGCCGCGCGGCTGGGTGTCGGTGCGCCGACGGTGACGGAGAACGTGCAGCGGCTCGCCGCCGCCGAACTGGTCCACTACCAGCCGTACCGGCGGGTCACCCTCACCGACGCCGGGCAGCTGGCAGCGTTGGCGATGGTGCGCCGGCACCGGCTCATCGAGACCTACCTGGCCCTGGCGCTGGACTACCGGTGGGACGAGGTGCACGAGGATGCCGAACGGCTGGAGCACTCCGCCTCCCCGCTGCTGATGCGACGCATGGACGCCCACCTCGGGTCGCCGCTGCGGGACCCGCACGGAGACCCGATCCCGCAGCTGGACGGGCGGGTGGTCACCCCACCAGCGCACCGCCTGGACGACGTTCCCCCGGGTGTGCTGGTGCGGATCGCCCGGATCAGCGACACCGAGCCGGACCTGCTGCGGGAGATCACCGGTGCCGGGCTCGGGCTGGACGACGAGCTGGTGACCGGGGCGGGCGCGCTGAGTGCCGCGGCGACCGCTGCCGTGTGGGTGGTTGCGGCGTAGGTCTGGCTCAGGCCTCAGCGGTACCCCGCCCTCTCGGTCGGATCCGGTGCTGGGTCGCCAGAGTGAGCACTTGCCCGCCCCGTTCCCCGGGCGTATGGTCGAAATGACGGGCGGCACCGAAGCCGCTCCGAGGGAAGTGGGGAGTGTCATGGTAGGCAGTGTGAGGACCCGCCTCTGGTCAGTTGTTGCGGTCCTTCTTTTTGGG
The DNA here is from genome assembly GCA_035303065.1 of Ruania sp. Classification (GTDB taxonomy): domain Bacteria; phylum Actinomycetota; class Actinomycetes; order Actinomycetales; family Beutenbergiaceae; genus Ruania. The sequence goes on from DATGRZ010000253.1 coordinate 3,515, forward strand.
GTTGGCGCGGTGTTCGTCACCTCGAGTGCGGCGCAGGCCGACATGCCGAACTGCGGCGTGTATCCGGCGACTCCGTCGCCGGCTACGAGCGTCATCACGTTCAAATCGACTACGACGTGCGGGTTCACGCCAGAGGCGGCGTACGCACAGGCGAAGCTCGAGGGGGCCGCGACGAAATTGGCACCGGCGGCCACCTCCAGTTCCGGTACGACGACTCTTGTCTCGTCTTCTTCTAGGTCCTGCACGGTATCGGGTTCGTACCGGACCTACGGCTGGGGCAACGATATCTACACGAATGTCGAGGAGCGGGCGAGCATGTACACGTATATTTCGTGCTGAGTCTGCGTTGCGAACCCCGTTCTTGGGCCTCTTCGGCGCGCTCGTATTTGTGATTGGCGTACTCGCGGGTTGTTCGATCACGCGGGGTGAACCTGAGCCTAGCGTTCCAGCGCCGTATACGGGTGGGCCGATCTCTGAGGCGGAGTATGTGCGGATCGTAGCCTCGATTCGCGAGTGCATGATCCGCGAGGGTTATGAGGTTGGTCCGGTGGAGATGCGTCCCGATGGAATCTCGTACGGTTTTGCCGTTACCGGTGGCGCTCCCGGCGATATGTCCGCACATGACGATCGGTTAGCGTGCGAGGCGAATTTCAACCTGCCACAAGCCGAGGTGGCGTATGTGAATCAGCACACGTTGACCGGTGCAGAACGTGAGCGCATCTTTGCGGAGTTTGTGGCGTGCATGGACGAGGCGGGCTTCCCTGGCGTGACCTCCAGTGACACGATCCAGGAGATCAACGAGCGAGTCGTGGCCACACAGGGGTCGGCGAAGTTCGATGAGGGTGTGATCTGTCTGGACCAGTACGGCGGGCGACTATATGGGGCGAACCGATAGTGCGGCGTGCGGGGCGGGGCTACCTGATGCTGGTGGGTGTGCTCGTGATCGGCGCGGTCGTCGCCACCTGGGTGCTGGTTCGTGGTAGTGCAAGCGACCTGGAGGAGCTGACCCCGCAGGATCGTGCGGTCCTGGTTCCCGTGCAGGAGACCACGGTGGACTTCTCCGCACCGGCGACCCTGTCGGCCCAGGTTGCCCCGGGACGGAGCATCCCCGCGCCGGCGCTGACCGGCACGGTCACCGGGGTCGAGGTGGCGCCGGGCGATGTGCTCAGCGGCGAGGAGAAGCTCTACGCGGTCGATGGTGTGCCGGTGGTGGCCTACGCCGACGAGGGAGTGCTGTTCCGCCCGCTGAGTCGCGGCGATCGCGGTCCGGACGTCGCCACCGCACAACGGTTCCTGAACAGCCTGCTCGATGCCGATCTGGACGATGATGGCGTGTTCGGCGCCACCACCCGGTCCGCGGTACAGGACTACGAGCGCCGGATCGGCATCCAGGACCCCACCGGTGTTCTCGATCCCGGATGGTTCGCACACCTGCCCACTGAGTCGTTCGAGGTCGCTGAGGTGGACGTCCAGGCCGGGGCACCCGCTCCGGCCGCCGGTCAGCCGGTGGCCACCGGTACCGCGTCCCTGGCCGATGTCACGATGACCAGCGCCTCCGCCGGCCCTGCCGGTGCGTATGAGCTGCTGGTGCGGGGTGAGGCGGTGCCGGTGGAGCGCGCCGAGGACGGCAGCTGGCAGGTGACCGATCTGGACGCCGCAGCATCGGTGGTGCTCGCCGATGCCGGTGCCGTCGACCAGGTGTCTGTCACCGGGCAGGTCCGGTTGCTCGACGGACAGGCGGGCCAGGCGGTGCCAGCGGCCGCCATCATCACCGACTCGACCGATAGCACCTGTGTGGCAGCGACGACCTCGAGCACCATCGATGGCGCGTCTGACCTTGCCGTGGTGGAGGTGCTCGGTAGCTCTGTCGACGGTCTGGCACAGCTTCGCCCCACGCTCCCCGAGGGCGCGCGTGTGCTGGTGAACCCTGTGCCCGTGCTCGGAGACGTGACATGTCCCTCGAGCTGACGGGCATCTCCGTGCGCTACCGGGGTGCGGTGCGTCCGGTGCTCTCCGACTGGGACCTGCGGGTGCCGGCCGGGGAGTCGGTGGCGTTGATCGGTCCCTCCGGGGCGGGGAAGTCCACGGCGTTGGCGGTGGCCGGGCTGCTGCTGGCACCGGACGCTGGGCAGGTGCGGATCGCCGGACAGGTGCGCACCACCCGGGATGCGGCACTCGTGCTCGGCCAGGAGGTGGGTTGGGTGCTGCAGAGCGTGAACCTGCTACCGGCTAGATCTGCTGTGGACAACGTGATGCTGCCCGCGCTGGTCAGCGGCGGCACGCGTTCTCGAGCCTGGCCCCGAGCAGTCGACCTGCTGGCCTCGGTGGGGATCACCGAGCCGGAACAACGCGCCCGCACCCTTTCCGGCGGACAGGCACAGCGCGTGGGGGTCGCACGGGCGCTGATGGTCGCCCCCGCGGTGCTGATCGCCGACGAACCGACCGCCAACCTGGACCTGGTCACCGGCCGGGAGATCGCGCGCGCACTGCTGCGGGCAGCCGAAGGCACCACAGTGCTGCTGGCCACCCACGATCCCGAGGTTGCCGCGATGGCCGACCGGGTCGTTGAGCTGCGACCGGTCACCGGTCGTGCTGTCGGAGAGGGCACCGAGCCGGAGCAGGGCCGTGTGGCGTCCTGACCAGCTCCTCGGTGAGGCGCTGCGCAACCTCGGCACGGCGCACCGCATCCTCGGCGTGGTGATCGCGCTCGTGCTCGCCGGCGTGAGCGGGTACGTCATCCTCCAGGCCGACCGGGCGCTCAACCAGGAGGAGCAGCTCCGGGCAGCCGGATCACTGGTGTGGGTGGCCACCGCGACCGACGAGACCGTCCCGCTCTCCGGAGCGGCATGCACCCGGGCGGGTGCGTGGCCGGGCGTGGCGGTGGCCGGGGGGCTGGCGGTACGCCCATCCGGACCGTTGTATGCCTATCACGGGGGCCTGGAGCTCCCCGTCCAGGCCGTGACACCCGGAGCGGTCCAGGTGTTCCTCCCCGAAGCACCGTGGGCCATGCCGACCGTCGGCGCTGAGCTGGTCCAGACCGGCCAGGTCGGGGCGGGCCAGTGGCTGCTGGCTGCGGACGGGAGCAGAGCGGTGCGTCCCGAGTACCAGGTGGAGCAGGCACCAGTGAGCGTCCTCACCTCCAACGTGACCACGACGGTCCTGGCTGACACACCGGTCAGCACCTGCTGGGTGCGGATGCAGCCCGGAGCCGTGTCGGCAGGAGGTGATGTGCTTGCGGCCGCGTTCCCGGGTGGGACCGCGACCATCGCCCGCTTCCTGCCGGAGGCCACCGGGGTGCTCACGCCTGCGCAGCAGTGGCAGGCGGCACTCGCCCTGCAGCCGTGGCTCATTGGCGGGTTGATGATCACCGCCGCCGTGCTGCTGGTGTCCTGGTCGCGGCGGAGTCAGCTCGCTGTCTACCGCACGTTCGGCACGCCACGAACCATAGTCATGGTCATGCTCGCCGCGGAGCTGGTGCTCGTTGCCCTCCCCGCCGTCGCAGCAGCGGTGCTAGCGGCGACCATCACCGCAGCCGCCACCGGGGTGCCCCTTCACGTGCTGGGCATCGCGGCACGCCACACCGGCGCGGCGTTGCTGATCGGGACCGCTGCCAGCACGCTGCTGGTCGCCACCCTGCTGCGCGGCAGCCTGACCGAGACGCTCCGGGACCGTTAGCGAGCGCGCGGTGCGGCGGCGATCTGCGCCGCCAGGTGGCCGGCGCCGTAGCCGTTGTCGATGTTCACCACGCCCACCCCCGGCGCGCAGGCGTTCAGCATCGTCAGCAGCGGGGCGATCCCGCCGAACGCCGCCCCGTAGCCGACCGAGGTGGGCAGCGCCACCACCGGCACCTCGACGAGCCCGGCGACCACCGAGGGCAGCGCACCGTCCATCCCGGCGGCCACGATGATCGCATCGGCGCCACGCAGGTCCTCGATCCGAGCGAGCAGCCGGTGCAGCCCGGCCACCCCGACGTCAGCGACCAGCTCGCTGCGCCGGCCCAGGTAGCGGGCACTCAGCTGCGCCTCCCGAGCCACTGGCAGGTCAGAGGTGCCCGCCGTGAGGGTGAGCACGAGGCCGCCGGTCGGCGGTGGTGGCTCCGCCGGCCAGGCGAGCAGCCGAGCATCGGCGTGTTCCGCCGCCTCCGGCAGCACGGCCCGCACAGCAGCGGACTGCTCGGCACTGGCCCGGGTGAACAGCGTGGTGCCCGCACCACCGGTCTCGCGCAGCCGGGTGGCGATCGCGGTGAGCTGCTCGATGGACTTGCCCTCGCAGTACACCGCCTCCGGGTAGCCCCGGCGGCGGTACCGGCCGGTGTCCAGGGTCGCAACCGCGTCCGGGTCCAGTCCGGCCCACGGGTCGGTGGCGTCCCCGGTCACGGCGCCGGCTTGGGCACCGGCGTGCCGGGAGCGCCGGTGCGGCCGGCGTTCAGGATCGACATGGTGAACGCCCCGGACTGGATACCGCGCAGGTCCACTGCTGCGAAGCGGAAGCCGGCACCGGTGACCAGCTCATGGATCGCCGACCGCAGCGCCGGCGTCGCGGCCCGCTCGATCTCCTCGGGTACCAGCTCGATCCGGGCGATCTGGTCGTGGTGGCGCACCCGGGAGTCGCTGAAGCCGAGGCGGCGCAGCCCGGCTTCCACCTCCTCCACCTGGTGCAGCTTCTCCGCGGTGACCTCGTGGCCGTGCGGGATGCGGGAGGCCAGGCAGGGTGCGGCCGGTTTGTCCGCGCACGGCAGCGCCATCGCCCGGGCGATCTGGCGCACCACCGCCTTGCTGGCGCCCGCCTCGGCGAGTGGGCGCAGCACCCGGTGGTTCGTTGCGGCCCGGGCACCAGGCCGGTCCGGGCGGCGGGCGTCGTCGGCGTTCTCCCCGTAGGCCACCGAGTCCAGTACGTGCTCGGTGACCACTTCGTCAGAGATCCGGGTGAACAGCTCGTCCTTGCAGAAGAAGCACCGGTCCACATCGTTCGCCTGGTACCCGGCGCTGTCCTGCTCGTGCGTGGCCACCTCCACCACCCGGGCACCGATCACCGCTGCCACCTCGTGCGCGGCGACCCGTTCGTCGCCGGCCAGGCTGGCCGAGATACCCAGGATCGCCACCACGTGATCGGCGCCCAGCTCGGCCACCGCGAGGGCGAGGAGCACCGCCGAGTCCACCCCGCCGGAGTAGGCGACCCCGAGCCGGCCGGCACCGGCCAGCACGGCCCGGGCGCGGGTGGCGATGGCCGCCGCCTCCGGGTCGAGCCCGGCCAGGGCCTCGTGCAGGGTGCTGCTCACCGGCGGGGTGGACATTTGGCGTCAGTCCAGCTTCGTCTCGCTGCGGTCAGCGGACCACTCGGTGTGGAACGTGCCCTCGGCGTCCACCCGCTGGTAGGTGTGCGCACCGAAGAAGTCCCGCTGCCCCTGGATCAGCGCCGCGGGCAGCCGCTCCGCCCGCACCTGGTCCAGGTAGGCCAGCGCCGCGGCGAACCCAGGCACCGGCACGCCGGCCTGCAGAGCGGTACCGATCGCCCGCCGGGCTCCCTCGTTGGCCTCGGCGATGCCGTCGATGATGCTCGGCGCGGCGAGCAGCGTGGGCAGGTTGTGCCCGGCGTACTCCGCCCGGATCCGCTCCAGCAGGCGGGCCCGGATGATGCAGCCGGCCCGCCACAGGGAGGCCACCGAAGCCACATCGATGTTCCAGTCATATTGCAGGCTCGCGGTGCGGATCAGGTCCAGCCCCTGGGCGTAGGCGACCACCTTGGCGGTCCACAGCGCCTTACGCACGTCCTCCACCAGCTCCGCGCGGTCCGCCGGGTCGAAGGTGTGCGTCGGCCCCGGCACGTGCTCCTGCCCGGCCGCACGCAGGTCCGCGTGCCCGGAGACCGAGCGGGCGAACACGGACTCGGCGATCACGTTCACCGGTACGCCCAGCTCCAGGGCGATCTGCACCGTCCACCGGCCGGTGCCCTTCTGCCCGGCGGAGTCGGCGATCACGTCCACCAGCGCCTTCCCGGTCTTGGCATCGACCTGGTCCAGCACCTCGGAGGTGATCTCGATCAGGTAGGAGTCCAGGTCGCCGGTGTTCCACTCCCGGAACGTCGCCGAGATCTCCTCGATGCTCAGGCCTGCGGAACGCAGCACGTCGTAGGCCTCGGCGATGAACTCCATGTCGGCGTACTCGATGCCGTTGTGCACCATCTTCACGAAGTGCCCGGCACCGTCGGGGCCGATGTGCGCACAGCACGGCTCGCCGTCGTACTTGGCGGAGATGTCCTCCAGCAGCGGGCCGATCGACTTGTACCCCTCGGCCGAGCCACCGGGCATGATCGAGGGCCCGTTCAGCGCGCCCTCCTCACCGCCCGAGATGCCCACCCCGAAGAAGTGCAGGCCCTTCTCCCGCAGTGCGGCCTCCCGCCGGCGGGTGTCCTCGTAGTGCGCGTTCCCGCCGTCCACCACGATGTCGCCCGGCTCGAGCAGCTCGGCCAGGGCGTCGATGGTGGCGTCAGTGCCCTTCCCGGCCTGCACCATGATCACCACCCGGCGCGGACGCTCCAGGCTGGCGACGAAGTCGGCGAGCTCGGTGGCCGGCACGAAGCCCTCGTCACCGTGGGCAGCCATCAGCTCCTCGGTGCGGGCCGCGGTGCGGTTGTACACCGCCACCGTGTAGCCGTGGTGGGCGAAGTTGCGGGCCAGGTTGCGGCCCATCACTGCGAGGCCGACGACGCCGACCTGTGCGGTCGCTTCAGGGGTGCTGGTCATAGAGGATCCTTCCGGGTCGTTCCAGGGCTTGTCGCTACGCCCCGATCGTGCCAGGTCGACAGTCAGCCGTGCGCGGCCGTCTCATCTGTGCGGCTCAGGGGATGGCGGCCGGTGCGCGCCGGCCGGCCAGGTTCGGAGACGCATCGTAGACGGCGGCGATCACCTCGACCAGCGCCAGCCCGGCTGGCGGACCGATCCAGAACGGGTCGGTCTCGCCCAGGCGTGCGTAGAAGTCCTCGATCAGCAGCCGGTGCGAGTCCCCCCAGTAGGAGCGGCCCACTGTTCCCGGGACGGCCGCCGCGACCGTCTCGGTGCGTCCGTCCGTCCAGGTCACGGTCAGGTCGCCGCTCACGACGGCGGTGGCTCGCTCGGCATGCACGGTCACCGTGACCGGGGCGTTCAGCGGGTAGGTGTTCGTGGCGAACAGCGTGGACCCCGCGCCACCGGCATGGCGGAGCACGAGCTCGGCGGTGTCCTCCACCTCGATCGCCTCGGCCAACGCGTAGGTGGCGGCGTGCCCGCGCACCTCTGTAGCCGGGCCGAGCAGCCAGAGCAGCAGGTCCAGGGTGTGGATCGCCTGGTTCATCATCACCCCGCCGCCGGCACCGGCCCAGGTGCCCCGCCACGGGCGGGCCCGGTAGTACTCGGCGTTGCGGTGCCAGTTCACGTCCGCCTTGGCGGCATGCACCCGACCCAGTGCGCCGGTGGAGATCAGCTCGTGCAGGTGCTGGTTCGGCGGGTTGTACCGGTTCTGCAGCACCACCCCGGTACGCACCCCGCGCCCCGCTGCCGACGCGGCGGCGGCGGCAAGCTTCCTCGCCTGGGCGACTGACGCGGCCAGGGGCTTCTCCACGAGCAGGTGAGCTCCGCCGTCGAGCACATCGAGAGCGACCGGCAGGTGCTCGGCGTGCGGGGTGCACACGTGCACCACGTCCGGAGAGGTGCGGGCGAGCAGCTCGGTGTGGTCGGTGAACGCCGGCACCCCCAGGGCGCCGGCCACCTCCTCGGCGCGCTCGGTCACTGTGTCGCACACGCCCACCACCGGGATGTCCAGACGGGTGAGCGCATCGACGTGGAGCGCGGAGATGTCGCCGCAGCCGACGATGGCGGCTGTGGGCCTGCTGGTGCCGGTCATGAGTAGGCGATCTTCTCCTCGTCGAGGAGGGCGGTGAAGGCTCGGTGCGCCTCGCTGAACAGGTTCGGTCCGGAGAACCCGCCGAACGTGCCGACCGCGCTCAGGTGCGGCTCCAGGGAGAAGAACCCGTCAAAACCGTCGGCGGCCAGCGCGCGCATCGTCTCCCGCACCTCGCCGTCCCCGGCACCGGCCGGCACCACGGTGCCATCGGCCAGCAGCGCGTCTTTGATCTGCACGTATTCCAGGTGGGGGCGAAGCAGCTCGTAGCCCTCGCTGAACGGGCGCACCCCCACCTGCACGAAGTTCGCCGCGTCCCACGCCACGCGCAGGTGCGGGTTGTCCACGCTGGTGACCAGGTCGGCGCAGTGGGCGGGCGTGTCGCCGTAGATGCCCTTCTCGTTCTCGTGCAGCAGCACCAGGTCCGCTTCGGCAGCGATCCCGGCCAAGGCATCCATCCGGCGCAGCACCTCCTCGCGCACGCTGGCCGGCTCGTGAACGCCGGTGAAGAAGGAGAAGATGCGGATGTAGCGGGTGTCCAGCGCCTGAGCCACGTCCACGGCGCGGCGCATCCGCTCGGTGTGCGGGCCGAAGTCCTCCTCGATGCCGATCTTGCCGATCGGGGAACCGACCGCCGAGACCTGCAGCCCGGCCGCGGACAGGGTGCTGCGCACCTCGTCCACCTGCGCATCGGTCAGGTCGAGCACATTCGTGTCCCAGGCGCTGCGGAACTCCAGGTAGTTCAGGCCCAGCTGGGTGATGGTGGCGACCTGGAGATCTAGGTCAGGGTCGATCTCGTCGGCGAATCCGGACAGCGTCCACATGGCCGTCAGCCAACGCCGGTGCCACCGGGGCGGGCAAGTGGTTGCCGCTTGTTGCAGCCTCGGGGCTGGGTGCGCGGCATGCGCCGGGCTGGGGGTGCGGCATGCGCCGGGCTGGGTGCGCGGCGCGGCGCGGATAGTCTGGCTGGTATGCCCGAGCCGGACCCGGCACGCCCTGATGCCACCCCTGCGGTGACCATCTACGACGTCGCCCGTGAGGCCGGTGTCGCCCCCTCCACCGTGTCCCGTGCGTTCTCCCGGCCCGGGCGGGTGAACGCCGAGACGGGGGAGCGGATCCGGCAGATCGCCGAGCGGCTCGGCTACCGGGCCAAGCCCCAGGCGCGGGCCGCCGCGCCCCGGCGCACCTCGATGCTCGCCGTGGTGCTGGCCGACCTGGCGAACCCGGTGTTCTACGAGCTGGTCCGCGGCGCCGGGTCGGCGTGCGAGGACGCCGGCTACACGATGATGCTTGCCGAGACCGCGGAGTCGGCGGTGCGGGAGCGGGCCACGCTGGAGCGGGCGCTGGAGTCCGTGGACGGGCTGGTGCTCACCGCGTCCCGGATCTCCGACTCCGCGATCCGGCAGGTGGCCAAGGTCAAGCCGCTCGTGGTGGTCAACCGGGTGGTGCCGGGGGTGCCGTCGGTGGTGATTGACGTGGAGCGGGGCACGTTCCGGAGCGTGCAGCACCTCGTGGAGCTCGGCCACGAGACCGTCACCTACCTGTCCGGTCCGGAGGCCTCCTGGGCGGACGGGATGCGATGGCGGGGGCTGCGCCGGGCGGCCGAGGAGCTCGGTGTGCGGATCCGGCGCACCGGTCCGTTCCCGCCCACGGTGAACGGCGGGGTGCAGGCGGCGGCGACCTGGGCGCAGCAGCGCAGCAGTGCCGTGGTGGCCTACAACGACCTGGTCGCCATCGGCTTCATCCGCGGGGCGGGTCGGCTCGGGGTGGGGGTGCCGGAGGAGGTGTCGGTGGTCGGTTTCGACAACAGCGCCATGGCCGAGCTGGTCAGCCCGGAGCTGACCACAGTGGCGGCGCCGTTGCACGCGCTCGGGCGCACCGCTGCGCAGAACGTGCTGGCGATGGTCGGCGGGGCGCGCTCGCAGTCCGCCGAGCCGATGCAGCTGCCCACCCGGCTGGTGGTGCGGGAGACCACGGCGGTCGTGGACCGCTGAGACCCACGCCCCAGGGCAACCGGCGGCAACGGGTTGCCCCCGGGGCCGGGAACCGGTTTCGTGGGCAGCGTGTCGACTTCAACGCCTTCTTTGGAACTGCACCCTGACCGGCTGCTGCCGGCCGATCCCGCCCGCCGCGACGTCGCGCGCCGGCTGTACGAGTCGGTCAAGGACCTGCCGATCATCTCCCCGCACGGGCACGTGCCACCGGCATGGATCGCCGATGACACCCCGTTCCGGGACCCGACCTCGCTGCTGATCACCCCGGACCACTACATCAACCGGATGCTGCATGCACACGGCATCCCGCTCAGCGACCTGGGCGTGGGCCGCGGCCCGCTCGACGAGGCGGATGCCCGCGCCGCCTTCCGGGCGCTGTGCGAGCACTGGTCGGCCTACCGGGGCACCCCGGTCCGCTACTGGCTGGAGGAGGAGCTCGGCGGCATCTTCGGCGTCAACGTCCGCCCCAGCGCAGCGACCGCGGATCAGATCTACGACCAGATCGCCGAACGGATCGCGCAGCCCGAGTTCCGGCCGCGGGCGCTGATGAAGACGTTCAACATCGACGTGCTCGCCACCACTGACGACCCGTGCGCCGACCTGTCCGAGCATGCGCGGCTGGCCGCCGACCCCAGCTTCGACCACCGGGTGGTGCCCACGTTCCGCCCGGACAAGTACCTGGATGCCACCCTGCCGGACTGGAACGCCGACGCCGACCGGCTCGGGGAGGTCTCCGGCCAGGACACCTCCACCTACGCCGGCTTCATCGCCGCCCTGGAGAACCGGCGCCGCTACTTCGTGCAGCACGGTGCAGTCTCTGCCGATCACGGCGTGATCGATGCAGTCACCCTGAACCTCGATGACGGCGAAGCCTCCCGGCTCTTCTCCGCCGCCCGGGCGGGCACGGCCAGCCAGGAGGAGGCCACTGCGCTGCGGCAGCACCTGCTCACCGAGATGGCCCGGATGTCCTGCGAGGACGGTCTGGTGATGACCATCCACCCAGGAGTGCGGCGCAACCACCACACCGAGACGTTCCGTACCTACGGCCCGGACGTCGGCTGCGACATCCCGATCGCGGTGGAGTACACCGACTCCCTGCGCCCGCTGCTGGACGCCTACGGCACGCACCCGAACCTGCACCTGGTGCTGTTCACCATCGACGAGACGGTCTACTCCCGCGAGCTCGCGCCGCTGGCCGGGTTCTACCCGTCGGTGTACGTCGGCGTGCCGTGGTGGTTCATCGACGCCCCGGAGGCGATCCGCCGGTTCCGCTCCGCGGTGACCGAGACCGCCGGGTTCTCCCGCACCTCCGGCTTCATCGACGACACCCGCGCGTTCTGCTCCATCCCGGCCCGGCACGACATGAGCCGCCGCCTGGACGCCGGGTACCTCTCCGAGCTGGTGGCCGAGCACCGGCTGGCTGAGGACGAGGCGCACGAGGCCATCTACGACCTGGTGGTCACCAACCCCACGAACGTGTTCAAGCTTTGAGGAGAGACGTGACCCAGCGACTGTGCCGTGGCCTGCCCGGCACGCCAGAGACTGCCGCTCCGGTGCGGATCGTCCACCTCGGGGTGGGCAACTTCCACCGCGCCCACCAGGCCTGGTACACCCAGCACGCCCCGGACGCCGCGGACTGGGGGATCGCCGCCTTCACCGGCCGCCGCCCCGACCAGGCCGAGGCGCTCGCCCCGCAGGGCGGGCTGTACGCCCTGATCACCAAGGGGCCCGAGGGTGACGAGGTGGAGATCATCTCCGCCATCGTGGCCGTGCACGCCGCCAGCGAGCACGAGACCTACCTGGCCTACCTGGCCAAGCCGAGCACCGCCGTCGTGAGCATGACGGTGACCGAGCACGGCTACTGCCGCGACGCCGACGGGCACCTGGACACCGCTGCCGAGGACGTGGCAGCCGACGTGGCCGCGCTGCGGCAGGACCCGCGCGCGGTGGTGACGTCGATGCCGATGCGGCTGCTCGCCGGGCTGCTCGCCCGCCGGGAGGCCGACGCCGGGGCGCTGACGATCCTGCCGTGCGACAACCTGCCGGACAACGGCGACGTCACCCGCACCCTGGTGCTGGATGCCGCGCGTGCGGTGGACGAGACGCTGGTCGGCTGGGTGGAGGAGAACGTGGAGTTCGCCACCTCGATGGTGGACCGGATCACCCCGGCCACCACGGAGGACGACCGGGAGCTGGTGCGCGAGCGGACCGGCTACGTGGACGCCTCCCCGGTACCGACCGAACCGTTCGCCGAGTGGGTGGTCAGCGGGCAGTTCCCCGCCGGGCGGCCCGCCTGGGAGCAGGCCGGTGTGCAGTTCGTGGCCGACGTGGCCCCGCACGAGCGGCGCAAGCTGTGGCTGCTGAACGGCTCGCACTCCCAGCTGGCCTACGTGGGCAGCGTGCGCGGGCACGAGACCATCGACGCCGCGATCGCCGATCCCGCCTGCCGCGCCTGGGTGGAGCAGTTCTGGGACGAGGCGCAACGTGGTCTGGGCCTGCCGGACGAGGAGGTGGCGGCCTACCGTGCGGCGCTGCTGGACCGGTACGCGAACCCGCGGGTGCGCCACCTGCTCGCCCAGATCGCGATGGACGGTTCGCAGAAGCTGCCGGTGCGCACCCTGCCGGCGGTCAACGCCGAGCGCGCCGCCGGGCGGGTGCCGACCGGGGGAGCGACCACGCTCGCCGGCTGGGTGCTGCACCTGCGCGGTGTCGGCGCCCCGGTGAACGACGCCGGTGCCGGGCCTGCGCAGGAGGCGGCGAACGCCGGTCCGGTGGCGGACGTGGTGCCCGCGGTGCTGGAGACTCTGCAGCCCGGGCTCGGTGACGATACAGAACTGGTGGCCGCCGTAGTAGCCCAGGCGGAAGCGATCCCCCTCCCGCAAGGTCACTAGAACCCGGGCACGGGTGCCCGCTTCCTATTGACCTTGCGGGGCGCCCTGGCGGTTGTCCACAGGGGATCTCCGCTCGTTCGGCCCCCACAGGCAGGGTGGAGGGATGGTCACCCAAGCGGCGCCGGCCTCCCGGCGAACGTGGCGGCGCGCCCGCGCCCGGGAGCTCGCTGCGCCGTTCGGCGGTGTGGTGCACCGCCGGCACCTGCGCGACGCGGGGATCTGCCGGGACGAGGTTCGCAGCGAGCTCCGCGGCCAGCGGTGGACCGCCCTGGGCAGGCACACGATCGGCATCGACACCGCCGAGGTACCGGCTGCCTGGTCGGCGAGGGCTGCCTGGTCGGCGAGGGCTGCCTGGGCGGTGTGGGAGACCGGCTCGGGGGCCGTGCTCGACGGTGTGTCCGCGCTGCTGGCTGCCGGGTTGGAGAACTACACCGAGGACCAGATCGTGGTCGCCGTCCCGCGGGGTACCTGCCCGGTGCGGCTGCCCGGCGTACGGGTGCGCAGCCACCGGGTGATCGCGCCGGCGCCGGTGCCTGGACTACCGCGGATGCCGATCGAGGTGGCGGTGGTGAACGCGACCACGTGGGCGGTGAGCGACCGGCAGGCGGCGCTGATCGTCATCCTCGCGGTGCAGCAGCGGCTGACCACCGCCGGGCGACTGACCGGGGAGGTGAGCGGCCGGCGGCGTGTCCGTCGCCGGCAGCTGCTGCAGGACCTGCTCCGGGAGGTCGCCGGCGGGGTACAGGCGCTGGGGGAGCTCGACTTCGCCCGGCTGTGCCGTCAGCACGGCCTCCCGGAGCCTTCCCGGCAGCGGGTCTGCCGTGGACCGCGAGGCCGGATCTACCTGGACGTGTGGTGGGAGGAGCTGCAGGTCGGTGTGGAGATCGACGGGGTGCAGCACCAGCAGGGTCTGTCCCCGGTGGACGATGCCCTGCGGGACAACGAGGTGCGCCTGCGCGGGGGACCGGTGCTGCGCATCCCGTCGCTGGGGCTGATCACCGACCCGGGCGGGTTCATGCGGCAGGTGCGCGAGCTGCTCGGCCGCGCGGCCATGGCTCGGTAGCTCGACGCAACGTCAAGCAAGAACGGGCACCGGTGCCCGACTTCTAGTGACCTTGCGGGGGAGCGGGGGCTCACAGCGGGAATACCTCCAGCGCCGATGCGTTGCACCGTGCAGAACTTCATGCAAACGCATACACTTTGGAAGGTGACCAGGATGCAGTTCGGAGTCTTCACCATCGGCGACGTCACACCCGACCCCACCACGGGGCGAGTGCCCACTGAGCACGAGCGGATCAAGGCGATGGTCGCCGTCGCGAAGAAGGCCGAGGACGTGGGCCTGGACGTGTTCGCCACCGGTGAGCACCACAACCCCCCGTTCGTGCCCAGCTCGCCGACCACCATGCTCGGCTACGTGGCCGCCCAGACAGAGCGGATCCTCCTGTCCACCGCCACCACGCTGATCACCACCAACGACCCGGTGAAGATCGCTGAGGACTACGCGATGCTGCAGCACCTGGCCGACGGTCGCGTGGACCTGATGCTCGGCCGCGGCAACACCGCCCCGGTCTATCCGTGGTTCGGCAAGGACATCCGCCAGGGTCTGCCGCTCACCGTGGAGAACTACCAGCTGCTGCGCCAGCTCTGGGACGAAGAGGTCGTCGACTGGGAGGGCCGGTTCCGCACCCCGCTGCAGGGCTTCACCTCCACCCCGCGGCCGCTGGACGGCGTGCCCCCGTTCGTGTGGCACGGGTCGATCCGCACGCCGCAGATCGCCGAGCTGGCGGCCATGTACGGCGACGGCTTCTTCGCCAACAACATCTTCTGGCCCAAGGAGCACTTCCAGGCGCTCATCGGCATGTACCGGGAGCGCTACGAGCACTACGGCCACGGCAGCGCCGACCAGGCGATCGTCGGGCTCGGTGGGCACATCTTCATGCGGAAGAACTCCCAGGACGCCGTCGCGGAGTTTCGTCCCTATTTCGACAACGCCCCGGTGTACGGCCACGGGCCCAGCCTGGAGGAGTTCACGGACGCCACCCCGCTGACTGTCGGCAGCCCGCAGGAGGTCATCGACAAGACGCTCACTTTCGCCGAGTCCTTCGGGCACTACCAGCGTCAGCTGTTCCTGCTGGATCACGCCGGCCTGCCCACCAAGACCGTGCTCGAGCAGCTCGACCTGCTCGGGGAGATCCTGCCCACGCTGCGCGCCGAGTTCGACTCCGGCCGCCCCGCGCACGTGCCGGACGGGCCCACGCACGCCGCGCGGGTCGAGGCCGCCGGCGGACCGGTGGACCTCACCCCGCAGGTGGAGATCGATCTGCACTCCGGCAGCGCGGTGCGCCGGTGACCGCGGTGACCTGGACCGCACGGAGGCTGCGATGAGTGCTCGGAGTGCCGCACTGGCCTGGGAGTCGTTGTTCCGGGCCCAGGTGCACCTGATGCGTCAGTTCGAGGCGGCGAAGGACTTTCGTCCGCTGAGCTCGCGAGAGTACGACGTGCTGTTCACCCTCTCCGGGAGCGAGGCGCCGATGCGGCTGCGTGACCTGAACGCGCACGTGTTGCTCAGTCAGCCCAGCCTGTCCCGGATGGTCGACCGGCTCGCGGCCGCCGGCCTGGTCCGGCGCAGCACGGCCGACGACGACGGACGCGGCGTGCTCGTCTGCCTCACCGGGGCAGGGGCTCAGCTGCAGAAGGAGATCGGCCGCCGGCACGTGCGCAGCATCGCCGCGCTCATCGACCCGGTGCTCACCGAGGAGGAGCAGGCTGTGCTCACCGAGCTGACCGGAAAGCTGAAGAGTGCCGCGGGCGGCGGAGGACCCAGCGCCCGAAGCGTAGGAGGACCCAGCGCAGGCAGCGTAGGTAGCGCAGGAGAGGAGGACCGATGACTGACGTGACCAGCAGCGGTGCCATCGACGTGGTGGCGGTCAGCGGGGGAGTGGGCTTCCCGTCCAGCACCCGCCGGCTCACCGACTCGCTGCTCACTGCAGTAGAGCAGGCCGCCGCTGAGCAGCAGGTCGCGGTGGCCACCCGCACTGTGGAGGTACGCGACCTGGCGGTGGACGTGGCGCACGCGACCGTGGCCGGGCTGCCCTCACCGGAGCTCGACGACGCGCTGGCTGCGATCGAGCGCGCCGACCTGGTGATCGCCGCCAGCCCCGTGTTCCGCGGCAGCTACGCCGGTATCTTCAAGTCGCTGTGGGACCTGGTGGACCCGGTGGCGATGCGTGGGAAGCCGGTGCTGCTCGGGGCCACCGGTGGCAGCACCCGGCACCAGCTGATGATCGATCAGACGATGCGCCCGCTGTTCGCCTACTTCGGGGCGCTGATCGTGCCGACCGCCGTCTACGCCGCTACCGAGGACGTGGACCTGGGCCCGAAGCGGTCGCCGGAGCTGGCTCGGCGGATCCAGCAGGCCGGCGCCGACGCGGTGCGGATGCTGCCCGTGGCCCGCACCACCCAGCTGCACTGACCGCACATCCACCGGCCCCGGCGGCGAAATTGCTCGTCGATCCGGTCACGATTCGCAGCCAGATCGACGAGCAATTTGTGCCATAGGAAGTTGCTCGTCGATCGGGTCACGCCCAGTAGCCAGATCGACGAGCAATTTCGGTCAAGGGGTCAGTCGCCGGTGGCGGCGCGGAACATCCAGGCGTGCTTGTCCAGCCCGGTGGCGATCTCGATGATGATGTCCTGGCTGAGCAGGTCCGCCTCCAGGTCTTCCAAGGTGGCCTTCAACCGGTCGGAGGCAGCCTGCAGCCGGTCCTCGAACTGGCGGATCACCTTGTCGGTGGCCAGGGTGCCGCCGTCGAGCTTGTCCACCTCGGAGCTGGATGCCACGGTGTCGGCCCGCCCGTCCGGCGGGGTGCCCATCGCGGCCATCCGCTCGGCGACCGTGTCCGACCAGGTGCGCAGGTCGGAGATCACCTCGTCCAGCTGCAGGTGGACCGACCGGAAGTGCGGTCCGTAGATGTTCCAGTGCGCTTGCTTGCCCTGCAGTGCCAGGTCGACCAGGTCGACGAGCGCAGCCTGCAGGTGGTTGGTAACAGTCTGGTCGGTCACAGCGATCTCCTTCTCACTCGGGAGCACGACGGCGGGGCGTGCCCAGCCCGTGCTCCGAGCCTATGCCGCCACCTGCCCGCTCGCCCGGTGAGCGGTGTGCGCTGCGATACTCTGGACGGGCTCGCTCGAGCCGCGCCCGAAGCGTGCGCCCGCGCTGGGCCCGGCGCGCTGACAGTGCCGCGTCCGAGGCGTGCGCCGCCGCCCCGTCCTTGTCGAGGAATTGATGACTGAACCTGTTGCTGCCACCGCGACCACCGCCGTCGACCAACCTGCGTACCGGTACACCGCCGAGTTCGCCGGCCGGATCGAGCAGGCCTGGCAGGACCGGTGGGAGGCGGAGGGCACCTTCCACACCCCGAACCCGGTCGGTGACCTCGCCGACGGCCAGGTGCGGCCGGAGAAGTTCTACCTGCTGGACATGTTCCCCTACCCCTCGGGCAAGGGGCTGCACGTGGGGCACCCGCTCGGTTACATCGCCACCGACGTGGTCGGCCGGTTCAAGCGGATGACCGGCTCGAACGTGCTGCACGCCCTGGGCTTCGACGCCTTCGGTCTGCCCGCTGAGCAGTACGCGGTGCAGACTGGGCAGCACCCGCGGACCACCACCGAGGAGAACATCACCACGATGCGCCGGCAGCTGCGCCGGATGGGTCTGGCGCACGACGACCGGCGCACCTTCGCCACCACCGACCCGGAGTTCGTGCGCTGGACGCAGTGGATCTTCCTGCAGATCTACAACTCCTGGTTCGACCCGGACGCCCCCCGCCGGGACGGCCGCGGCACCGGCGCCGCCCGCCCGATCACCGAGCTCATCGACCAGCTCGCCAGCGGGCGCCGCCCCACCCCGGACGGCCGGGACTGGGCCGATCTCACCCCGGCGGAGCAGGAGGAGCTGCTCGGCACCTACCGGCTCGCCTACGTGGCCGACGTCCCGGTGAACTGGTGCCCCGGCCTGGGCACTGTGCTGGCGAACGAGGAGGTCACCGCCGAGGGACGCAGCGAACGTGGCAACTTTCCGGTGTTCCAGCGCAACCTGCGGCAGTGGATGATGCGGATCACCGCCTACGGCGACCGGTTGGTGGACGACCTGGACCTGCTGGACTGGCCGGAGAAGGTCAAGGCCATGCAGCGCAACTGGATCGGCCGCTCCGAAGGTGCCCAGGTGCGCTTCGCCCTGGGGGACCAGACCGGGCAGGCGAGCTCCGCCGTCGAGGTGTTCACCACCCGGCCGGACACGCTGTTCGGTGCCACCTTCATGGTGCTCGCCCCGGAGAACGTGGTGATCGACGACCTGGTGCCGGACACCTGGCCGGAGGGCACCAAGGCCGCCTGGACCGGCGGCGAGGCCACCCCCGCTGAGGCACTGGCTGCCTACCGGAAGGCTGCTGCGGCGAAGACCGACCTGGAGCGGCAGGCCGAGGGCCGGGAGAAGACCGGCGTGTTCACCGGTGTGTATGCCACCAACCCGGCAAGCGGCGCCCGGCTGCCGGTGTTCGTGGCCGACTATGTGCTCAGCGGGTACGGCACCGGGGCGATCATGGCGGTGCCGGCCGAGGACGAGCGCGACTTCGCCTTCGCCACCAGCTACGACCTGCCGGTAGTGCGCACCGTGCAGCCACCCGAGGACTTCACCGGCGGCGCGTACACCGGTGACGGGCCGACCATCAACTCCGCCAACTCCGAGATCAGCCTGGATGGTCTGGAACAGGAGGAGGCCAAGGCGCGGATCACCTCCTGGCTCGCCGACCGCGGCCACGCCCGCCCGACCGTCACCTACCGGCTGCGGGACTGGCTGTTCTCCCGGCAGCGGTACTGGGGCGAACCGTTCCCGGTGGTCTACGACGCCGACGGCCGCCCGGTGGCGATCCCGGACGAGCTGCTGCCGGTGGAGCTGCCGGAGGTGCCGGACTTCTCCCCGCGCACCTACGCCGAGGACGACGCCGCATCCACCCCGGAGCCGCCGCTGGCGCGTGCCGAGGAGTGGGTGAACGTCACCCTGGACCTGGGTGAGGGGCCGAAGACCTACCGTCGGGACACCAACACGATGCCGAACTGGGCCGGGTCCTGCTGGTACGAGCTGCGCTACCTGGACCCCACCAATACTGAGGCGTTCGTCGACCCGGAGAACGAGAAGTACTGGATGGGCCCGCAGGTGGGCCCAGACGGCGTGCCCGGCTCCGGCGGTGCCGACCTGTACGTGGGCGGGGTGGAGCATGCGGTGCTGCACCTGCTGTACGCCCGGTTCTGGCACAAGGTGCTCTACGACCTGGGGCACACCTCCAGCCTGGAGCCGTTCCACAAGCTGTTCAACCAGGGCTACATCCAGGCCTACGCCTACACCGACTCCCGCGGGGTGTACGTGCCCGCCGAGGAGGTCCTCGAGCACACGGCCGATGACGGCGAGACCTCCTTCACCCACCAGGGCACCCCGGTGCGGCGCGAGTACGGCAAGATGGGCAAGTCCCTGAAGAACATGGTCACCCCGGACGAGATGTACGCCGCCTACGGCGCCGACACGTTCCGGGTGTACGAGATGAGCATGGGGCCGCTGGACGTGTCCCGGCCGTGGGACACCCGTGCGGTTGTCGGTGCGCAGCGGTTCCTGCAGCGGCTGTGGCGCAACGTGGTGGACGAGGACACCGGCGAGGTCACCGTGGTCGACGAACCGGCTGACACCGAGACCGCCCGGTTGGTGGCCCGCACCGTGGCCGAGGTGCGCACCGAGATGGCCGCGATGCGCCCGAACACCGCGATCGCCCGGCTGATCGTGCTGAACAACCACCTCACCGGGATCGAGGCGGTGCCGCGGGAGGCGATCGAGCCGCTGGTGCTGATGATCGCCCCGATCGCCCCGCACATCGCCGAAGAGCTGTGGTCGAGGCTCGGCCATGCCGGCTCGCTCGCCTATGAGCCGTTCCCGGAGGCCGACCCGGCGCTGCTGGTCGCCGAGAGCGTCACCTGCGTGGTGCAGGTCAAGGGCAAGGTGCGCGACCGGCTGGAGGTCTCCCCGGACGCCACCGAGGACGAGCTGCGCGAGGCGGCACTGGCGGCACCCGGGGTGCAGCGTGCGCTGGACGGGGCCCCGGTGCGCAAGGTGATCGTGCGGGCGCCGAAGCTGGTGAACATCGTCCCGGGCAGCTGACTCCCGGGGCGCTGAGTCCCGGGGAGGCCGACCGGGTTCGCTAGGGTGAGCGGCGTGTACCCACCGCCGACCGTCTCCATCGAGGAGCACGCCCGCAGCACCCGGCTCCTCGGTTTCTGGGGTGCAGGGGTGGGCCTCGCCCTGCTGCTGCTCCTGCTGGTCCCAGTGCTGACCACCTTCGGCTTCACCCGGTGGGGTGATGAGCTCACCGGACCCTCCGACGGGGCGATGTTCCACGGCGGTGAGGTGTTCTTCGCCTGGCTGGTGGCCAACGCGGTGGCGTTGCTGGGCATCCTGGTGCTCGCCGTGGTCGCGCTGGTGCTGGACATCATGATGCTGGTGAAGCTGAACACGCTGCAGAAGGCCGGCGCCGGTACGGCCACCACCCGTCCGCTGCTGATCGCTGTGCTCGCCGGTTCTGCGCTGATCTCCACCCCGATCATCGGGATGCTGATGCTGGTGCCCGGCATGGTCTTCGGTCCCGGCCGGGCGACTGACACGGCACTGGTCGTGCTGCTGGTGCTGATGTTCCTGGTGCCGGTGGCCGGGCGGGTGGCCGAAGCAGTGGCCGCCGCACAGCTGCCGAACCGGCTGGCCGCGCCCGGCGCCGGGGCACCCGCAGCCACCGGACCGGTCTCCTGGTGACCGTGCCGCTGCGCTGACGCCGGGCCGGTGCGCTGCCCCAGACGGGTTGGACCGGTGCGCTGACCCGGGCGCTGACCGGGGCGCGCAGCGCTGCGGTGCTGCGGTGCTGCGGTGCTGCGGTGCTGCCCCGTTGTCCCCAACCCGCCCCCGAGCCGGCAGCAGGCCCCCGCCAGGTGCCCCTACGGTGCGGGAGTGACTGCGCAGCGCCCCCGAGACCGGCTCCGGCGGTTGCAGTTGGCCGCCTACTCCCCGGAGCCATCGGGTGCCGCTGAGCAGGCCAGCGACGGCGCCCGGCACCGGGCCCACGACCGTGACCGGCCCCGGCGGCACGCCACCTGGGCGATCCGGCCCGCGGTGCTCGCCCGGGTCGGTCTGGCGGTGCTGCTGCTCGGGGCGGCCGCCGCCGTCGGGGTAGCGCTCACTGGGCTGCTCGGCGCCCCGGCCGACCCGGAGCAGCCTGCCGCCCCCACGTTGCCGTTGCCGCGCACCTCGCCTGATGGCGACGGCGCAGCCTCACCGTCGGAGCAGCCCGTCGCCACTGCGGAGGTCCTGCTGGTGCACGTGGCCGGTGCGGTAACCGCACCGGGCCTGGTGCAGCTCATGCCGGGGGACAGGATCGCCGACGCCATCGACGCCGCCGGCGGGGCGGCCGCCGCTGCGGACCTGGATCGGGTGAACCTGGCCGCACCGGTGGCCGACGGTCAGCGGGTGTACGTCCCCGCCGAAGGGGAGACGCCACCGGCATTGACCCCACCGAGCGAAGCGCCCGGTGAGGCGGATACGGACGCAGGCTCCGCCGTCGTGAACGTGAACACCGCGAGCAGCGAGGAGCTGGAGACCCTGCCCGGCATCGGTCCGGCCCGTGCCGCGGACATCATCGACCACCGGGAGCAGGAAGGCCCGTTCCGGTCCGTGCAGGACCTCCTGCAGGTGCCCGGTATCGGTCCGGCGACGCTGGAGCGGCTCCGGGACCAGGTGCGACTGTGACCGCCGGGCCGGCGCCAGGAACAGTACCCGGAGGCGGCGAACCGGACCCCGCCGAACCAGCCGCTGCCCACTCGGCGGCGGGCCTGGACCTGCGGTTGGTGCCCGCTGCTGCGGTCGCGTGGCTGATCTGCGGGGTGGGCGTCGGGCTGGCGTCGGATGCGGGCTGGGTCGGGGTGCTGGTGCTGCTGGTCGCTGCGGCGGGAGGACTGCACCGGCAGCGTGCCCGGGTGCGTGCCCGGCACCGGCGGGCCGGGAACGAGGCGCTCGCCGCCTGGGTGCTCGCCCTGCTGCTCGCCGCGGCGCTGCTGGCCACGGTCGCAGTGCGCGGCGATGCCCGGGCCGCCCTGGTGCAGCAGCTGGACGGGACTACCGCGACGATGACGGTGCAGCTGCAGCGGGAGGCGCGACCGCACGAGGACGGCGCGCTCGCCGACGCCCTGCTGCTGGCGGTGGACGGCCACGCGGACGGGTTGCGCACCCCGGTGGTGGTGCTCGCCGATGCGGACTGGCTGGACCTGCCGTTCGGGGCGCGGGTGCAGGCCCGGGCGCGGCTGGCGGGTACCGCTGCGGGTGACGACCGGACGTTCCTGGTGCTCGCCGAGTCGATCGAGCAGGCCCGCGACCCGGTGGGCTGGCGGGCCCGGGTGGCGGGTGTGCGTGCAGGGTTGGCGGAGCTGAGCGCCGACCTGCCGCCCGCGGGCCGCGGCCTCGTGCCCGGGATCGCCCTCGGTGACACCCGCGCCCTGCCGGCGGCGTTGGCCGAGGACATGCGCACTGTGGGGCTCACGCACCTGACGGCGATCTCCGGGGCGCACGTGGCGCTGCTGCTGGCAGTGCTGATGGTGCTGCTGCTGTGGGCGCCACGGTGGCTGCGGGCGGTGGCCGGTGCGGTGGCGTTGGTGGCGTTCGTGGCGCTGGTGCGGCCCGAGGGCAGCGTGCTGCGGGCAGCGGTGATGGGCGGGGTGCTGCTGCTCGGGCTCGCGCTGCGTCGCCCGCGGTCCGGGCTGCCGGCGTTGTGCGTCGCGGTGATCGTGCTGCTCGCCGCCGACCCGTGGATCAGCCGGTCCTACGGGTTCGCGCTCTCCGTGGCGGCCACCGCCGGGTTGCTGCTGCTCGCTCCGCCGCTGACCGCCAGGCTGTCGGAGTGGTTGCCCCGGCCGTTGGCCGCGGCGATCGCGATCCCGCTGTCCGCGCAGCTGGTCTGCCTGCCGGTGCTGGTGCTGCTGCAGCCGCGTCTGCCGGTGTACGGGGTGCTCGCGAACGTGCTCGCTGCGCCGGTGGTGGCACCGGCCACGGTGCTCGGGGTCCTCGCTGCGCTGATCGGGACGGTGGCCCCCGGTGCGGCGCTGGTGTGCGTGCACGCGGCGTCCTGGTGCGCGGAGTGGATCGCAGTGGTGGCGCGGGCGTGCGCCACCCTGCCCGGGGCATAGCGCGGTGCGTACACCTGGCCGACGGTGCGCGCGTGCTGTCCCCGCTCCGTGGCAGGCTAGGGCTGTGCCTCCCTCCCGTCGACGTCCCACCCCGTCTGGACCCAGCTGGCGCGATGTGCCGCTCGCCCCGGTGGTCCTGGTGCGGGGTGGAGAGCCCCTGCTGGTCGACCGCGCCGCCACCCGGCTGGCCGCGCTGGCCAAGGAGCACGCCGCCGCAGCCCAGGGGCTGCCCACCGATCCGGACAGCTCACCCCGGCTGCCGCAGGAGAGTCTCGAGGCGGTGGCGTTCGACACCAGCCAGATCGAGGCGGCCGGCTACACCCGCGGCATGCTCGACGTGCTCGCCAGCCCGTCGCTGTTCGGAGAGCACCGGCACGTGCTGATCACCGGCGCCGAGGCCGCCTCCGACGCGTTCATCGAGGACGGTCTGGCGTACCTGACCACCGCCGGGCACGAGGTCGGCGACGTCACTGTGGTGATCCGGCACGAGAAGGGGGTGCGGGGCAAGAAGCTGCTCGACGCGATCGCGAAGGCCGGCTACCCAGTGGTCACCTGTGAGCAGCTGAAGCGCGACTCCGACAAGGTTGACTTCGTCAAGCAGGAGCTCAAGGACGCGCGACGCAGCGCCACCCCTGCGGCGGTGCAGGCACTGGTGGAGGCGCTCGGCTCCGACCTGCGCGAGCTCGCCTCCGGCTGCGACCAGCTGATCGCCGACACCACCGGCACGATCACCCCGGACCTGGTGGACAAGTACTACGGCGGACGGGTGGAGGCGACCGGGTTCCGGGTCGCCGACGCCGCCGTTGCCGGGCACACCACCGAGGCGGTCACGCTGCTGCGGCACGCGCTGGAGACCGGGCTGGACCCGGTACCGCTGGTGGCGGTGCTTGCGATGAAGCTGCGGGCGCTGGCGAAGGTGTCCACGGTGCGCGGCCGCGGGAACCCCGGCAACCTGGGCATGGCCCCCTGGCAGGTGGACCGGGCCCGGCGGGAGCTGCGCGGCTGGACGCCGGAGGGGCTCGCCACCGCGATCACCGCCGTCGCGGACGCCGACGCGCAGGTGAAGGGGGAGTACCGGGACCCGCGCTTCGCAGTGGAACGGGCGGTGCTGCGCATCTGCGCGGCTCACGGTCCGCAGTAGGTGGCCGTCCTCATCGCGCAAGGTCAATAGAACTCGGGCACGGGTGCCCGGGTTCTAGTGACGCTGTGGTTCTAGGGACGCTGTGGGCAAGCGAACGGCGCCGCACCCCGAGAAGGGGAGCGGCGCCGTCGTGCTCGGCTCAGAGAGCGGCGACCTGCTTGGCCAGCGCCGACTTGCGGTTCGCGGCCTGGTTCTTGTGGATCACGCCCTTGCTGACGGCCTTGTCCAGCTTGCGGGTGGCGACCCGAAGGTTGGCCTCGGCGTCGTCCTTGTTGCCGGCGGCGACGTCCTCGCGCACCTTGCGCACCAGGGTCTTCAGCTCGGACTTGTACGCCTTGTTGCGCAGCCGGGCCTTCTCGTTGGTGCGGTTGCGCTTGATCTGGGACTTGATGTTTGCCACGTGTTGACTCTCTCGTGTGGTCGCTGGCGCGACGGGGCTCAATTGACGTCGAAGAGGGCGGCCCATCACCGCGGGACCGGGCGTGGGGTGCCCTGTGGCGGGTCGATGGGTGGCCCAGCGGCGACGAAGCACGCCGTCGCAGGTCCAGCCGTTGATTCTAGCAGCAGAGCCCGCTGGTGCAGGCCGTGGCCTCGGTCACCATGGCCGCGGACACCACGGCGTTGGAGCGGTCCTCAGCTGCGGTGCTGTCGGACCGCGGCCATCGCCTCGGCGAACCGGCCGGGGTCCAGGGCGGCACCCTCCCGGCGCACCGCAGTCAGCGGCAGCCACAGCACCCGGTCCACCCGCGCCTCCGAGTCGCGGCCCTGTGCGTCCCAGCCGCCGCTGCCCACGTCCACCCAGTACCGTCCCCACCGGGCCTCCTGTGCGGCGTCCTTGTCGTGGTCCTTGGAGGTGAGCTGCAGACCGAGCAGCCCGCCCTCGTGCTCGGCGAGGATCAGTACCGGGCGGTCCTTGCCGCGGCTGGGGTCGTCCTCGTAGGGCACCCACGCCCACACCACCTCGCCCGGGTCCGGGGCGCCGTCGGAGACCGGTGCGTACTCCGCTGGCGGCAACGGACCGAGATAGGCGTGCGTCTGTGCCGGTGCAGGTCGCCTCGACACCCGCCGGGCGCGGGGCTGGCGGCCGGTGGTACGGCGGGCACCCCGGCGAGACTCGCGCCGGGCCTCACGTCGGGAGGCCCGGACTGCGTCCCGGGCGACAAGGCGCGCGGCGCGGGCGAAGCTGCTCAGCAGGCTCATGGCGCACCAGGGTAACGACGATCCCGGCCGGTGGCCCACCGGTGATCAGCAGCTGAGCAGCAGCGCCTCACCCTGACCGCCGCCACCGCACAGCCCGACCGCACCCCGCTGACCGGGCTGCAGCGCGTGCGCCAGGTGCACCACCAGCCGGGCACCGGAGGCGCCGATCGGGTGACCGAGGGCGATCGCGCCGCCATCCGGGTTCACCCGCTGTCCGTCCACGCCGAGCTCGCTGATCGAGGCCAGCACCACAGCGGCGAACGCCTCGTTGATCTCTACGTGCGCCAGGTCCGCCGCGGACCAGCCGGCCCGGTGGAGCGCCTGGTCGATCGCCGCGGCCGGTTGGTGGTGCAGGCTGTTGTCCGGGCCGGCCACCTGGCCACAGGCACCGACCGTGGCCAGCACCTGGGCACCGGCAGCGTCGGCCCGCTCACGGGTGGTGAGCACCACGGCGGCGGCGCCGTCGGTGAGCTGGGAGGCGTTCCCGGCGGTGATCGCGCCCTCAGCAGTGAACGCCGGGCGCAGCCGGGCGAGCGTCTCGGCCGTGGTCTCCGGGCGGATCCCCTCGTCGGCGGTCACCTGGACCTCGTCCTTGCGCCGGTGCACGGTCACCGGTGCGATCTCCGCGGCGAACCGGCCCGACTCGGTGGCGGCGGCCGCCCGCTGGTGGGAGCCGGCCGCCCACGCGTCCTGGGCCTCGCGGGTCAGAGCCACCCCGCCCGGGCCACCGCGGTCGGTGAGTGCGCCCATGCTGATGCCCTCGACCGCGTCGGTGAGCCCGTCGTAGGCGAGATGGTCCACAGCAGTGCGGTCCCCGTAGCCCCAGCCGCTGCGCACACCGGGCAGCAGGTGCGGGGCCTGGGACATCGACTCCATCCCACCGGCGACGACCACCTGCGCCTCCCCGGAGCGCAGCAGCCGGGTGCCGTCCACGATCGCGGCGAGCCCGGACAGGCACACCTTGTTCACCGCCGAGGCGTGTGCTCGCGGTCCCACGCCCCCGTCCAGGGCGGCCTGCCGGGCGGGGTTCTGCCCGGCACCGGCCTGCAGCACCTGGCCCAGGTACACCGCGTCCACCTCCTCGCCCGTCAGCCCGGCGGACCGGGCCAGCGCTGCGGCGATCGCATGCGCACCCAGAGTGGTGGCCGGCAGGGTGGACAGCGCGCCGTTCAGGCGCGCGAACGGGGTGCGTGCCGCACCGATGATGACGACGTCTGTGGAGTCGGTCATGGTCAGCTCCTTCGCTGTGCCGCACCGTCGGCGCAGTGGTGCCGCGGCTCTGGTGCGTGCTCGAGTCGTTCGGTACAGCCATTCTCACGCGAAACCGCCCGGTGTGGGTGAACCGCTGCGCGCCGGGTGTCCAGATAGCAAGATGGGGGTGCGGGTCGTCGTGGCTGACGGCGCGCAGGAGGGAGTGGTGATGAGCACGACACTGAGTGCCGGGATCGACAAGGTGGTCCTGGATCCGGAGGATGCCGTGGCTGACATCGCCGACGGAGCGTCGATCGCGGTCGGCGGGTTCGGCCTGTGCGGCAACCCGATGATCCTCATCGAGGCGCTGCTCGCCCAGGGAGCGAGCCGGTTGTCGGTGGTGAGCAACAACTGCGGGGTGGACGACTGGGGGCTGGGGGTGCTGCTGGGTGCGGAGCGGCTGGCGAAGATGACCTCCTCCTATGTGGGCGAGAACAAGGAGTTCGAACGGCAGTTCCTCACCGGGGAGCTGGAGGTGGAGCTCACCCCGCAGGGCACGCTGGCGGAGAAGCTGCGCGCCGGTGGGTCCGGGATCGCCGGCTTCTACACCCGCACCGGCGTCGGTACCCAGATGGCCGAGGGCGGGTTGCCGCGCCGCTACCGCCCGGACGGCAGCGTGGCGGAGGCCTCCCCGGTGAAGGAGACCCGCCTGTTCGACGGGGTGGAGTACGTGCTCGAGGAGGCGATCAGCACCGACTTCGCCCTGGTGCACGCGGCCAAGGGCGACCGGGCCGGGAACCTGGTGTTCAACGCCACCGCGCGGAACTTCAACCCGCTCGCCGCGATGGCCGGGCGCACGTGCATCGCCCAGGTGGAGGAGCTGGTCGAGCTCGGTGAGATCGACCCGAACGAGATCCACCTGCCCGGCGTGTTCGTGCACCGCGTGGTCCCGGTCGGCACCGACATCGAGAAGCGGATCGAACGGCGCACCGTACGGCAGGAGGACTGAGTGATGGCACTGACCCGTGAGCAGATGGCCGCCCGCGCCGCTGAGGAGCTGACCGACGGCGCCTACGTGAACCTGGGCATCGGGCTGCCCACGCTGGTGCCGAACTACGTGCCCGCCGGGCGCACTGTGGTGCTCCAGTCCGAGAACGGCATCCTCGGCGTGGGCCCCTACCCGCGGGAGGAGGAGGTGCACCCGGATCTGATCAACGCCGGCAAGGAGACGGTGACCGTGCTGCCTGGCTCGGCGTTCTTCGACTCCGCCACCAGCTTCGCGATGATCCGCGGTGGGAAGGTCGATGCCGCCATCCTCGGCGGTATGCAGGTCTCCGGGCGCGGTGACCTGGCGAACTGGATGATCCCCGGGAAGATGGTCAAGGGCCCCGGCGGCGGGATGGACCTGGTGCAGGGCGCCAGGCGGGTGATCGTGCTGATGATGCACACCGCCAAGGACGGCTCGCCGAAGATCACCCACGAGTGCAGCCTGCCGCTGACCGGCCGCGGGGTGGTGGACAGGATCATCACCGACCTGGCCGTGATCGACGTGACTGCGGAGGGCCTGGTGCTGCAGGAACTCGCCCCGGGGGTGAGCGAAGAGGACGTGCGCGCAGCCACCGAGCCGGAGCTGCTGGTGCGCTGAGGCAGCGATCAGCCGGTGAGCAGCACCAGTGATCAGCCGGTGAGCAGCACCAGGGCCAGGATGATCGCCAGCAGCCCGGCCAGCGGGATCGCCACCAACGTGCCGAGCAGCGCGAGCATGGTGACCCGCAGGTCCGGCTTGAGGTAGGGCGCGGCCACCGGCCCGCCGGCGGCCACCAGCAGCGCCCGCTGCGCCTGCTCGGTGCGGGTGAGGGCGTAGCCGAGCACCCCGAGCCGCCCGGAACCGAGCCACCGGGTCAGCCGCGCCCGGGCGCCGGTGCCGGTGCCCGGGGGCACCCGACCCTCGGTGATCGCCTCCAGCACGCTCTGCACGTCCTCACCACCCGGTGCAGCACCCATCTGCTCCGAGACCCGGTCGGCCAGCTCGTCCGGGGCCACCAGCTCAGTGGAGACCACGGCGGGAGCCGACGTCTCCACGGCGCGCAACCACCGCCGTCGCCGGAACGCGAACAGCGCCACCGGTAGGGCGAGCAGCACGGCAAGACCGAGCACCACCCAGTGCCCGGCGCTGGCCGGGTCGGCCGTGGTGAGGTTGACCGCGGCGAGCAGCAGGGCCAGCCCGGCAGTCGCCGTCGCAAGCAGCAGGATGGCGGCGCTGGGCAGCCGGAACAGCCGGCTGAGCCCGCGGGCAAGCTGTCCGATCGATTCCGGTAACGAGCTCATGTACCGATGATGCCCGATCTGGCTGACCGTGACCGCCCCCTCCTCTGTGCGCGAACGCTCCGGTTCGCGGCCAGAGTCGGGCGTGTCGCCGCGAACAAGAGCGTTCGGCGCCCCCATGTTTCGGTCTTGACTAATATTAGTTACAGATGAACAATGAGCGCATGAGCAACGCGCAGATCCCTCAGCACACAGTCCGGCACACCACCCGGGACGGCGTGGACGTCGCCATCGTCGAGGTGCGCCGCACCTATCCCGGTGAGGTCGCCGACGTGTGGGAGGCCTTCACCAACCCAGAACGCCTCCCGCGCTGGTTCCTGCCGGTCACCGGCGACCTCCGGCCCGGCGGGCAGTACCAGCTGGAAGGCAACGCCGGCGGCAGCGTCACCCACTGCGACCCGCCGCACTCCTTCTCCGTCACCTGGGAGCTGATGGGCTTCGTCAGCTGGGTCACAGTGGACCTGACCACCGCTGGGCCCGACCGAACCACCGTGACCCTGGCGCACACTGTGGACACGGACAGCGACCACTGGCGCCAGTTCGGCCCCGCCGCGGTGGGCATCGGCTGGGACCTGGCCTGGGTCCGCGGACTGCAGCCGTTCCTGCGCGGCAACGTCCCGGACTCGCAGGCCGAGCAGATGTGGCCGCTGTCTTCCGAAGGCACGGCATTCGTACGCGCCTGCGCGGACTCCTGGGCAGAGGCGGAGATCGCGGGCGGTGGCGACCCCCAGACCGCGCGGGAGCGCAGCGCCGCCACCGCCGCCTTCTACACCACGCCGCCGGCCGAGCAGGCAGATCGCACTGAAGAGTCCTGATGCACGCCTTCGACGTCCTCGGCGACCCGGTGCGCCGGCGCATCTTGGTGCTGCTCTCCAGCGGGGAGCACCCGGCCGGCGCGGTGGCCGAGGTGGTCGGAGCCGAGTTCGGCATCGGCCAGCCAGCAGTCAGCCAGCACCTGCGAGTGCTCCGGGAGAACGGGTTCGCCACTGTGCGCTCCGAGGGCACGCGCCGGCTGTACGCCCTGGATGCCGCCGGGCTCCAGGAGGCGGACACGTTCCTCGACCAGCTGCGGACCGGCTGGGAGCGGCACCTGGACGCGCTCGGCACTGAGCTCGCCCGAGGACGTCGGGAGCGGCGCACCCGCCGCGACCGGCAGCAGGGCACGCCGCGCTGACCTCGCCCGCGGGCGTGCCCGGCCGGTACCCATCGAACGATGGATGCCGATGCCAGCGGCCGCCTGGGACGATGGGCCCGTGACCACGACACTGACCACCGGCTCGCTCACGCCCCGCCGCCTCTACCGCATCCTCGCTGTCGCCGAGACCGTCACCTGGACGATGCTGATCCTCGGCATGATCGGTAAGTACGTCCTCGAGCTCGGCGACTGGCCGGTGCGGGTAGGCGGCACGACGCACGGGATCGTGTTCGTCTCCTACGCCTTCACCGCGGGCCTGGTCGGGGTGAACCAGCGATGGACCCCGGTGCAGGTGATCGGTGCGGTAGCCACCGCCGTGGTCCCGTATGCCACCATCCCGTTCGACCACAGCCTGGAGCGGCGCGGGATGCTCGAGGGCCCCTGGCGTCGGCAGAAGACCGACGACCCGCGGGACACCAGCTGGGTCAACCGCCTGCTGCGCCTCGTCCTGGCCCACCCGGTCCTGCTCGCTGTCGGCATGGTCGTGGCAGTGGCCGTAGTGGTGAGTGTGCTGCTGGCGCTCGGCCCGCCCACCGAGTGGGGGTCCTGACCCTCACCCGGGCGTGGGGCATGCTCGGCGGGGCGGCACCCAGCAGGCATGGGACCATAGAGGGCAGACCTGTCCCGTCCACCGACCCCTGAGGTAGTCAAGCCCGTGCCCATCGTGACGCCGGCCGCCAGTGCCACCATCGCACCGAGTGCCACCGCGCCCGAGCTGCTGCGCAACTTCTGCATCATCGCCCACATCGACCACGGCAAGTCCACCCTGGCCGACCGGATGCTGCAGCTGACCGGTGTGGTCGAGGAGCGGGTGATGCGCGCCCAGTATCTGGACCGGATGGACATCGAGCGTGAGCGCGGCATCACCATCAAGTCCCAAGCGGTGCGGATGCCCTGGCAGGTGGACGAACAGGCGTACGCGCTGAACATGATCGACACCCCCGGGCACGTGGACTTCTCCTACGAGGTGTCCCGCTCGCTGGCCGCCTGCGAGGGGGCGCTGCTGCTGGTGGACGCCGCCCAGGGCATCGAGGCGCAGACGTTGGCGAACCTGTACCTGGCGCTGGAGAACGACCTGGCGATCATCCCGGTGCTGAACAAGATCGACCTGCCCGCCGCCCAGCCGGACCGGTTCGCCGAAGAGCTCGCCTCGCTGATCGGTGGGGACCCGGAGGACTGCCTGCGCGTCTCCGGCAAGACCGGGGAGGGGGTGCCGGAGCTGCTGGACCGGATCGTGCAGGAGATCCCGGCGCCCACCGGTAGCGCCGACGGACCGCCCCGGGCGCTGATCTTCGACTCCGTCTACGACACCTACCGCGGTGTGGTCACCTTCGTGCGGATGGTCGACGGCCACCTGAAGCAGCGCGACCGGCTGCAGATGATGAGTACCGGTGAGGTGCACGAGCTTCAGGAGATCGGTGTCTCCAGCCCGGAGCCGCATGCCGTGCCCGGACTGGGCGTGGGGGAGGTCGGCTACCTGATCACCGGCGCGAAGAACGTGCGCCAGTCCCGGGTGGGGGACACCGTCACCTCCGCCGGCACCCCGGCACCGGAGCCGCTCGGTGGTTACCAGGACCCGCAGCCGATGGTGTTCTCCGGGCTGTACCCGATCGACGGGTCGGACTACCCGGTGCTGCGGGACGCACTGGACAAGCTGAAGCTGAACGACGCGGCGCTCACCTACGAGCCGGAGACCTCCGTGGCGCTCGGGTTCGGCTTCCGGGTCGGCTACCTCGGCCTGCTGCACGTGGAGATCGTCCGCGAACGCCTGGAGCGGGAGTTCAACCTGGGCCTGATCTCCACCGCACCGAACGTCGTCTACGACGTGACGATGGAGGATGGCACCGAGCACGAGGTGACCAACCCGAGCGAGTTCCCGGCCGGGAAGATCGGCTCCGTGCGGGAACCGATGGTCCGGGCCACCATCCTCACGCCAGCTGAGTTCGTCGGAGCGGTGATGGAGCTGTGCCAGTCCCGCCGCGGGTCGATGACCGGGATGGACTACCTGTCCGAGTCCCGGGTGGAGCTGCGCTACGAGCTGCCGCTCGCGGAGATCATCTTCGACTTCTTCGACCAGCTGAAGTCCCGGACCCGGGGGTATGCCTCCCTGGACTACGAGTTCATCGGCGACCAGGAGTCCAGCCTGGTGAAGGTGGACATCCTGCTGCAGGGTGAGCAGGTGGACGCGTTCTCCGCGATCGTGCACAAGGACAAGGCCTACTCCTACGGCGTGATGATGACCGCCAAGCTCAAGGAGCTGATCCCACGCCAGCAGTTTGAGGTGCCGATCCAGGCGGCCGTCGGCTCCCGGATCATCGCCCGGGAGACAGTGCGTGCGATCCGCAAGGACGTGCTCGCCAAGTGCTACGGCGGCGACATCTCTCGCAAGCGCAAGCTGCTGGAGAAGCAGAAGGAGGGGAAGAAGCGGATGAAGTCCATCGGCCGGGTGGACGTGCCGCAGGAGGCGTTCATCGCCGCGCTCTCCTCCGATGCTCCCACCGGCAAGGAAGCGAAGAAGTGAGCCAGGCTCCCGTGGGGAGCCGTTGCTCCCGATGACGACGGCGCAGCCCGGCCGGGCGCCGGAGGCCTTCCTGGGCGCTGGGGTCACCCGGGGTGCTGCCGACCGCGAGCTGAGCATCTACCTGCACGTACCGTTCTGCTCGGTTCGGTGCGGGTACTGCGACTTCAACACCTACACCGCCGCCGAGCTGGGGGAGGGTGCCAACCGCTCCGACTACGCCGGCAGCGCGATCGCCGAGATCGCCCTGGCCGAGGAAGCGATGCGGGTGGCCGGGCTGCCCCGGCGGGTGGTGAGCACGGTGTTCGTCGGTGGCGGCACGCCCACGCTGCTGCCGCCGCAGGACCTGGCGGCGATGCTCGGTGCCGTGGCCGACACCTGGGGGCTGGCACCGGGCGTGGAGGTGACCACCGAGGCGAACCCGGACTCGGTCACCGCCGCCGACCTGAACGAGCTCGCTGCCGCAGGCTTCACCCGGGTCTCCTTCGGGATGCAGTCGGCCGTGCCGCACGTGCTGGCGACGCTGGACCGCACCCACGACCCGGAGCGTGTGCCCCAGGTGGTCGACTGGGCGCGGCAGGCCGGGCTGCAGGTCTCCCTCGACCTGATCTACGGGACCCCCGGGGAGAGCCTGGCGGACTGGGAGACCAGCCTGCGCTCCGCCGTCGAGATGGGCCCGGACCACGTGTCCGCCTACGCCCTGGTGGTGGAACCGGGCACGAAGATGGGCGCGCAGGTGCGCCGCGGTGAGCTGCCGATGCCCGGTGACGACGACGAGGCGGACAAGTACGAGCTCGCCGCCGACCTGCTCGCCCGGGCCGGGTACGACTGGTACGAGATCTCCAACTTTGCCCGCGCCCCGGAGTACCGGTGCCGGCATAACATCGCCTACTGGCGCTCGCAGGACTGGTGGGGGATCGGACCCGGTGCGCACAGCCACATCGGCGGGCAACGATGGTGGAACGTCAAGCACCCGCGTCCCTACGCAGCCCTGCTGGCTGGTGGGCGGCTGCCGGTGGCCGGGGTGGAGGAGCTCACCGCCGAGCAGCGCGCCGACGAGGAGGTCCTGCTCGCTGTGCGCCTGGCCGACGGGTTGGCGGTGGCCGCCGAGAAGCACGAGCGGCTGCCGGAGCTGGTGGCCGGTGGTCTGCTGGAGCCTGACGCCGCCGGGCGCGGGGTGGCGTTGCTCACGCTGCGCGGCCGGTTGCTCGCCGACACTGTGGTGCGCGCCCTGGTGGACTGAGAGCCTGCCGCACCGTGCGGGGCGCTAGCGGAGCAGGCGGCCGTATGGGTCGGTGGGCCGACCAGCGAGCAGCACGATGCCGTCGATCACTGCCCAGAGCCAGCTGGCGCCGACGAGCAGGAAACCGATCCCGAACGGTGCCAGCAACCAGCCGAGCACACTGAGCACCAGGTGCAGCACGCCGGGGGTGACGTGACCGGAATAGCACCTGCCGATACCGCCGAGTGCGAGGAAGAAGCCGGGCAGCAGCTGCAGCAGACCGGCGGCGACCTTGGTCTTCTCCGAGTAGACGCCCGGTGCGGCGCCGTAGGGCTGCGGCCCGTACCCGGGCCAGGCGCCGTACGGTGGCGGGGAACCGGGCGGAGGCAGAGCGGCATACGGCTGCTGCACCGAGTGCGGTCCGTAGGCTGGTGGCGGCGGTTGCGGGTGCCCCTGCTGGTAGGGATTCAGCGGGTACCCCTGCGTCGGCCCGGTGTATGGGCTCGAGTGACCGGGCGGCGGGGAACCATCCGGCGACGGGTTCGTCCACGGGTCCGGGGCAGGCGGTGGGGGCTGGCTCACCAGACGATCGTCCCACGACTGGCCGACAGTGTCTGCTGACTTGGTTCGTCCGCCCGACGGAGCGCCGACGGAGCGCTGACGGGGCGCTGACCGAGCGCCGGCGGTGCGGGTCGTGGCGCGCCAGGCCGGGCCCCGATAGCCTCTGCGCTGTGTCGCGCGGTTCGCGACCCATCGACTCGAACAGGAAGTGGAGCCGAATGAGCCAGCAACCACCCGAGAACGGGCCGTACGGACCGGAGGGCCAGCCGGAGTCCCCAGATGGTCCCGTCCCGCCGCCCCCGCCGCCGCCCCCGCCCCCGCCCCCGGGTCAGGGACCGGGAGGGCAGACACCACCGCCCTACGGCGCGGCCCCGCAGCCACCCAGTGCCTACCCCGACCCGCAGGAGGGCGGCTTCCAGACGCCGCCCCCTCCTGGTCCGGACGGCTATGGCCAGTACGGCCAGCCAGGGCCTGGCTACGGTGGGCCGCCGCACGCGTCGCAGTACGGAGCCAACCCGTACCAGCAGGCCTACCCGCAGCAGTTCACCGTGGGCGCCGCGACCAGCTACGGCTGGAACGCGGTCACCAAGAACCTCGGTCCGTGGATCCTGGCGATGGTCGTCTACGCGATCATCGTGAGTGTCCTGAACCTGCTGCTGAACCCCACCGTGGACTACACGCTGAACGCCGGTGACTTCTCCCAGGCCGGCTCCGGAGGCTTCGGCGTCCCCGAGCTGACCTTCGGCGGCGCCGTGCTGGGCATCATCTCCTGGGCGCTGACCACCCTGTTCGGCCTCTTCATCTACCAGGGTGCCGTGCACCAGGTGAACGGCCGCAAGCCCGGCTTCGGTGACTTCTTCCAGCTGAACAACCCCGCGCAGGCGCTGCTCGCGGTCCTCATCGTCGGGCTGGCGATGGGCATCCTGCAGCAGATCCCGGTCATCGGTCCGCTGCTCGGGCTGGCGGTCTCGCTGCTGGCGATGTTCACCATCCCGATCGCCCTGGACGGCAACGTCCCGGCCATCGACGCGATCAAGCACAGCATCAACCTGGTGACGCAGAACTTCGGCAGCGCGTTCCTGCTCGCGCTCGCCTGCTTCGGCATCACGCTGCTCGGGTTCGTCGCTTGCCTCGTGGGCGCGCTGGTGGCCTACCCGGTGGCCGTGGTGGCCGCCACCTATGGTGCGAAGTCGCTGTCCAACCAGCCGATCGCACCGGTCGTCTGACCGCACTGCTGCTGGCGTCGGCGGCCGGGTCCCCCCACCAGGGGTGCCCGGCCGCTAGCGTATGGACCTATGAGCGAGAACACCCCTGAGGGAGAGCGCCCCGCCGAGGACCCAGCACCCCCGCCGCTGCCAGCGGACCACGGGCAGCCGGGCAGCGACGCCGCGGGACCGCCACCTGGGGCGGCGCCGGCAGGGCCGCCACCTGGGGCTGCGCCGGCAGGGCCACCACCTGGGGCTGGTGTGCCACCGCCGCCGCAGGGTCCTCCTGGTGGGTATGGTGGTCCGCCGCCGCAGGGTCCCCCTGGTGGGTACAGTGGTCCGCCGCCGCAGGCCGGCCCGGGCGGCTACGCCCCGCTCCCGCCCACGCCACAAGCGACCGACGGGTTCGCCTGGGGGTGGAACGCATTCAAGGCGAACGCCGGCACGCTCATCCTCGGCCAGCTCGGCTGGCTGGTGATCGTGCTGATCATCGTCGGGCTGTGGTTCGCGCTGCTGTCCGCTTCGGGGATCCTCGCGAGCGCCAGCAGCTCTCAGGCGGCGGCGGGAGCATTCCTGGGCGTCGGGATCCTCGGCGTCATCCTGCTCGTGGTGGTGGCGGTGCTGGTGAGCATCTTCGCCTCTGCCGGGATGGCCAACGCCACGCTGAAGCTGGTGCGTGGAGAGCCGATCACGGTGGCCGACTTCTTCCGCTTCCCGAACGCCGGCACGATCGTGCTGGTTGCCATCGTGCTGTCCGCGGCCACGGCACTGCTCAGCTTCACCTTCGTCCTGCCGGCAGTGCTGATGTTCTTCGCGGCCTACACGGTGCTGTTCGTGCTCGACCAGGGCCAGAACACGGTGGACGCGTTCACCAACAGTGTGAAGATGGCCCTGGCCAACCCCGGCCAGACCATCTTGCTGCTGCTACTGGGCTACCTGGCGAACCTGGTCGGCGGCCTGCTCTGCGGCGTCGGCACACTGGTCTCGCTGCCGCTGACCGCACTGGCACTGGCCTGGCTCTACCGCAGCCAGCTTTCCCTCACCCCGCCTCGGCAGTGACGAAGTCCACCAGCTCCTCCACCCGGCCGAGCAGGCTCGGCTCCAGATCGCGGAAGTCCCGTACCCGGCCCAAGATCCGCTTCCACCCTCGAGCGATGTCTGCCTGGTCGCTCGCCGGCCAGCCGAGCGCGCGCAGCGTGCCCACCTTGATGTCCGTGCCCTTCGGGATGTGCGGCCACTCCCGCAGCCCCACCCGGTCGGGCTTGACTGCCTGCCACACGTCCACGTAGGGGTGCCCGACCACGAGCACGTGCTCGGCGCCGAACTCGGAGGTGGCGGCCTGAGCGATCCGGGACTCCTTGCTCCCGGACACCAGGTGGTCCGCCAGCACCCCTACCCGCCGGCCCGGCCCGGGGGAGAACTGCGCCAGCCGGTCGGCGAGGTTGTCGATCCCCTCCAAGAGCTCGACCACCACCCCCTCGATGCGCAGGTCGTCACCCCAGACCTTCTCCACCAGCTCAGCGTCGTGACGGCCCTCCACCCAGATCCGCGACCCGCGCGCCACCCGCGCCCGGGCACCGGCCACCGCCACCGACCCGGACGCAGTCCGCTGCCGAGCCGGCTTTCCTGGGGCGGGGCGGTGCGGTACCAACCGGACCGGTTGCCCATCAACCCAGAACCCGGCACCGAGCGGGAACGAACGGGTCCGCCCCTTACGGTCCTCGAGCACCACCAGGTGCACCCCGCCGCTCTTCTCCACCCGGACGACCGCACCGACCCAGCCGGTCTGCACCTCCTCGACCACCAGACCGGGCTCCGCCGGCTGGTCCCGAGTCTGCGGTCGCCGCCGGGAATGTGGGTCGTCGGCCAGGACGTTACTGCCATAGCGATCGAAGGTCACCGGGCAAGGCTAGGCGGACCATCAGCGGAACCCGCGCAGGCACGCCCAGCCCCCTGGTGGTCGCACGAGGGTGCAGTTGTGGTCGCAATCCGGGGCGATCGCAACCACAACCACACCCTCGTGATGCAGTGGACCGCCGTGAACTTGGCGCGCACGCGTAGAGTTGGCACTCTAGAGGTTGGAGTGCTATCTGTTCGAGGTTCGAGGAGGTGACAGCAAGTGACGAGCGACCGGCGGCTCCAGGTGCTGGGTGCGATCGTGCAGGACTACGTCCGCAGCCGTGAGCCCGTGGGCTCCCGCAACCTGGTGGACCGGCACAACCTCGGTGTCTCCCCGGCCACGATCCGCAACGACATGGCCGCCCTGGAGGACGAGGGCTACATCGCCCAGCCGCACACCTCAGCGGGCCGTATCCCCACGGACAAGGGCTACCGGATGTTCGTGGACCAGATCTCCGAGGTCAAACCGCTGTCCGGACCCGAACGGCGGGCCATCACCGAGCTGCTCGGTGGTGCCGTGGACCTGGACGAGCTGCTGGAGCGCACTGTGCGCCTGCTCGCGCACCTCACCCAGCAGGTCGCCGTCGTGCAGTACCCCTCCCTGCGCCGCTCGGCGCTGCAGCACGTGGAGCTGGTGCCCACCACCCCGCGCCGGCTGATGGTGGTGATCATCACCAGCAACGGCCGGGTCGCCCAACGCATCGTGGAGTCCACCCAGGACCTGGACGAAGTGCTGCTCGCCGAGCTCCGCGCCCGGATCAACGCCGAGGTCGCCGGTCTCGGTGCCATCAAGGCCCGGCAGCGCCTGGGGCTGGTCGCCGAGGCGTTCCCGCCGCTGGACCGCCCGCTGATCACCGCGATCGTGCAGACCATCGACGAGACGCTCTCCGAGGACGTCGAAGAGCGGATCGTGATGGCGGGCACCGCGAACCTGGCCCGCTCCGACCTGGACTTCCCGCGCACCATCGGCCCGGTGCTGGAGGCCCTCGAGGAACAGATGGTGCTGCTGCGTCTGCTCACCGAGATGGTGGACGACACCCCGGACCAACCCCTGGCGGTGCGTATCGGCTGGGAGACCCATCACGAGAACCTCGCGGAGACTGCCGTGATCGCGAGCGGTTACGGTGGTCAGGGTCCACAGGCCGTCGGCCAGCTCGGCGTACTCGGCCCCACCCGGATGGACTACCCGACCACTATGGCCTCCGTCCGCGCGGTCGCCCGCTACCTGTCCCGGTTCATGAACGGCTGACCAGGACAACCACTACCGAGCTACGGACCCCAGCGACCTGAGAACCAACAGAAAGCAACCTGTGAGCGATTACTACGCCATCCTGGGCGTCTCCCGCGACGCCAGCACGGATGAGATCAAGCGCGCGTACCGCAAGCTCGCCCGCCAGCACCATCCGGACGTGGCAGGACCGGACAGCGCGGAGAAGTTCAAGGACATCGCTGCCGCGCACGATGTGCTGTCCAACCCGGAGAAGCGGCGCGCCTACGACATGGGCGGCATGCCCGGGATGGCCGGGGGCGGTGCCGGCAGCGGGTTCGGCTTCTCCGACATCTTCGAGTCGTTCTTCGCCGCGGCGGCCGGTGGTGGCGCCCAGCGCGGCCCGGTGCCCCGGTCCCGCCGCGGTCAGGATGCGCTGCTGCGTATCGACCTGGAGCTGGCCGACGCTGCCTTCGGCGTGACCAAGGAGATCGAGGTGGAGACCGCGGTGATGTGCACCACCTGCCAGGGCACCTGCTGCCAGCCCGGCACCAGCCCGGTCACCTGTGACGTCTGCCACGGTCGCGGTTCGGTGCAGCGGATGGCCCGGTCCTTCCTCGGCCAGGTGATGACCACCACCGCCTGCGCCGCCTGCTCCGGTTTCGGCACCATCATCACCAGCCCGTGCACCGAGTGCGCCGGTGAGGGGCGGGTGCGCACCCAGCGCACGGTGCGGGTGAACGTGCCCGCCGGTGTCGACGACGGCACCCGGATCAAGCTCACCGGGCAGGGTGAGGTCGGCCCCGCCGGTGGCCCCCCAGGAGACCTGTACGTGGAGGTCCGGGAACGGCGCCACCCGATCTTCACCCGCCGCGGCGACGACCTGCACTGCACCACCGAGGTGCCGATGACCGCCGCCGCCCTGGGCACTGTGCTCGACCTGGAGACCTTGGACGGTGTGCAGCAGGTGGACCTGCGGCCCGGTACCCAGCCGGAGGAGGTCGTCACCCTGCGCGGTCTGGGTGTGGGGCACCTGAACGGCGGTGGTCGTGGTGACCTGCACGTGCACGTGAGCGTGGCCGTACCGGGCAAGCTGGACGAGGACCAGGAGCGGCTGCTGCGTGAGCTGGCCACCCTGCGCGGGGAGGAGCGGCCCGAGGCGCGTCTCGCTCCGGCGCACCCAGGGGTGTTCTCCCGCCTGCGGGACAAGCTGCAGGGCAAGTGAGCCTGGCGGTCTTCGTCACCACCCCCGGTGACCTGGACGACCTCGGTGCCGGGCAGCGGTACGCGCTGACCGGTTCGGAGGCCCGGCATGCGGCAGCGGCCATGCGCCTGCGGCCGGGGGAGCAGGTGCAGGTCGTCGATGGTGCCGGTGTGCGCCTCACCGGTCAGGTCGCAGCCGTCGACGGCGGAGCTCACCTGGACCTGGACGTGCTGTCCGTAGAACGTGAGCAGGCCCCCGGGTGCCGCCTGGTGCTGGTGCAGGCGCTGGCCAAGGGCGGCCGGGACGAGCTGGCGATCGAGGCGGGCACCGAGGTGGGCATGGACGCGGTGGTGCCGTGGCAGTCGGCCCGCTCGGTGTCCCGCTGGCGCGGACCGAAGGCGACCAAGGGGGTGGAGCGCTGGCGGCACGTGGTGCGTGCCGCTGCCAAGCAGTCCCGGCGGGCGTTCCTGCCCGCTGTGGCCGACCTGGTGCACGGTGAGCAGCTGCTGACCACGGTGCGTTCCGCCGTCGAGAACGGGGGAGTGGTGCTGGTCGCCCACGAGAGCGCCAGCACCCCGATCGACCACACCCAGATCCCCCCGGAGGCGCCCGAGGTGCTCGTGGTGGTCGGCCCGGAGGGTGGCCTGACCGAGGAGGAGGTCCGCGACCTGGTCGAGGCGGGCGCACAGGTGGTGCGGCTCGGGCCGCACGTGCTGCGCACCTCCACCGCCGGACCGGTCGCTCTCACCCTGCTGGCACACACCCTCGGCCGCGGGTGAGGAATGCCCCCTGCCACCGGCCGTCGCGCTGGGTAGGATCGAGACATGTCCCCATCGCCGAACGAGGAGTCACCCCAGGGCCACCGGCCCAGCCCATGACCGAGTCCATCCCCACCGGCGCCGACGACCAGCTGCCCGCTGGTCAGGTGCGCCACCAGATCACCGTCCCCGAGCACGTGCCCATGGTGGCCCTGCTCGGACAGCGCGACGAGGTGCTCACCGCGATCGAGGCGGGCTTCCCGCAGGTGGACGTGCACGTGCGCGGCAACCTGATCACGATGACCGGCAACCCCGGTGACGTGGCACTGGCCGAACGCCTCCTCGACGAGCTCACCCAGATCGCCTCGTCCGACCAGCCGCTGACCGCCGACGCCGTCGAGCGCGCCATCGCGATCCTCACCAGCGCCACCACCGACCGGCCGGCACAGGTGCTGACGATGAACATCCTGTCCAACCGCGGCAAGACCATCCGGCCCAAGACCGTCGGCCAGAAGGACTACGTGGAGGCGATCGACGCCAACACAGTCGTGTTCGGCATCGGCCCGGCCGGCACCGGGAAGACCTACCTGGCGATGGCCAAGGCGGTGCAGGCGCTGCAGGCCAAGCAGGTGAACCGGATCGTGCTCACCCGCCCCGCGGTGGAGGCCGGCGAGCGGCTCGGCTTCCTGCCCGGGTCCCTGAATGACAAGATCGACCCCTACCTGCGACCGTTGTACGACGCGTTGCACGACATGCTCGACCCGGAGTCGATCCCGCGGCTGATGGCCGCCGGCACCATCGAGGTCGCGCCGCTGGCCTATATGCGGGGAAGAACTCTCAATGATGCGTTCATCATCCTCGACGAGGCGCAGAACACCTCGGCCGAGCAGATGAAGATGTTCCTCACCCGGCTCGGGTTCGGCTCCCGGATCGTGGTCACCGGGGACGTCACCCAGGTGGACCTGCCCGGTGGGGCGGTCTCCGGGCTGAAGGTGGTGCAGGAGATCCTCAGCGACATCGAGGACGTCGCGTTCTGTGAGCTGACCAGCGCGGACGTGGTGCGCCACCGGCTGGTGGCCGACATCATCGACGCCTACTCCCACTACGAGACCCGCCACCCGCAGGTCGGCCGGGGGCAGGCCCCCTCCCGCGGCCGCTCGGAGTGGACCCGATGAGCGCGGACAGACCGGAGAACGCGAGGAGCACCCGCCGATGAGCATCGAGGTCACGAACGAGTCCGGCGACCGCCTGGACGAGACGGAGTTCGCGGACCTGTCCCGGCACGTGCTGGACACGATGGGCGTGCACCCGCAGGCCGAGCTGGAGATCCGGTTCGTGGACACTGACGTGATGTCCGAGCTGCACGTGCAGTGGATGGACGAAGAAGGCCCCACCGACGTGCTCTCCTTTCCGATGGATGAGCTGCGCCCGGGCACCGACGACGAGCTCAGCGAGGAGGGCATCCTCGGCTCGATCGTCGTCTGCCCACCGGTGGCCGCCGACCAGGCGCTGGCCGCCGGGCACTCCGCCGAGGAGGAGATGCTGCTGCTGACCACGCACGGCATCTTGCACCTGCTCGGCTACGACCATGCCGAGCCGGAGGAGGAGAAGGAGATGTTCGACCTGCAACGTCGCCTCCTGCTCACCTTCCTGGCCACCCGCTGACCGCCATGCTGCTCGGAACAGCCGGAGACGCCCCGGCGCCGGTGGGTGGTATCGGGTTCATGATCGTGTGCGCCTGCGTGTGCGCACTGCTCGCCGCTGTGCTCGCCGCTGCTGAGGAGGCCGCCGGGCGGATCACCCGGGCCGCCGCCCAGGACTACGCCGCCGGCCGGGCCCGTGGCGCCGCAGTGGTGCAGATCGCCGAGGACCCCGCCCCGGCGGTGCGGGCCGCCTCCTACGCCCGCGTGCTGCTGGAGCTGGTCGGTGCAGTGTGCCTGACCCTGGTGATCGCTGCTGCCTTC
Source organism: Ruania sp. (assembly GCA_035303065.1). Classification (GTDB taxonomy): domain Bacteria; phylum Actinomycetota; class Actinomycetes; order Actinomycetales; family Beutenbergiaceae; genus Ruania. Next base: position 46,130 of record DATGRZ010000253.1, read on the forward strand.
CCCCGCTGGTGGCAGGTGCTGCTGGTGGCGCTGGCGGGCCTGACCATCCTGGCCACGGTGGTGGTGGAGCTGCTGCCACGAGTCCTGGGCCGCAGGTCCCCGGTGCAGGTCCTGGGTCTGGTCGGCCCGGCCGTGCTGATGGTGCAGCGGGCGTTGACCCCGATGATCGCCACTGTCCGCCGGCTCGGGCAACGTCGCGGCCGCAGCCCCGCGGAGGAGCTGCAGGAGGAGACGGAGAACCTGCGAGACATGGTCGAACGGGTCAGCGAGAGCGACCAGATCGACGAGGACGAGCGGGAGATGCTGCATTCGGTGTTCGAGCTGGGCACCACCCGGGTGCGGGAGGTGATGGTGCCGCGTACCGACATGGTGACCATCCACGCCGGTGTCTCGGTGCACAAGGCACTGAACCTGTTCGTCCGCTCCGGCTACTCCCGGGTGCCGGTGATCGGCGACTCCGTGGACGACCTGCGCGGTGTGCTCTACCTCAAGGACGCCCTCGCCCGGGCGGTGCGCAGCGGCACAGACCAGGCCGAGACGAGCCTCGTCGAGGAGGTGATGCGCCCACCGTTGTTCGTCCCGGAGACCAAGGTGGTCGACGACCTGCTGGAGGAGATGCGCGAGGGGTCGGTGCACATCGCCGTCGTGGTGGACGAGTACGGCGGGGTGGCCGGTCTGGTCACCGTGGAGGACATCCTCGAAGAGCTGGTCGGTGAGCTGGTCGACGAGCACGACACCGAGGAGGAGGAGGTCGCCGCAGCCGAGGACGGCACCTTCGTGGTGCCGGCCCGGCTGGGGCTGGACGAGCTGGGCGAGCTCTTCGACACCGACATCGACGACGAGGAGGTCACCACCGCCGCCGGTCTGCTCACCAAGGCGCTGGGCCGGGTACCGATCCAAGGGTCGCGTGCCTGCACCCACGGCATCTGCCTGGAGGCGCTGGACTTCCAGGGCCGGCGCCGCCGGCTGCACACGCTGCGGGTCTGGCGGGCCGAGCCGGAGACCGACCATGTCACCAGCGCACCCTCACCCGCTGCAGCGGACGCACGGGAAGGACAGTCACCGTGACCC
>DATGRZ010000254.1:0-4025 GCA_035303065.1 Ruania sp.
CCGCGATGATCACACTGGCGCCGGAGCTGCCCGGGGGAGTCTCCGCCGTCGAGCAGTTCGCCGCTGCGGGCACGGTGGTGGCGGCGGGGCACAGCGAGGCGCGCGTTCCGGACTTGCGGGCGGCGCAAGCGGCCGGGCTGAGCCACCTGACGCACCTGTGGAGCGGGCAGTCCGCACTGGTGCGCGAGGGGCCGTGGCGGGTACCCGGTCTGCTGGAGGCCTCGCTCGCCTCCACCGGGCTGACCGCCGAGGTGATCGCCGACGGCAAGCACCTGCCGCCGGCGTTGCTGGAGATCGCCCGCCGCTGCCTGGGTGAGGACCTGATCGTGGTCTCGGATGCCACCTCCGGCGCCGGGCTGCCGGAGGGCACCCGGTACGCGCTGGCCGAGGTGGTCTGCGAGGTGCGGGACGGTGTGGGGGTGGTCGTCGGCGCCGATGCGTTCGGCGGCAGCACCACCACGCTCGAGGCGATGCTCACCTACCTGCGTACCGAGCTCGGCTGGCCGGTGGCGGAGCTGTTCGCCATGGGCAGCACCCGGCCAGCACAGATCGCCGGGTTGGGTGACCGCAAGGGCCGCATCGCGCCCGGCTACGATGCGGACCTCGTGGTCGTCGACGCCGATCTCTCCCCGTGGGCGACCGTCGTGCGTGGCCACCTCCTGCGGCCGTAGCGCCGAGGGCCCGGTCCCACGACGATCGGGGCCGGGGCCCGGGCCCGCCGCGCTGGCGACCACCGCCGAGTTCCACGCCAGACGACATGCGGTTTCCTGTGACAGGGCCATATTCCCGTAGCTATTACTTGACATGGTGAATGAAATGCGTGCATCATGCTGGGCGTGCAAGGAAGCCCAGACATCGTCGACTCGCCGTCCCTGACCGCGCTGGGGCCAGCGGCACGTGGGGTGGTGCGGGCGCTGCTGCTCGGTGGCCCGCTCACTCGGGCCGAGCTCGCCCGTCGCCTCGGGCTCTCTCCGGCCAGCCTGACGAAAACCGCCCGGCCGCTGCTTGTTTCTGGCCTTGTCTCTGAAGGAATCGCGCTGGTCTCAGAGCAACGCGGCCGTCCTGGCGCTCCGCTCGTGCTCGATGCAGCCAGGCACCAGTTCATCGGCGTGAAGCTCACCGCCGACGAGATCTTCGCGGTGCGGGCCGATGCCCGTGGACGGGTCGAAGCAGGACAGAGTGCGCAGATCGAGAGCGCCGAGATTCCTGCGGTCCTTGCCGATATTGTTGCGATGGTAAACGAACTTGGCCGCGATCAGCGCATCCAAGCCCTCGGCATCGGGCTCGCCGGTGAGCAGACCCGTTTCGACGACACAGTCCGCCGGAACAACTACCTCGGCTGGGACCAGGTTCCCCTCGCGCACCTGGTTGAGGAGGCGACCGGGATTCCGACAGTGCTCAGTGGAGACGCCCGGGCGCTCACCGCCGGGGTGCAGTGGTCCGGGCCCGGCAAGGGCATGAGCGAGCTCGCCGTCCTGACCGTGGGAGTGGGCATCGGCCTGGGCATCGTGCTCGAGGACAAGGTGCTCTCCGGACCGAACGGACTGGTCGGCATGATCGGCCACCACCGCATCTCGGACTCCGGTCCACTCTGCGATCTGGGCCACCGCGGCTGTGCTTCGAGCTACCTCACCACTGCTGCGATCACCGCCGCCATCGGTGTGCCGCACGGGCGCGTGGACATCGACCTGGCGCAAGGGTGTGCCCTGGCGGCCGAGGGTGACCCCGTGGCACTCCGTGTGTTTGCGGACGCTGGGCGTGCGCTCGGTGTGATCATCGCCCAGCTGGTGAACATCCTCGGCCTGCCCGCGGTGATCCTCGCCGGTGACGGCCTGGAGCTACTCACCTACGCCGAGGACAGCATGCAGGCCGCGCTCGCCGAGCATCTCGATCCGGTGGCGCGCCACCCGAAGGTGGTGGCGTTCACCTCCGGGTTCGACGAGTGGGCCCGCGGCGCAGCCGTCGTCGCGTGCCAGTGGCTGCTCGATCCGCCACGACACCGCTACACCCGGCCATGACCCGTTTCGAAGATCCAGAGATACGAACCAGAGGAGAACACTGTGCCCAAGCTGCCCCTTGAACCTACCGAGCCCCTGAATCCCGGTGCGGGCACGATCAGCATCGGTATCGTCGGTGCCGGACAGTTCTCCCGCAGCTTTGCCACGTTGTGGGACCGGCACCCCAACGTGAGCCGGATCGAGATCACCGATCTGCGGCCCGAACGCGCAGAGGCGCTCGCGGAGCGCTATGCGCAAGCCAGCGTCGTGGGCAGCTTCGAGCAGATGCTCGACTCAGATCTGGACGCTGTGGCGATCTTCACCCAGCGCTGGACCCACGCCCCGCTGGTGCTGGCCGCGCTCGAGGCCGGCAAGCACGTCTACTCCGCGGTACCGATGGCCACCGAGCTCACCGACATCGAGGCGATCATCGCCGCCGTCGAGCGCACCGGGCTCACCTACATGATGGGCGAGACCAGCTACTACAACCCGGCCACAGTGTTCCTGCGCCGCAAGATCGCTGAGGGTGCGCTCGGCCGGGTGTTCTACTCCGAGGGCGACTACGTGCACGACATGGACCTCGGCTTCTACGACGCCTACGCCTACAGCGGCGGAGAGAACTGGAAGGCCACGGCCAGCTATCCGCCGATGCTCTATCCCACCCACGCGATCGGCGGTGTGCTCGGGGCGTTGCCCGCGCGGGCGGTCAGCGTCAGCTGCCTCGGGGTGGAGGACCAGCGTGACGACGGCGTCTTCGACCGGGAGATCAGCCAGTTCGACAACAACTTCTCCAACGCCACCGCCTTGTTCGAGCTCTCCGACGGCGGGGCGATGCGCACCAACGAGATGCGCCGGGTCGGCTACCCCTCGCGAATCCGCGAGTCCCGATTCCGGTTCTTCGGCACCGAGGCCAGCTTCGAGCAGCTGGCGCACCAGAGCGTGTGGCACGACAAGGAGAGCTCCCACGACATCTCGGCGGACTTCGTCCCGATCCGCAGCGGCGACGAGAGCGACCTGGACGATGTCGCTCCCGCGCTGCGGGAGGCGTTCACCTCGGGTTCGGCGCCGGTGCACGACCGGTCCCGCCTCCCGGCCTCCTATGCGGATGCTCCGAACGGCCACGAAGGATCGCACCACTTCCTCGCCGACGACTTCGTCCGCGGGGTGGTCACTGGGGAGCACCCGCCGGTGCACGCCTGGCGCGCAGCGCACTTCACTGCACCCGGGATCGTGGCGCACGCCTCCGCCCGTGCAGGAGGTGAACGTCTGACCATCCCCGACTTCGGCGACGGCCCCCGCGGCTGACCCGAGCCGCCGCCGAGCGCCCGCCTGCAACGACGCACCTGTGCAGACCGTGGTCGCGTTGCTGCTGGCGGTGCTGATGCAGCGGCTCAGCCGTTCGACACTGCTTCGCTCGCTGGTGCTGACGCCGTACTTGGTCTCCAACGGGGTGGCCGCCCCGGTGTTCCTGTGGATCCTGGACGTTCAGCTCGGGGTCGGCAACCAGGTGCTGACCTGGCTTGGCATGGACCGCATGGGTTCCTTCACCAGCCAGATGTGGGCGATCCCGCGTTCCTCGGCTCAGATGACTGCCAGGTGCTCGTGGGGGAGGCCGGCGTGGTCTTCCCGGCCCGCCCAGCAGGTATAGCGGCTGCCCGGGAGACGTTCGCCGACCAGGGACTGGATGTCTCCCTGTTCCTCGATCGTGTGGAGAACCAGGACACCCTGTTCTTCCCGGTGACGCAGTCCTACGGGTCGATCACCGCCTTGGTGAGACCGATCGTGGACGAGATCTACATCGGCAGCAGGAATGCCTCGACATTGACCGAGGTGAACCAGACGATCAACGAAATGTTGAGCGGAGGGCAGGACGCAGCGTTCGATCACCGCCGCCGCTGGCACCGTCCGCACCAGTAGAGCGTGCGCCCGGCCAGTGGCGCAGAGCGCACCCGCGACCCGCATTGCCGGCACGGCTCTCCGGTGCGCTGGTAGACGAAGAACCGCCGTTCGAAGCGTTCGCCCAGCCGC
>DATGRZ010000255.1:0-7192 GCA_035303065.1 Ruania sp.
GGGCTGGGCCGATCACCCCTTGACCGAACCGCTGGTCAGGCCGCCGACGATGTAGCGCTGCAGGAACAGGAACAGCAGCAGCACCGGGATGGCGCTGATCACCGCACCGGCGGCGAAGATGCCCCAGCGGGCGTCGAACTGGCCGGAGATGAACTGGTACAGGCCGACCGCCACGGTCAGCCGGTCCTGGCTCTGCAGCACGATGCCGGCGATGATGTAGTCGGAGAAGGTGGCCACGAAGGACAGCAGTCCCACCACCGCCAGGATCGGTGCGGCCAGGCGCAGGATGATGGTGAAGAACACCCGGGCGTGGCCGGCACCGTCGATCTTGGCGGCCTCGTCCAGCTCCTTGGGCACGGAGTTGAAGAACCCGTACATGAGGAACGTGTTCGTGCCCAGCGCACCACCGAGGTAGACGGCGATCAGCCCGAGCTGGGAGTTCAGCCCGAGCACCGGGACCACGTCCCGCAGGCTGAGCAGCAGCAGGAAGATCGCCACGAACGCGAGCATCTGCGGGAACATCTGCACCAGCAGCAGACCGGTGAGCCACTGCCGGCGGCCGGCGAACCGGAACCTGGAGAAGGCGTACGCCGCGGCACCGCCCATGAGCACCACACCCACCGCCGTCACGCCCCCGATCAGCAGCGTGTTCGCCACCCACGTCGGGAACAGCGTGGCGAAGAGCTGCTCGTACTGGCTGGTGCTGACCTCGGCGAACAGCCGGTTAGAGCCGGTCAGGGTGCCGCGCTCGGACAGCGATGCGGACAGGATGTACACGATCGGGAACGCGGCGTAGACGATCGCCACCACGGCCACCGGGTAGCGCCAGCCCACCTCGCGCCACCACCGCTTGCCCCGCGTAGCAGGTGCGGACGTCACCACGGCCATCTCAGAGCACCTCCTCGAGCTTGCGGGTCTGTCTGAAGCCGAGCCAGGAGATCAGCCCGACCATGATGAAGATCAGGATCGACATCGCCGAGGCGAGCCCGTACTGGGTGGAGCCGGACTCGATCGCGACCGCGTAGACCATCGAGATGAGGATGTCGGTGGCACCCACGGCGATCGGGGACCCGGGGAAGTTCGGCCCGCCCTCGGTGACGAAGTAGATGAGGTTGAAGTTGTTGAAGTTGAACGCGAACGAGGCGATCAGCAGCGGCGCCACGGAGATCATCAGCAGCGGCAGCGTGATCGAGCGGAACATCCGCCACACCCGGGCACCGTCCAGCTTCGCCGCCTCGTACATGTCCGCCGAGATCGCCTGCAGCGCCCCGGTAGTGATGAGGAACATGTACGGGAAGCCGAGCCAGAGGTTCACCCCGATCACGCTCAACCGGGCCAGCCAGGCATCGGTCAGCCAGGGGACCTCCGCACCGCCGAGCAGCACCTGGTTGATGAAGCCGAACTTGCGGTTCAGCAGCCCGGCCCAGACCAGCCCGGAGAGGAACCCCGGGAACGCGTAGGGAAGGATCAGCAGGGAGCGGATCACCTTGCGACCGCGTACCCGCGGGTGGTTGAACACGATCGCGAAGAACAGGCCGAGGAAGAACGTGGTGGCCACGGACAGGAAGCCGAACGCGAACGTCCAGACCAGCACCTGCAGGAACGGGCCGGACAGCCGCGCGTCGGTGAACATGCGGGTGAAGTTGTCGAACCCGACCGGCACCCGCCACCCGACCCGGAGGGTGGAGCCGTCCTCGGCGGCGAACATGCCCTCCCCGTTGTCCCGGTAGACCACACCGGTGGTGGTGTCGGTGAGCGCACCGGTGGCCTCGTCATAGCTGAGCGAGGGTTGATAGAGGAACCCGGTGGAGCCGGTCTGGGTGCGGATGCTGCCCTCGTTCGCGTCCGCGAAGCCGACGCGCAGGCTGGTGATCTCCTCCTGCTGCTGCAGGATCTCGTCGAAGGTGAGCAGCTCGTACCCGGGGACGGCCGTGATCGACCCGTCGGCCACGGTCGCCTCCGGAGCCGGCTCGAACGGTGACTCGGCCGTACCCACCAGCACTGCGCCGTCATCGAGGATCGCGAACCCGAGCTCGTCCCCCTCCCCGGAGACGACGGCGAGCGGATAGGCGGGTGAGCCCTCTACCCGGTGCTCGTTCTGCGCGAGGTTCGCTTCGATGGCCGCCTCTTTGGTGCCGATGTGGCCGGTGCCGTAGTTGGTGAAGGCCACGTACCCGGTGTAGGCCATCGTGAACAGCTGGTAGACGCACAGGAACACCAGACCGGGCACCAGGAACTTCGCGGCGATCATCCGCTTGGAGAAGTAGGCCCAGTTGACCACCACCAGCAGGACCACCATCGCGGCAAGCATCCCCCAGTGGCCCACCTGCCAGGAGGAGTAGAGCACGAACAGGCCGAAGGCGTTCACCAGGGCCATCAGCACGAGCTTGACGAAGAAGAACTTGTTCATCTCCCGCGCGTGGGACGTGGTGCCGCGGACGTCGACGGTGGACGTGGGCTTGTTCTCGGTGCGTAGGGACACGTTTCCTCCGGGACCAGGTGCGCCGCGATGCGCCGGGCCGCGCTCCAGGGCGGCCCGTTGCCGGCGAGGGACGGACGTCAGCAGGCTCGGGAGGGACGCTCCGGGCGCCCCTCCCGAGCAGGGGGTCAGGCTGCGTCGATGGCGCCCTGGATGTTCTCCACCATGGTGGCCCAGGCTGCTGCCGGGTCGGTGGCGGCACCGGAGACGATGTCTGCCTGCGTGGTGCCCCAGAACGTCCAGACCGAGTTCATCTCCGGCAGCGCCGGCATCGGCACACCGACCTCGCCGGCAGCGGCGAACCCGGCCACGATCGGGTCGTCGGCCAGGGCGTCGGCGGCTGCGGTGAGCGCGGGGATGCGTCCACCGGTCTCGTACAGGGCGATCTGCACGTCCTCGGTGGCCGCGTAGTTCACCAGGAACTCGTTCGCCAGCAGCGCGTTCTCGGAGTAGGCGGAGACGTAGAAGCCCTGCACGCCCACGAATGGTGCTGCCGGCTCGCTGCCCGCACCCGGGATGGGCAGCACGGACACGTCCAGCCCGGCGTCGGTGAACGCGGAGATGTTCCACGGCCCGGTGATGATGTAGGGCGACTCCCCGTTGGCGAAGGCTTCCTTGGCGATGTCACCGGTGATCGCGGTGTCCAGCGCGCCCGAACCGGCCTGGCCGATGGAGCCGAGGTACTCGGCGAACTCCTCACCGTTCTCCCCGCCGAGGGCGAGCTCGGGTACGTAGGAGCCGGACTCGTCGGTCTCGAACACCGGGGCGTCGAAGGAGGTCTGCAGCGGGTACATGTGGTACGCGTCGCCCTCCTCGCCGATCTGGATCAGCACCGGGTACTGTGCGCCGCTGTCCTCGCCCTGGGCGATCAGGTCGTCGAAGGTGTCTGGGGTGTCGCTGGCGAGCTCGTTGTTGCGGACCAGGGCGATGTTCTCGATGCCGTAGGGCAGTCCGTAGACCTGGCCCTCGTAGGTGAAGGCGTTCACGGCCACCTCGGAGAACTCCTCGGCAGTGGCACCGAGCTCGACCGGGCTGACCACTCCGTTGGTGACCAGCTCACCGGCCCAGTCGTGGGCGCCGACGATCACGTCCGGACCCTCACCGGTCGGTGCCTGGGCGAGGAACTCCTCCCGGATGTCATCGAAGTTCTTCTCCACGACCTCCACGTCGACGCCCTTGTCCTCCTCGAACTGGGCGACGATCTCGGTGAGCGCGTCGGCGCGCAGCTCGTCGGCCCAGATGGTCAACGAGCCGGAGGCCTGCTCCTGGCCGTCCTCGGCCTGCTCCTCACCGGCGCTGCTGCCGGGTTCCTCGGGCGCCTCGGCCGTGCCGCCCGAGCACGCGGCGAGCACCAGCGTGAGGCCGGCTGCCGCAGTGATGATCATGCTCCGTCGCATCCGCGTTTCTCCTGATCTGGGACTGGTGGATGGCCGCCTGCGTCGATGCGTCCTGCGGCCGGGACTCTGTCGAACATAGAGGGTGCGCTAGCATTCTGCAAGACCTTGCTGTAACTTTCAGATCACGCTTTCAGAGATGACGGGCACCGCCTCGAGCGGAGCACCAGACGAGGAGGTCGTCGTGTCCTCACGCATCCGGCTCACCGATCTTGCCGACCATGCCGGGGTGAGCACTGCCACGGTCTCCCGGGTGCTCAACGGCAAGCCCGGGGTCTCCGCGGAGGCCCGGCAGGCGGTGCTTGCGGCCCTGGACATGCTCGGCTATGAGCGGCCGGAGAAGCTCCGGGGCAAGTCCGCGGGCCTGATCGGTCTGGTGGTACCGGAGCTGAGCAACCCGGTGTTCCCGAACTTCGCGCAGAAGATCGAGTCGGCCCTCACCCACTCCGGGTACACCCCGCTGCTGTGCACGCAGGCACCCGGGGGCACCACCGAGGACGAGTACGTGCAGATCCTGCTGGACCACAGCGTGGCTGGGATCATTTTCGTCTCCGGGTTGCACGCCGACTCCGAGGCCAGCCCGGAGCGGTACCAGCGGCTGCAGGCCCGCGGTATGCCGATGGTGCTGATCAACGGGTATTCGGCCAAGGTGGATGCCCCGTTCATCTCCTCCGACGATGCCGGGTCGATGGACCTGGCGGTGCGGCACCTGGTGGCTCAGGGGCACACCCGGATCGGGCTGGCGATCGGCCCGCAGCGGTTCGTGCCGGCCGAGCGCAAGGTCGCCGGGTTCACCGAGGCGTTGCGTGAGCGGCTCGGGGTGAGCGACCCGGGCGAGCACGTGGCGACCAGTCTGTTCACGGTGGAGGGCGGGCAGGCGGCGGCCACCGAGCTGCTCGCCGCCGGGCACACTGCGATCGTCTGCGGCTCGGACATCATGGCGCTCGGGGCGATCCGGGCGGCACGTTCGCGCGGGCTGTCCGTGCCGGGCGAGGTGTCCGTGGTGGGCTATGACGACTCCCCGCTGATCGCGTTCACCGATCCCCCGCTGACCACCATCCGGCAGAGCGTGGACGCGATGAGCACCGCCGCGGTGAGCACCATCCTCGCCGAGATCGATGGCACCGGCGCGCCGCACACGGAGATGCTGTTCACCCCGGACCTGATCGTGCGCGACTCGACGGCGGCCGCCCCGCAGGTCTGAGACGCGCCGGAAGAGTGGTCAGCCGCCGGAGATGGACAGCTCAGCCTCGGCCAGCTGGTCCCGCCACGCCTCGTCCATGGTCCGCGAGTCGAGCCAGCCCTGCGGCACGTGCGGCTGCTTCGGGCTGCCGGCCCGCCCGCGCGGCCCCTCGGCGGCTTCGCCCGGGTAGGGCTGCGACAGGTCGAGCGCCTCGAGCCGCTCGTCCAGCTCGGCGAGGCTGCTGACCAGGCCGAGCTGCCGCCTGGCCTCCCCGCCGACCACGTACCCCTTCATGTACCAGGACAGGTGCTTGCGCAGCTCGCGCAGCGCCTTGCGCTCTTCACCGAAGTGCTCGACCATGAGCAGGGCGTGCCGGCGGATCACCTCGGCCACCTCGGCCAGCCCGGGGCGCACGCGCTGGTCCGAGCCGGCGAAGGCGGCGACCAGGTCGGTGAACAGCCACGGCCGGCCCTGGCAGCCGCGGCCGACGACCACACCGTCGCAGCCGGTGTAGGCGACCATCGCCTGGGCGTCCGCGGCGGACCAGATGTCCCCGTTGCCGAGCACCGGCACCTCGGTGATGGCCTGCTTCAGGGTGGCGATCGCGTCCCAGTGCGCGGTACCGGAGTAGTAGTCCGCGGCGGTCCGGGCGTGCAGTGCGATCGCGGCCACCCCGGCGTCCTGGGCGTGCCGGGCGGCGTCCAGATAGGTGAGATGATCGGCGTCGATGCCCATCCGCATCTTGATGGTCAGCGGCACATCGGTGCCGCGGGTCTCCTCGGCAGCGGCGGTGATGATGGCGCCGAACAGGTCGGACTTCCACGGCAGCACCGCTCCCCCGCCCTTGCGGGTGACCTTGGCCACCGGGCAGCCGAAGTTCAGGTCGATGTGGTCGGCACGGTCCTCGGTGACCAGCATCCGCACCGCGGCGCGCACAGTGGCCGGGTCCACACCGTAGAGCTGCACGGAGCGGACCGCCTCGCCCGCGTCATGAGAGATGATCCGCATCGACTCCGGGGTTCGCTCGACCAGAGCACGGGAGGTGACCATCTCGGCGACGTACAACCCGGCCGGCGCCGGTCCGGCCGCGAGGTCGGGGCGGTCGGTTGGCAGCCCGGCGGCCCCGGCCTCCCGGCACAGCCGCCGGAACGGGGCGTTGGTCACGCCCGCCATCGGCGCGAGCACCACGGGGGTGCCGACGGCGATGGGTCCGATCTGCAGTCCACTCACCGTGCCATTCTCTCAGCCGAGCGCGGCTCTGGACCCACGAGGGTGTGGTTGTGGTCGCATTTCGCGCCGCAAGCAACCACAATCGCACCTTCGCCGAGCTCGCAACCCGAACTACCCAGCAGTCAGCCCTGGCCGAGCAGCCTGCGATAGGAAGCCAGCGTGCGCTGGGCCATCAGCGCCCAGGTGTGTGCCCGGGCATGCTCGAGCCCACCGGCACCGAGCCGGCGGGCCTGGTCCGGGTCGCGGAGCAGGCCGGTGACCGCATCGGCCCAGTCCTGCGGGTCGCGGCTGTCCAGCACCAGGCCGGTCTCGCCGTGCCGGACCGCTTCGACCAGCCCGCCGGCGGCGGAGGCGACCACCGGCACTCCGCAGGCAGCGGCCTCCAGCGCGGTCAGACCGTAGGTCTCCGAGTGCGAGGGGTTGAGGAAGAGCCGGGCACCGGCCATCAGCCGAGCCAGCTCGTCCCGGTCCCGGGCACCCACGAACCGGACCCGCTCCCCCAGGCCCCGGTCGGCCACCAGGTGGTGCAGCTCGGTGACGTAGTCCTCGAACCCGCTGGTCGCGCCACCACAGACGATCAGCTCTCCGACCAGCGCGGGATCGATCCGGGCGAAGGTCTCGATCGCCAGGTCGGCTCCCTTGAGCGGTTCCAACCGGGCGGCCATCAGCAGGTAACCAGGCTCGCCCTGCTCGGCCCGCTGGGGGTGGAACTGGCGGGTGTCCACTCCGGGCGGGATCACCTCGACCCGGGCGGGATCGGCGCCGAGCCGGTCGACGATGGTGTCCCGCTCGGCGGTGCTGACCGCGTGCAGCGCGTCGGCGTGCCGTGCCAGAGCCTCCTCGGCGGCGAGCCGGCCCGGTGACTCCGGCCGCTCGCCGGCACTGAGCGGGGTGTGCGGGGCCGCG
>DATGRZ010000256.1:0-3072 GCA_035303065.1 Ruania sp.
TCGGTGGTCCGCCAGGCCACGCTGCACAACCAGGACGTGGTGCGCGCCAAGGGGGTGCTGATCGGCGACACTGTGGTGCTGCGCAAGGCCGGTGACGTGATCCCGGAGATCCTCGGGCCGGTGGTGGAGCTGCGCGACGGCAGCGAGCAGGAGTTCGTCATGCCCACGGACTGCCCGGAGTGCGGCACCGCCCTGCGGCCGATGAAGGAGGGCGACATCGACCTGCGTTGCCTGAACGCCCGCTCCTGCCCGGCGCAGGTGCGCGGTCGGGTGGAGCACATCGGCTCCCGTGGGGCGCTGGACATCGAGGCGCTCGGGGAGGTGACGGCGGCGGCGCTCACCCAGCCGCAGAACCCGGCCACCCCACCGTTGGTCACCGAGGCCGGGCTGTTCGACCTGACCGTCGAGGAGCTGGTGCCGATCGCCGTGGTGGTCCGCGACGCCGAGACCGGCGAACCGAAGGTGGACGAGGGGACCGGTGAGGTGACCGTGCGCCGGCCGTTCCAGAAGACCCGGCTGGACTACCCGCCCGAGGCCGAGGGGATGACCGCCGCGGAGCGGCGCAAGGCCGGTTACCGGAAGAACTACACCGTGGCCGAGCCTTCGGCCCAGGCGCTGACTCTGGTCAGCGAGCTGGAGGCGGCGAAGACGAAGGACCTCTGGCGCCAGCTGGTCGCGCTGAACATCCGGCACGTCGGTCCGGTCGCGGCCCGGGCGCTGGCCACCTGGTTCGGGTCGCTCACCGCGATCGAGGCGGCCTCCGAAGAAGAGCTCGCCCAGGTCGACGGGGTCGGGCCGACGATCGCCGGAGCGGTGGTGGCCTGGCTCGGTGACCCGGACGATCCGGAGAACTGGCACGCCGAGATCTTGCGGCGCTGGCGTGCGGCGGGGGTGCAGTTCGCCATCCCGGACCACCCGGGTCCGGGTGCGGCCAGCGAGGGTGGCGTGCTGACCGGCCTGAGCATCGTGGTCACCGGGTCGCTGGAGAACTACTCCCGGGACGGAGCCAAGGAGGAGATCCTCTCTCGCGGCGGCAAGGCTGCCGGGTCGGTGTCGAAGAAGACCGACTTCGTGGTGGTCGGTCCCGGCGCCGGGTCCAAGGAGACCAAGGCCCGTGACCTCGGCCGACCGATCCTGGACGAGGACGGCTTCCAGCTGCTGCTCGACGGCGGCCCGGAGGCAGTGGCGCACCTGGTCGGCGGCGCAGACAGTGGGGAAGCGAGCGATCCCGGCTAGGTGGGTCCAGGAGGGCGGTGTGCCGCACACCTACGGTGGACCGATGACGTCACTCGAGACCCGGTTCGTCCGCCCACCCCAGGCGGTGCTGGCGACACTGGTCTCTCGCGCCCTCACCGAGGCAGGGGAAGCGACCGACCCGGTCGACTGCACCTGGGTGGAGCACGGGTCGAACACTGTGGTCGTGCTCGGCGAGCGGACTGCCGTGCGGATCACCCGCCAGCCCTCCGGGGCCGCCGACCTGCTGCGCACCCAGGCTCTGGTCGATGCCCTGGCTGACCTCCCGTTCGACCTGCCCCGCTCGACCGGCGACCCGATCGAGGCCGAGGGCCACATCGCGATCCCCACCCAACGCCTGCGCGGGGTGAGCGACCCACCTGACCCGCCGGACGCCGTCGTGCTCCGAGACCTGCTCGAGGCCGTGCACAGCGCGGACCTGGCACGCCTGCGCCCGCACCTGGCGCCACCACGATCGTTCTTCGGCGGCGAGCACTGGCAGCAGGTGCTCACCGACCGCGTGGTGCCGCTGCTGCCGATGGACCTGCGGGACGACGCGCTCGCCCGCATCCAGGGGCTCGCCGCACTCCCGCCGGTCCCAGAAGCTCTGAACCACGGCGATCTCGGCACCAGCAACGTGCTCTGGTTCGGCGGCCGGGTCAGCGGCGTGCTGGACTGGGACCTGGCCGCCGCTGACGACCCTGCCGAGGACGTGGCCACGGTCGCCACCTCGTTCCGCGCCTGGGACCAGCTTGCCGGGCTCATCGACGCGGCGACGGTGCACCGCGCCGGGGTGTTCGCCCGCATCTTCCCGCTGGCCGTGGTCGCCTTTGCCGTGCTCGGCGACCGGCCCCCGGCGGAGGTGACCCGTGCCGTCGCGCGCGCCGAACGGGGGCTTCGCGCCGGCTGACGTCCAGCAGTCGTGCCCGGGGCCGCTTCCGTCCTGCCGTCTGTGCCGCTTCCGGCCTAGGGTGGAGGAATGATCAGCGATCTCCTCGCCCACGAGCTACGGAACTCCGGGGTGCGCTGGCACCCTGCGCCCGGCGACAGGTTCCGGATCCAGACCGAAGCGCTGAGCGAGGACGTCTTCATCCTGTCCCACATGGTCATCGAACCACGTACGTACCCCACCGGCACGGTGCTGCACTTCAACGGCACCACCGAGTGGGCCCTGGACAGCGTGGCCAAGGAGGACGCCCTCTGGCTGCCGCGGGAGGATCAGCTGCGCGAGCTCCTCGGCGGCACGTTCGTGCGCCTGGAGCACACCGGCGAGGAGTTCCGGGTGCAGACCGGCGAGCCGACCGGCGAGCTGGACACGTTCACCGCCGCCGACGTGGAGGACGCCTACGCCCACGCCCTGCTCGCCCTGGTGCACCGCGCCGTGGCGTGAGCGTGCCGTGGCGTGCGGTGAGCTCGCCGACATGCGCACAGCCCCGGGTGCGCGCAGACTCGAGTCATGCACATCGACCTGGCGCGAGAACGCAAAGCGCACTGGATGTCGCTCGCCCGCGACCTGCTGCCCACCGCCGAAGCGGCCCCGCGAGGCACCCCGGTCGCGTTCGGCCTGGCGGTGCGCAGCGGAGGAGAGTTCGTGCTCGCCGTGCGCTACCGGGACGAGGCGGAGTGTGCTGACCTGCTCGGGCAGGTTGCCGAGGGCGATGCGGACGCCGACATCCGGCACATCGGCCAGGTCTACGCCCAGAGCCAGCCGCCCGACCCGGCAGAGCGGCTACGAACCCGGGTCCGCCCGCTCCGCCCGGGCCTGTCGATCGCGAACGCGAACGTCACCGCGGGCACTCTCGGAGCCTTCGTCACCGACGCCGACGACGTCCGGTACGC
>DATGRZ010000257.1:0-2261 GCA_035303065.1 Ruania sp.
GTGGCAACTAGTGGTGGTTTCGGTGACTGGCTGCGCGCCGGCACCCGGCCGCGGCTGCTCGGAATCCTGGTGATCCTGCTGGCCGGCGCCGCGTTGTGCATCCGGCTCGGTGCCTGGCAGCTGGACCGCGCCCAGGAGCGCGGCGACCGGGCCGCTGCCGTGGAGCAGGCCGCCCGGGAGGGTGCCGAGGCGGTGCCGCTGACCGGCATGATCGACCCGCAGACCGGATTCACCCAGGAGATGGTCGGCGCGCACGTGCAGGTGGTCGGCGAGTACGTGCCCGAGCAGCAGTTCTTCGTGGCCGGCCGCGACCTGGACGGCACCGAGGGCTACTACCTGCTCAACGCCTTCGCCGTGGCGGACACCGACGGTGCCGTGCTGCCGGTGGTGCGCGGCTGGGTGCCCGATGCGGATCCCGGCTACCTGGAGGTTCCCACCGGGCAGGTCGAGCTCACCGGGTACCTGGCCGGCTCGGAGGCGGTCACCAGCGGGCTGGATCCGGACCTGCCCACCGGCGCGCAGATCGGGTTGATCAGCTCGGCGCAGCTGGTGAACGTCTGGGGCGGTCCGATGTATGCCGGTCAGCTGCGTCTCGGCGCGCAGGACCCACCGGCGGCGACCGGTGGGCTACCGGCGATCGAGCCGGTCGGCCCACCGGTGATCGAGGACGCCGGGCTGAACCTCCGCAACCTCGCCTACGCGGCGGAGTGGTGGATCTTCGGCGGCTTCGCCCTCGTGCTGTGGTGGCGGATGGTCCGCGACGAGGTGCGACACATCCGCGACGAGCGGGCAGCCGCAGCCTCCGGCGGTCCACCGACCACACCAGCCACGGGGCAGGCGTCTGAGGCACACGAGACCGTCTGAGGCTCCCGAGGTCCACCCTCGAGCACCGTGCCGTGGCTCAGCCGCCTGGACAGCCGGCGAACCGGCGACCGAGCGACCGGGCGACTGGGCGACCCGGCCATCGCGGCCCCCATCATCCCGCCCATCCCGGCCACCCCGGCGAGGTCAGGGTGAGGTGAGGGTTGCTACGAAAGCCGAGGCTGCGCCGTCGATCTCCTCCTCGGCCGCACCGAGCTGTTCGGTGAGCACCGACCGGACCTGTTCTCCATCGACCGGCTCCGAGTCACCCTGCCCGGAGGCGCCGGTGGTCAGCGACTGGCACACCTCGGCCAGCTCGGCCAACGGGCACTGGGTCTGCAGCGCCTGCGCGAACAGTGCGCGCGCCTCCTCGGCGTCCTCGGTGGTGTGCGCGGTGATCAGCAGCGGATAGCTGCCGCAGAACTGCCGCAGCGTGGCGCCAGGACCACCCACCGCCTGCTGGAACGTGGTCAGCGCGTCCAGGTCCGCCTCGAACGCAGCGGTCTGCTCGGCGTCGGCTTCCGCCTCGGCCGGCAGCGCCGGTGGACCGGGAGTGTCCTGCACCTGGTCGGCGAACGCGGTCATCCGGGTGCAGGCGGCATTGACCTCATCGAGCGACTCGGTGGTCCCGGCCTCGCCGACCGGGGACAGTGCCGCACCGGTGACCACGTCGGTCAGCGCCGGCCCGTCCGGGAGCACCAGCGCCTGGGACTGCGCGGACTCCCACTCGGCCAGGTCCGCCTGCCACGTGGCCAGCGCCGCCTCCTGCTCGCTGTCACCGCCCCGGGTGAGCAGCACGCCGACGACGACCGCGACCAGCACCACGACCACGCCTGCTACCGCCCACCTGCGCATGCCCGCCAGGGTAACCGAGCCGCCAGCACCGGCCGCGGTGCCACCGGGCTGGTCATGTGGGTGAGAATGGGGGGATGAGCGAGGGTGAAGCCGCAACCAGCGACGTGCAGGAGATGAAGGCCCGGGGCGCGTTCTCCCGGTACCGGATCATGGCGTTCGTCACCGGTGGCATGCTGCTCCTGCTGTGCCTGGAGATGCTGCTGAAGTACGTGGTGCAGGTGAACGGGTGGGCTGAGCCGGTGATCGGCTCCTGGGTGGCGTTCGTGCACGGCTGGATCTACGTGGTCTACGCCGTGACCGTGTTCGACCTGTGGAGCCGGATGCGCTGGGGCTTCGGCCGGATCGTGGTGCTGATCGCCGGTGGGGTGATCCCGGTGCTCTCCTTCGTGATGGAGCAGAAGGCCCGCGCCTGGGTGGAGAGCACGTTGGCCGCCCGCCGTGGGGAGCCCGCCCCGGAGGGCTGATCCCGCTCTGGAGGCTCGACGGCGGAGCTCACCCGCCGAGGACCGTCTCACCGCTGGAGATGGTCTGTGTCACACGCGTGA
>DATGRZ010000258.1:0-3278 GCA_035303065.1 Ruania sp.
TGTACGAGGCGATCGTGGCGCTGCGCCCGGGCTGGCACTCCGAGGACCTGGACGCCGGGAAGATCAAGGTGGTCTACTCCGGCACCCCCGCCGACACCGGCGCGGTGGCCAAGCATGTGCGCCGGGACTCGGCCAACGCGGTGATCAAGAAGCGGCTCAAGGACCCCGACGACGAGCTGGAGCTGGTGATCGTCAAGGACATGATGCTCACCGGTTACGACTCCCCGCCGCTGCACACCCTGTACCTGGACCGGCCGATGCGCGGTGCGCTGCTGATGCAGACCCTCGCCCGGGTGAACCGCACCTTCCGCGGCAAGAACGCCGGCCTGCTGGTGGCCTACGCCCCGATCGCCGACAGCCTGCGGGACGCGCTCGCGGAGTACACCGCCGACGACCAGGGCACCAAACCGGTCGGCAAGTCCGTGGCCGATGCTGCCGAGGTGGCCCGCGAGCTGGTGCTGCAGCTGCGCGAGGTGCTGCACGGGTCGGGCTGGCGGGAACTGCTCGAGGCCGGCCGCGGCAGTCCCCGCGGCTGGGTCGATGCGGTGATGGGCACGCTGAACTGGCTGGCCAGCCCGAGTACTCCGGGCAACTCCCCGGCCGAGGGGGAGGAGTCCCGCAAGTCCAGGTTCCGGCGCCTGGCGGCGCGGCTGTCCCGGGCCTGGGCGCTGTGCGGACGTACCGAGGAGATCGCCGACCTGACCCAGGAGGCCCGGTTCTACGAGGACCTGCGGGTCTGGATGGGCAAGCTGGACGCCGAGGACCGGCAGGCCCGGGGCGAGCCGATCCCCGCCGACGTGCAGCGCCTGCTCGCCGAGCTGGCCGCGAAGGCGTTCACCTCCGAGGACGTGCTGGACATCTACGCCGAGGCCGGGCTCGGGGAGGTGCGCATCGACCAGATCGACACCGACTTCGCCCAGCGTGCCGCGGCGAGCAAGACCCCGCACCTGACCATCGAAGCCCTGCGCGCGCTGGTAGCCAGCGAGGCACGCACCGCCACCCGGGGCAACGCCGTCCGGCAGGCCGCGTTCTCCGACCGGCTGCAGGAGGTGATGACCCGGTACATCAACTCCAACCTCACCTCCGCCGAGGTGATCGCCGAGCTGGTGGCGATGGCGCGCGACCTGGCCGCGGAGAAGGACCGGGGGCTGCGGTTCGACCCGCCGCTAGATGCCGACCAGCTGGCGTTCTTCGACGCGGTGGCCGCAAACCCGTCGGCGCTGGAGCTGCAGGGAGAATCTGTGCTGGCGCAGATCGCCCGCGACCTGGTGCAGATCATGCGCCGGGACGTGAAGACCGACTGGACCGTGCGCGAGGACGTGCGCGCCAAGCTGCGCTCCTCGGTGAAGCGGCTGCTGATCAAGTATGACTACCCGCCGGACAAGCGCGCTGACACCGTGGTCCTGGTGATCGAGCAGATGGAGTCGATGGCCCGCCGCCGCGCCACCTGACCCCACTGGTCGCGAACGCCCTGGTTCGCGGCTGCCGGCCGGCGTGTCGCCGCAGAGGGGAGCGTTGGCGAGCTGGGGGTGGTCCTGGTTGGTCTAGCCGACCGGCTCCACGGAGAGGATCCGATCCAGGCGGAAGGTGCGCTCGTCCTGGCGCTCGTAGCAGTAGGCCTGCAGGTGCGGGGGGAGGACCTCGAGGTCGGAGACCAGGCGGCGGCTGGTGCCGCCCGTGCCGGCGAGGTAGACGATCACCACCGGGCGCCTGTTCTCGGTGGCGTCGGCCAGCTCGTGCACCTCGGCCGCCGACAGCCTCCGGGCCAGGTTCGTCAGCATCTGCTCCAGCCCGGAGACCGGGTCGCGAGGTAGTCGCGGATCGTGGAGGGCATGGGGTCCAGTGTGCGGGGTGGGTACCGCAGCTGGGTGGATGGGGTGTGGACAGGGGCGCTTCCGGGAGAACGACCGGCAGGCGGCCGGGCTAGATGTGTTGCTCGGCCGGTGGTGAGGAGCCTGCCGATGACGGCGCGAGCACCGGGAGGTCGGTGGAGGCCCGGGACTCGATCTGGAACCCGACGTCGATCAGGTGCGGTTGGCTCCCTGGGTCAGCGATCGTCTGCTGGAGGAGCTGGACGGCCGTGGCCGCGATCTCGTCCCGCTGGATGTGCACGGTGGACAGCGTCGGTGCGGAGTACTGGGTCTCCTCGATCCCGTCGAACCCGATCACCGCGACATCCTCCGGCACCCGGTAGCCACGCGACTGCAGTACGTGCAGTGCGCCGATCGCCAGCGTGTCGTTCATCCCGAACACTGCGTCGGGCTTGGCCCCGGAATCAAGGATCCGGTTCATCGCCCGCACGCCGTCAGGTCGGTACCACGGGCCCGCCTCGCCGTAGAGCGCCGGATCTGCCCGGATACCGGCCTCAGCCAGCGCGTCCTCGTAGCCGTGCAGCCGCAACGCTGCGGTTCCGACGACCTCATCGGGGTGTACACCCACCACTGCGATCCGTCGCCGACCGCGCGCTATCAGGTGCGACGTCGCCGCGCGGGCGGCCTCCCGGTTGCGCATGGTGACGTGGGAGAAGCGGTCAGTGAAGATTCGCTCGCCGAGGAGGACCAAGGGTGCCTCTGGCTGCAGCAGGTGCTCGTCCTGCTGACCGAGTGCTAGCGGGCTGAAGATCAGACCGTCGGTCATCGAACGGCGGACGCTGCGCAGTGCGTCGATCTCTCGCGCACGCTCGGCCCCGGTCTGCTCGATGAGCAGCACCTGCCCCTGCCGGTCCGCAGCCGCGATCATCGCATCGGCCAGCTCGGCGAAATAGGGCAGGGACAGGCTCGGCAGCGCCAGTCCCAGCATGCCGGTGCGCCCCCGGCGCAGACTGCGCGCCGAGGTGTTCATCCGATAGCCCAGGCTCTCGATCGCCCCTAGGACGAGATCGCGGGTAGCCGTGCTGACGTGGGGGTGGTCGTTGACGACGTTGGAGACTGTCTTGACCGACACTCCTGCCCGGGCCGCGACATCCTGCATGGTCGTTGCCACGACTCTCCCCCCAGCGGGCTCAGGTTCCGGTGATCCCGGAGGTCGCGATGCCCTTGATGATCTGCCGCTGGAAGAACAGGAAGGCGACGATCAGCGGCAGCGCACCGAGCATCGCCTGAGCCATCACCTGCGCGTACTGGATCCCGTAGGCGGTGATCACCGTCTGCAGCCCGACTGGCAGCGTCATGATGTTCGCGTCGTTGGTCGCGATGAACGGCCAGAGGAAGTTGTTCCACGCCCCGATGAACACGAAGATCGACACTGCGCCGAGGATCGCCCGCGACAGCGGCAGCACG
>DATGRZ010000259.1:0-5799 GCA_035303065.1 Ruania sp.
TCGCGGTCGAAGACCACCCGGGCGAGGCCGTCGTCGCCGCGGTCCAGGTCGGTGTACAGGCCCAGCTCATGGGTGCCGATCCGGCGGGCGGTGCGGAAGTCGTCGGACTCGTCCACGCTCTTGCGGTCGGTGAGGAACGAGTTCTCCCCGGTCAGCCGGGTGGCCCCGGGCACGGTGATCTGCGCGGCGTCGACCAGCTCCCGGAACGTCCCGCCGGCAGCCAGGTACGGGTGCGCACCGGCACCGAACGGCACTGGTTCGGTAGCGAGGTTGCGCACCGTGAGCGTGGCGGCCAGTCCGTCGGCGGACAGCTCCCAGGCGACCCGCATCTCCAGCGGCCACGGATATCCGGGTCGCGCGGGCAGGACGGCACCGAGGTCCACCCGGGCGGCATCCTGGTCGAGCACGCTGAACGGCACCCAGCGGGCCAGCCCGTGGATCGCAGCGTCCGGCTCGGGGTCCTGGATCGGCAGCACGTGCTGCTCATCGTCAAAGGTGTACTTCCCACCGCGGATCCGGTTCGGCCACGGCACCAGCCACTGCCCGCGCGCGCTGGGGCACAGCCGCTCCGGCGGATACCCACCGAGCAGGTGCACACCGTCCAAGGTGTAGCTGCGGATACCGGCACCGGTCTCCACGATGATCGCCTGGTGGTCGCCGTGCACCAGGGTGCGCTCCCCAGCGCCGTGCAGTGTGGTCTCGGTCATACGTCCAGGCTACGCCGCACCAGCCCGAGGGGTTCGGCAGCCGCACCGCACCAGCCCGACGAGTTCGGCAGCTACGCCGTCGGGGCGATACCGCAGAGCACGCCTCCGCGGAGCAAGTATCGCCTGAATCGTTTCACGCGGGGTGGGGGCCGAAGATCTGCGGGAGGGTGTCCTCGTGCGCGCTGCGCAGCTCGGCCAGCTCCACCTGGAACGCGCCGGTCACCGACAGCGCGTCGCCGCCGGTGGTCCCCAGCCGCAGCACCGGCACCTGGTGCCGGTCCGCGAGCTCGGTCAGCTCACCGGCACGGCCGGCGTCCACCGCCACCAGCGCCCGGGCGCCGGTCTCGGCGAACAACGCCGTGGCCAGGTCCACCCCGTCCCGCTCCAGCAGCTCGGCCAGCTCCACCTCCACCCCGATGCCATGCCGCAGCACTGCATCGGTCAGCGACTGGACCAGTCCGCCGTCGGACAGGTCGTGCGCGGCGCGGGCGAGCCCGGACCGCCCGGCTCCGATGAGCACCTCGGCCAGGTTGCGCTCGGCGGCCAGGTCTGCAGCCGGCGGCCGACCGCCCAGGTGGTCGTGGATGGCCTGCGCCCACACCGACCCGGACAGGTCCGCACCGGTGGCCCCGAGCAGGAACACCTCCAGTCCCTCCTCGGCCCAGGCCGAAGGTGTCACCCGAGCGACGTCGTCGAGCACCCCGAGCACGCCGACCACCGGGGTGGGGTTGATCGAGGCGTCGATGTGTCCCACGCCGACCTCTCCGGCCAGCGTCGAGTTGTACAAGGACACGTTCCCGCCGGTGACCGGCACCCCGAGCTCAGCGCAGGCATCGGCCAGGCCGGTGATGGCCTGCACCAGCTGCCACATCGCGTCCGGGTCCTCCGGGGAGCCGAAGTTCAGGCAGTCCGTCACCGCCAGCGGGCGGGCGCCGACAGTGGCCACGTTCCGGTAGGCCTCGGCGAGCGCGAGCTGGGCGCCGACGTACGGGTCGAGCTTGGCGAACCGGCCGTTGGCGTCGGTGGCCAGCGCCACACCCAGCCCGCTGCTCTCGTCCACCCGGACCACTCCGGCGTCGTCCGGCTGGGCCATGGCGGTGTTGCCCTGCACGTACCGGTCGTACTGGTCGGTGACCCATGCCTTGGACGCGAGGTTCGGGGAGGCGAGCAGCGCCAGCACCTGCTCGCGCACCTGCTCCGGTGAGGTGGGCCGGGACAGGTGAGCGGCGTCGTCGGCGTTCAGGGCATCCTGCCAGGCAGGCTTGGCATAGGGCCGGTCGTAGACCGGGCTGTCGTGGGCGACGGTGCGCGGGTCCACGTCCACGATCCGGTGCCCGTGGTGGTCGATGGTCAGCCGGCCGTTGTCGGTGACCTCGCCGATCACCGCGGTCTCCACGTCCCACTTCGCGGTGATGGCGAGGAACTCCTCGAGCTTCTCCGGGGCGACCACCGCCATCATCCGCTCCTGCGACTCGCTCATCAGGATCTCGCCGGCGGTCAGCGTGGGGTCGCGCAGCAGCACGCTCTCCAGGTCCACGTGCATCCCGCCGTCTCCGTTGGAGGCGAGCTCGCTGGTGGCGCACGAGATGCCGGCGGCGCCGAGGTCCTGGATGGCCTCCACCACGCGGGCGGCGAACAGCTCCAGGCAGCACTCGATGAGCACCTTCTCCATGAACGGGTCACCGACCTGCACGCTGGGCCGCTTGGACGGTTTGTCGGCATCGAAGGTCTCACTCGCCAGGATGGAGGCGCCGCCGATGCCGTCCCCACCGGTGCGGGCGCCGAACAGCACCACCTTGTTGCCCACGCCCTCAGCGTTCGCCAGGTGGATGTCCTCGTGCCGCAGCACCCCCACGCACAGCGCGTTGACCAGCGGGTTGCGCTGGTAGGAGGAGTCGAACTCCAGCTCGCCGCCGATGTTCGGCAGGCCGAGGCTGTTGCCGTACCCGCCCACCCCGGCGACCACCCCGTGCGCCACCCGCTGGGTGTCCGGGTGGTCCACGGCACCGAACCGCAGCTGGTCCATCACCGCCACCGGCCGGGCGCCCATGGAGATGATGTCCCGCACGATCCCGCCGACGCCGGTGGCCGCGCCCTGGTAGGGCTCCACGAACGAGGGGTGGTTGTGCGACTCCACCTTGAAGGTGACCGCCCAGCCATCACCGATGTCCACCACCCCGGCGTTCTGCCCGATGCCCACGAGCAGGTGGGCGCGCATCTCCTCGGTCGTCTTCTCCCCGAACTGGCGCAGGTGCGCCCGGGAGGAGGAGTAGGCGCAGTGCTCGGACCACATCACCGAGTACATCGCCAGCTCGGCGGCGGTGGGCCGGCGCCCGAGCAGGTCGCGGATCTGGGCGTACTCGCCGTCGGTGAGACCGAGCTCTGCGTACGGCTGCTCCAGCTCGGGGCTGTCGGCCGCGTGGGCCACGGTGTCGGGCTGGTGGACGTCAGACATGGAACCCCCGGGGCTCGCGGCGAGTGGGCACGGCCCACAGGGTACCTGTCCCGGCCGCCGGCCCCGGGATCGGTTCAGCGCTCGGACGCCCGCGCCCGCCCCTCCGCAATGTCACGTAAGAACGGGCACCGGTGCCCGGGTTCACTTGACCTTGCGGGAGGAGGGAGGGCGAGCGGTCAGGCGAGCACCTGGTCCAGGGCCTCGAGGAAGAAGTAGTCGCCCCACATCACCGACTCGTCCACCCCGAGCCCCTTGGCCTCGTGGTAGCTGGCGTGCTTGAGCAGCCCGTCCCAGTCCTCTTCCCGGGGGCTGAGGAATCCCGGTCCGGCAAGCAGCAGGAGCGTGGCCACTGCGTGGTCGGCGTACTCGCGCGCCCGGGCCGGGTCGGTGACCAGACCGGCGAGCTGCCACAACCCGGCGGCCGCTGCTGCCGCAGCCGAGGACTCCGTCGGGTGTGCCGGTGAGGGCTCGGACCAGTCGTTCGGCGGCACCAGGCGGTCCCGGGTGCGTTCCAGCCAGAAGTCGGCGCAGTCACAGGCGGTGCGCAGGAACCGCCGGTCACCGGTGAACCGGTAGACGGTGCCGAAGCCGTGCAGCGCCCAGGCCTGCCCGCGCGCCCACGACCCGTCCGCCCGGTAGCCCTGCTGGGTGCTCTGCCGCAGGAACTCCCCGGTGTCCGGGTCGAAGAGGCCCTCGTGCGCCGCCGACCCGTCGCCGCGGACCAGGTACCGGCGGGTGGTCAGGCAGTGCCGGCCGGCGATCTCGGCCAGCTCGGCCTCACCGGTCTGCGCGGCCGCGTAGTAGACCAGGTGCACGTTCATCATGATGTCGATGAACAACGACTCCGGCCCGCGGAAGCTGGGCAGGTAGCCGCCGGCGGTGCGGAACCGGCTGGCCATGGTGCGCCCGGCGGTGATGAGCACCTCCCGCAGCGACTCCTCGCCGGTGGCGGCGTACCAGCGACGGTAGGTGGGCCAGAACAGGAAGCCCAGGTCGTGCACCGTGTCGTCGGTGCGGCGGGGCAGCAGGTGCGTGGAGTAGCGCTCGGCCGCGGACCGGTACCAGTCGGCGTAGCCGCCGCTGCTGTGCGCGGAGGTCAGCCACAGCTGCCCGCCGAGGAACCCTTCGCACCAGTTCGTCCACGCTTCTCCCTCGAAGTCCCACCGGCCGTCGGTGGTGTAGAGCGGGAACTGGTCCGGGTGCTGGGTGACCAGCGCGTGCAGCTTGCGCCGGGCGCTGGACCAGACCCGCTCCGCTGCTACCGCCAGCCGGGGGTCGACGCGGTAGCCCACCGGCGGGGCGAGGGGAAGCATCTCGGCAAGCACGGGCGGTACCTGCTCGCGGTCCACGGCATCGATGGCGGTCATCTCTCCAGTCTGCCCCTGCCCGCCTCGCCCTGCCCATGGTGGGTGCGACCCGGTCGCAGTCTGCACCTGTTGCGCGAGGGGCGTACCGTGCTGCCTATGCACCAGTCCGGCTCCATCTGCAGAGAACGGCATCGCACCTGGCGGAGGCGGTCATGACGATCACACGTGATCACCCGTGGGTCGGGGAGCCGAAGGAGCACCCGGTCGTCGTGGGGATCGAGGCCGGTCAGGATCCGCACGTGCTGGACCGGGCCCGGGAGTTCGCCGAGCGGCTCGGTACCGGTGTGCTGTGCGTCTGGGTGGACCCGGGTCACCTGGTCGTCTCGGCGGAGATGGCCGGCTCGGTGGCCACCGTGCCGGTGGACCCGGACGACGCGGACGAGGACCCCACCGAGGTGGAGGGCGCGCTGATCGAGTTCGTGCAGCAGCACCTGCAGGGCCGCGAGGTGTCCTGGCGGTTCGTCTACACCGCCGGTGAGGTGGCCCGTGGTCTGGGCCGGGTGGCGCGGGAGTACCAGGCGCCGATGATCGTGGTGGGTAGCCGCCGGCCAGGGTTCGCCGGCTGGATGAACGAGCTGATCGGTGGATCGGTGGGCGGCCACCTGGCGCACACGCAGGACACGCCGGTGCTCGTGGTGCCCCTCTCGGGCAGGCGCGGCTGACCACCCCGGGTGCGCTCCGCCGTCAACCCGGACGAAATGCCCCGGCCACCCGGGCTCGCCGACCAGCCCGGCGGGCGCTGCCGCCGGCCGCGGTCGGACCATCGAGCAAAACGATTCACCAACCGGGCCGTCGACCCCATAGAGTGGCCCCTGTAGGGGAACCGAAGGAGGACGGCGTGCCGCCGGTGACAATTCAGGAGGTCGCGCGGCATGCCGGCGTGTCTGCGGCCACAGTGTCCAACTTCTTCAACTGGCCCGACCGCCTCTCCACCCGGATGGCTGACCGGGTGCGCTCCGCCGTCGACGAGCTGGGGTTCGTGCCGAACATGCCGGCGCGCCAGCTGCGCACCTCCCGCAGCGGGATGGTCGGTCTGTCGGTGATCAACGCCTCGAACCCGTTCTTCGGCGAGATCGTGGTGGCCGTGGAGCAGGCCGCGGTGGAGAAGAACCTGAGCGTGATGGTGGGCAGCACCCACGAGTCACCGCAGCAGCAGCGCCAGTACCTGCGGATGTTCGAGCAGTTCCGGTTCGACGGCATCATCCTCACCCCGTTCGACGACAACCTGCAGCAGGCGCACGAGATCGCCGCCCGCGGCACACCGGTGGTC
>DATGRZ010000260.1:0-6177 GCA_035303065.1 Ruania sp.
ATCGACGTGGCCTCCTTCTCCGCCGCCGAGGCCGACCAGCTGCGCCGGGCGATGAGCTCCAAACGGTCGGTGGAGCGGATGGAGGCGCTGCACGCTCGGCTGCTGGAGGGGATGGCCACCAACGGGGTCCCTCCGGAGGTAGCCGAGCAGATCTTCGAGAAGCTCAAGGCGTTCGCCGACTTCGGCTTCCCGGAGTCGCACGCGTTCTCCTTCGCCTACCTGGTCTACGCCAGCGCCTGGCTGAAGGTGCACCACCCGGAGGCGTTCTACGCCGGGCTGCTGGCCGCCCAGCCGATGGGGTTCTACTCCCCGCAGACGCTGGTGGCCGATGCCCGCCGCCGTGGGGTGGAGGTGCGCCGGGCCAGTGTGGTCGCCTCCGAGGTGCAAGCGAGCGTGGAACGGGCCGACGACGGCGCCCTCGCCGTGCGTCTGGGCCTCGCCCCGGTCCGGGGTATCGGGGAGAAGACCGCCGAACGGCTCGTGCACGCCCGCCAGGAGGCGCCGTTGGCCGACCTGGCCGACCTGGCCCGGCGGGTGCGGTTGTCCGCCGCGCAGCTGGAGGCGCTGGCCACCGCCGGGGCGCTGGAAGACCTGGGGCACCAGCGCCGGGAGGGGCTGTGGCTGGCCGGTGCGCTCGCAGCAGAGAGCGGCACCCGGAGCGGGCACTGGGTCCAGGAGCCGTTGCCGCTGACGGCGGTGGGCACCAACGTGCCCGAGCTGCCGGCGATGGACCAGGTGTCCACCGCAGTGGCGGACGTGTGGGCCACCGGAGTGTCGGTGGACTCCTTTCCCACCCAGTTCCGCCGGGAGGACCTGGAGGCCGGGGGAGTGCTCCGGGTGGCTGACGTCCCCGGTGCCGGCCACGGGTCCCGGGTGCAGGTGGCCGGAGTGGTCACCCACCGGCAGCGCCCGGCCACGGCCGCCGGGGTGACGTTCCTGTCCCTGGAGGACGAGACCGGGCTGCTGAACGTGATCTGCTCGGCCGGGCTCTGGCAGCGCTACCGGCAGGTGGTGCGCTCCAGTGCCGCCCTGGTGGTGCGCGGGGTGGTGGAGCATGCTGACGGCGTCACGAACCTGATGGCCGACCAGGTCACCGAGCTCAGCCTGCGGGTGCCGAGCCGGTCCCGGGACTTCCGTTGACCTGGCCATGGTCGCCGACCCAGCCCGAGTACAGCCAGTACTGCTCCGCCCGGTCCTGCAGCCGGACGTCCAGCGCCTGCTCATCGGACTCGGTGAAGACCGCCGCCATCGCCCCGGCGAGCTCCGGTGCACGTGCAGCGGACCAGATCCCCACCGCGCCGCCGGGACGGATCACCCGGGCCAGACCGGCCAGCGCAGGCGGACGGTACAGTCCGGCGTTGCCCTGGTGCACCAGGTGACCGGGACCGTTGTCCACGTCCAGCAGCAGCACGTCCACCGAGGCACCCGGAAGGGCCGCCACGTGGGCGGCCACGTCCGCCTCGGTGAGGGTCAGCCGCGGATCGGCCAGCACGTCCGGACCGTGCGGCACCGTGCCGTCGGCCAGCCAGGTGATCACCGCCGGCTCGATCTCCACCACCTCCAGGTGCGCCACCCGCTCGTCGGTGAGCACCTCGGCGGCGGTGAACCCCAGCCCGAGGCCGCCGATGAGCACCCGCTCCGGCCGAGCGACGCGGTCGAGCGCGGCCCGGGCCAGGGCGCGCTCGGCGGAAGTCTGCGCGGTGTCCATCACGAACACCCCGTTCACCCGCAGCTCCAGCACGTCGGCCCGCCGGGTCAGCGTGACCTCCCCGCGCGGGGAGGTTGCGCTCGCCACTCTCATGGACCGGAGACCACCTCGTCCTGGCGCATCGGTGGGTCCACAGTGCGCAGCCGGGAGTACACCGCCCAGACGACTGCGACGATCGGGATCACGATGATCGCCCCGAGGATGCCGGCCACCAGGGTGCCGGCGGTCACCGCCAGGGCCACCACCACCGGGTGCAGGGACACCTGCTTGCCCATCACCAGCGGCTGCAGCACATGGCCTTCGAACTGGCCGATCAGGGCGATGAAGATGCCGACGATCACCGCGTTCAGCGGGCCGTTGACGGCCAGTGCGACGATCATCGCGATGATCATCGCCGCGGGGGCGCCGACCAGCGGGATGAACGCACCGATGAACACCAGCACCGCCAAGGGCGCGGCCAGCGGAACCCCGGCGATGAGCAGCACGATGAAGGCGAGCACGCCGTCCACGAACGCGATGATCACCGTGCCGCGGGCATATCCGGAGAACGTGTACCAGCTCACCCCGCCGGCAACCATCCACTTCTCCCGCAGCCGCCCGGGCAGCTGGTTGATGAACCAGCGCCACATCTCGTCCCCACGGGCCAGGAAGAACACTGTGCAGAAGATTGCCAGGGCCATGATCGCGAACGTCTCGAACACCGACCCGGCGCCCTCGGCGGCTCGGTCCAGCAGCTCGGACTGGTTCTCGTTCACCCACTCCAGCGCCGTCCCGGACCACTCCTCGAGCTGGTCGGTGGTGATCGAGATGCCGAACGGCAGGTTCTGGGCGATGTCGAACAGCGCGTTCAGACCGTCGGAGAACCGCTCGGAGAGCGTGCTCCACTGGCCGGTCACCGACGTGACGACGTAGGTGATCAGCCCGCTGACCACCAGGAACGCGCCCAGGATGGACAGGCCGGTGGCCAGGCCGCGCGGCATCACCCGGTTCATCACGTTGACGAACGGACGCAGCACAGCGGTGAACACCAGTGCCAGGAACACGGCGGTGAACACCAGCTGGATCCGTGCGGTGGCCCAGACGAACAGGGAGACCACGGCGATCACCAGCAGCAGCCGCCAGGACCAGCCGCCGGCCTTCACCATCCACCGGGGCACACCATCGCCGGTGTCCTCGGCGCGCAGGTGCCGTTCCGGCAGCCGGTGGGCGTGCAGGCGCGCACCCCGAGCAGGTGACCGGGTCAGCTTCGGCAGCTCGGTCGCGCGGGCCGTGGTCCGCCGTCGGGTGGTCATCTTCACGCCGCCAGTCTGCCCCAGGTGATCGCCTCGTGCGTGGACAGACGCACGAGCAGGTGTGTGCTCGGATCAGCCGTAGGCGAGCCGGTACCAGATCTGTGCCTGGTGCAGGTCGCCGAGTGCGGCCGTGCGTCGTGCGGGGTCGGTGAAGGTCTCCAGCTGCCACAGCAGCGCCTCGATCGTGCGCGCCAGCGCCCATTCGCAGATCCGCAGTGCGGGGATCTGCAGCACCTGGGCGGCGAGCTGCACCCGGTGGTGCATCAGTGCCAGCGGATCGGGTGCCGCGAACGGCTGGTCGACCTGTGCCAGCAGCGGCCACAGGTCGTAGCCGGGGTCGCCGATCATCGGCTTGGGGTCGATCGCCAGCCAGTGCCCGGCGCCCCGGGTGGGTGCGTCCAGGAGGAGGTTCCCGGGGTTCAGGTCACCGTGCAGCAGCACCACCGGACCCGGTCGGGCGCCCGGGGTACCGAAGGCGTGCAGCAGGTCCAGCCCGGTGCGGACGACCTGCTCCCAGCCGGTGAGCATGGCCGCCCACCGGTCGGCACGTGCGGCGGCGAGACCGGCCCAGTGAGCGCTGACCGTGACCAGGTGCGGCATCGGCGCCCCGGTGATGTCGGCCTGGTGCAGGTTGCGCAGCACCTCCAGACCGTGCCCGAGCCGCAGGTCGGCAGCAGAGGTGTCGTGCAGCAGCGGTGTCCCCGGGTGCGCCCGGCGCAGCAGCAGCGCCCAGTCATGCGCATGGTGGTCGAGCAGCTCCACAGCCGCCCACCCGTGCCAGGCACGTAGCGCCGCGGCCTCGTGGCGCGCCTCGTCGTGCGGGTAGGAGATCTTCACCACCACCGGGGTGCCGTCCGGCAGCGTGCCCGGGGCGGTCCAGGCTGCCGTGCCCACCCCGAACGGCTCGGCCAGCTGCAGCTGCCAGCGTTGCTCCGCCCGGTGCACCAGCTGTGGCAGACGCTGGATCCAGGCAGACCCGGGTGCGGTCGCGCCCACGCCGTCGAGCAGCGAGCGGGGGAGCGTGACGGCATCAGTCGGCCCGGTGTCCGGGTGCGGCGATGGCGGGAGCACGCGCCCACTCTAGGCGAGGTGCTGCGGAACAGGGCAGCGGCGGGTCGGGACCGCGCAGAAGCGGCGGCTGCACGCCCGTTAGGCTGCCAGTCATGGAGACAGTGCGCTGGGGAATCATCGGTGTCGGGGACGTGACCGAGGCCAAGAGCGGACCCGGTTTCCAGCAGGCGGACCGCTCCCGGCTGGTCGCCGTGATGCGCCGGGACGGGCAGAAGTCCGCTGACTACGCCCGCCGGCACGGTGTGCCCCGCTGGTACGACGACGCTGACGCACTGATCGCCGACCCGGACGTGGACGCGGTCTACGTGGCCACCCCACCGGACTCGCACGCCGACTACACGGTGCGCGCCCTGCGGGCGGGCAAACCGGTGTACGTGGAGAAGCCGATGGCCCGCACCGCCGCAGAGTGCGAAGAGATGCTGTCCGCCTCCCGCCGGGCCGGGGTACCGCTGTTCGTGGCCTACTACCGGCGGGCCATGCCCCGGTTCGAGAGAGTCAAGGAGCTGCTCGACGGCGGTGCGATCGGCCAGGTGCGCGCGTTCCGGATCGAGAACTTCGCCGCCGTCCCCGACGACCCGGCCACACTCGGCTGGCGGGTGCACCCCGAGGTCTCCGGCGGGGGACTGTTCGTGGACCTCGGCTCGCACACCCTGGACCTGGTGGACCACCTGCTCGGCCCGGTGACCCGCACGACCGGGTTCGCCGCGAACACAGCGGGCGCCTACCCGGCCGAGGACGTGGTGAGCGCCACGTTCCAGCTGGGCTCCGCCGTCGTCGGTACGGGCCTGTGGTGCTACGCGGCCGGTGAGGCGCGGGACGAGGTGGAGATCATCGGCACCGCCGGATCGCTGATCTTCTCCTCCTTCGGCCAGGAAGCGCTGCGGCTGCGCACCGCAACCGGCACGGAGAAGATCGAGGCGCCCTATCCGGACACAGTGCAGCAGCCGCTGATCCAGGCCGTCGTCGACGAGCTCACCGGCCAGGGCACCTGCCCGAGCACGGGGGAGAGCGCCGCCCGCACCGCACGCGTGGTGGATGCGCTGCTGGGCACCTACCGGCGCGCCCAGCGCTGAGGGCCTACCGCGCGGCGAGGTCGGCCAGCGCCGGTGCGAGCTCCGGGTGGTCGAAGCGGAACCCGGCCGCCAGCAACCGCTCGGGCCGCACCCACCGGCTCTTCAGCACCAGCTCGGACTCCTGGCGCAGCACCAGCATGCCCGGCTCCAGCAGCCACCGCGGTGCCGGCAGCCCCACCGGCGCGCCCACCGTGCGGCGCAGCCCGGCCATCAGCGTGCGGTTGTCGCTGACCCCCGGTGCGCTCAGGTTCACCGGTCCCTCGATCTGAGGGTGGGCGTCGATGAACGCGATCGCCCGGAGCACGTCGTCGACGTGGATCCAGCTGAACTTCTGCCGCCCCCGGGTGCGCTGCCCGGTCGGAGCGGGCGGACTCGCGTGCGGGCCGATGCCGCGGTAGCGCTCGTGCGGCAGCCACCATCCGTCCAGCTGCGGGCCGCCGAGCCCGAACCGTGCGGCCAGCCGCAGCATCGCCAGCGCACCACCGTCGCCGAGCACGATCGCCATCCGCAGCGCCACCCGCCGGGTTGCGGGCAGCTCCTCGGCGAAGAACGCCTCCTCCCAGTCCCGGGCCACGTCCACGGAGAACCCGGAGCCCAGCTCCCCGCCGGTCTCGGTCTGTGGCCGGTCCATCGCATGCCGGTAGATCGTCGCCGTGCTCGCGTTCAGCCACAGCCGCGGAGGGGCAGCCACACTCTGGACCGCGTGCCGGAGCTGGGTGGTGGTGTCGATCCGGGAGGAGTAGATCTCCTCCCGGTTCCGGTCGTGGTACCGGCAGCCCACGCCCCGACCGGCCAGGTTGACCAGCAGGTCGGCGCCGTCGACCGCGCGGCGGACCGATGCTGGGTCGTGCCAGCGTGCCTCCGGCCCGTTCCGGCCGATACGTGCGACGGCGTAGCCCCGCTTGCGTAGGTCGCTCACCAGGGTGGGGCCGATGAATCCGGAGGCGCCGGCAACCACAGCGCGTGGTGGAGACGTCATGATCAGGATGCTATCCGGACAGTAGGTGAGGCAGTCCTGGATTGAGGTGAGGCA
>DATGRZ010000261.1:0-4061 GCA_035303065.1 Ruania sp.
GTCCACCGGGTGGCGCCGGTTCCGGGATCGAGGGCGTACAGCTGGTGGTCGGCCGAGGGCACCAGCAGCGTGCCGCCGTCCGGGGTGAACAGCGGCGCCCGGTAGACCGGTCCGATCCGGGTGCGCCAGCGCTGCTGCTCCGATCCTGCCGTGGGCTCCAGCGCCCGCACCTCACCCTTCGTGGTTGCCGCGACCACCAGGCCGTCCCGTTCGGCCAGGCCGCCCTGGATGCGCCCGTCCAAGCGGGTGCGCCAGCCGATCTGCGCAGAGGAGGTGGGCAGCTCGAGCTCGGCGACGTCGTCGTAGTACTCGCCGTTCTCGCCCACGGCGCGCACCTCGAGCTTGTGCCGGCCCGGGGGCAGGTCGGCCACGTCCACCTGCCCGGACCACCGATGACCACCCTGACCGGACTGCTGCAACGGCGACCAACCGCCGTCGATCTTCCCGTAGGCCAGCGGATAGGGACGCGCCTTCACCTCGGCGACCGTGGCCCGCGGCGGGGTGTGCACCTGCAGCTGCACAGCCGAGTGGTCCGGTCGGGCGATGCTGCGCAACGGCCCGAGGGACTCCCGGCCCGGGCCGGTGAGCGGGATGCTGGTCAGCTTCTCCTCGGTGACCTCGCCCTCGAGCGGAACGCTCACCTCGGTGACCTCCAGGACCGGCCCGTCCTCGCCGTCGGTCTGCTCGGCCCAGTAGTAGTACGGGCCGTTCTTCAGCGAGTCGCCCATCACCTGGGTGAGCCCGTTGAAGGTGGAGACGTTGGTGACGTGCCGGTGGCCGGCGAAGACGGCCCGGACCGGGTAGGGCTCGATCAGGGTGAGCAGCTCGTGGTCGTTCTGCACGTAGTTCCAGTCCGCGCTCATCGGGAAGTGCACGAACAGGATCACCGGCGTCTCGCGGTCCAGCTGACGCAGCTCTCCCTCCAGCCAGTCCAGCAGGTCCTGGTCGTAGAACCAGCCCCACTCCATCATCACCACCGGGTCCAGGCCGATCACGTGCAGGTCGCCGGAGGTGAAGCTGTACCGACGGGCGTCGATGTGCGCGTCGAAGGCCTCCAGGGCGTCCACCAGGTACTGGTTCTCGTGGTTGCCCGGGACCGATCGGACCTTGTCCCGCAGGGCGGGCGGGATGGTGGAGTTGTACAGCTCGAACTCGTCGGCGGCGCCGAGGTCGGTGATGTCGCCGCAGTTCAGCACGAACGCCGGGTCACGCTCCTCGATGTGGGTGAAGATGCGCTCCAGCGCAGCCGTCCGGTCCGGTTCTTCGGGGTTGGCGTGCGTGTCGGTGACCATGGCGAAGGCGCCGGACCTGGCGGCATCACCGCCGAGCGCGTGCACGCGGGAACCGGTCGCGGCCACGCCGAGTGCGCCGGCGCCGGCCCCGACGAGCACGGAGCGCCGCGTGATCGCAGCCCGCTGAGTTTCGGGGCCGGTGTCGGTGATCGTTCGTTCTGACATAGGTGCTTCTCCTTCTCAGGCGGAGCTCACCAGGGCGTGCGACACCTGGGCGGTGTCGCCACCGCCCAGTCAGCAGCCGCGGCCCCAGCGGCTCGTTCTCTCGGACAGTCAGGCTCTGTGGCTATCCCACCTCTCCTGGTCCCCTGCTTGCCGTTGCCCCCTGCTTGCCGTGGCCCCCTGCTTGCCGCCCGTACCGTCCTCCTCTGGTACCGCACGCGGTTCTGGCGGCCGGGTGCGCAGCTCCCGCACCGCCCCTGGGAAGAAGTCGCTGTAGCGTTCCAGCAGGCGGCGGGAGACGGTGAGCGTGTCCGCAGCGGTGCCCGCTGAGCGGTGCGCTGGGCCGGCTGCTGCCGGATCTGCTGCCGGATCTGCTGCCTGGTGCGTTCTCGGCCCGTAGGTCAGGAAGCCTTCTTCGATGGCCTGGAGCTGGTCCTCGAGCAGCGGTTCGTCTCCGGGGGTGATCGGGTGCATGGCCGCCCAGCAGGACCACCGGTCGCGGTAGTAGCCGACCAGGCCGCTCCACAACCGGGCGGAGTAGTCGTCCAGGTAGCCGTCGCCCACCTGTCCCCACACGGTGACCAGCCGGCGGGCGTTATCGGCGAGCAGCTCGCGTCCGCGCTGGTCCTGGGCCCAGGCGAGAGCGGCGTCTTCCCAGGTGTCGTACCGGTACTCCGGGCGGGTGGCGAGCAGCTCCTCCAGGTCCTCCAGGACGGTGAAGAACTGGGCCGCGGCCTCCGGGTCGGCCACCCCGTCGGGGTGGTAGCCGGCCAGGAAGGCCAGCTCGGCACACCGGGGCAGGACGGCCAGGGCGACTTCCACCAGGTCGTGCCCGAGCGGGCCGGCCACGCGCTCCGGGCGGGTTTCGGCGACCTCGAGCAGACGCCGCCAGGCCCGCACCAGCAGGTCCGGGTCGTACCAGAGCAGGTCCGTCACGTCCTGGGCGAGCCGTCCGCCGGCGAACGGATCGCGGCTCGGGCGCTGGGTGACCAGGCCGGTGAAGGCTTCCGGGAAGATGAGGTAGTCGCCGCTGCCGAGCACGGTGTCGGCCAGGTCGTGCCAGGCGCCGGCTGCGGTGTGCTGCTCCTGCGTGCCGGTCAGCTGGTATCTGTTGCCGGCGCGGTTGGTGAGCCAGTCCGCCAGTGACGGCGCATCTTGCCAGGCAAGGTCGAGCACCCGTTCGTAGTAGGCACCGGTCACCCGGGTGGCCTCCATCGCCAGGCCGAGACCGGTGGGTGGGTTCGGACTGGTCAGGGCGGCCTCGATCGCACCGTCCAGGCCGGGCAGGTCGGCGACCGGGTCGGTGCGGCCGCCGAAGTTCAGCAGCGCGCACCACATCCAGTCTCCCCCGGCGAAGCCGTCGAAGCGGGGCCACTGCGGCTGGGTCTCGGCCCACAGGTCGAGCAAGGTGACGCGGCCGGGGATGTCGGCGAGGAAGGTGCGCACCCGGTCGGGGGTCCAGAACGCGTGGTCGTAGGAGAACGGCCAGGTCTGCAGGAACCACTCCGCCTGCGGGTCGGCATCGGTCAGCCCGGCGTGCAGTGCCGCAGCCACCCTGCCGGGATGGCCCGGGTCGTCCTCGGCCGGCGGCATCTCGATGAACGGGTCGGCGGCATACCGGTGGTCGGTGCCCCAGAGCTCCTGCTGGGCGCGCACCACCGCGGCAGTGAGGTGGGCGAACCTCGGATCCTGCGGATCGAGCACCCGGGTCTGGTGCCCCTGCCAGGTCCGTGGGTGGGCGTCCGGGGCGAGCTGGTGGGGCACGTGTCCGGTGAACGCCGGCAGCACCGGTCGCATACCCAGCTCGCGCTGCCGGGTCAGGACGCGCCCGGCGAGGTCGCGGTGGGCCTCGATCCAGCCCGACGGCGGTGGGCCGGCGTGCCCGTCCAGGTTCCCCATGGCCAGCCACGGGAAGTAGGCGGGGCCGGAGAGGAACTCACCTACCTCGTCTTCGCTGAGTCCCTCGTCGGTGAGCACCCGGTGCAGGACGGCCTCGTGCCCGAGCAGCATCAGTGGGGTGGTGATCCCGCGCAGCGCCATCCAGTCGATCTCCTCCTCCCACCGGGTCCAGTCCCACCACGGGGTGGTGTACCCGAAGGTGCAGAAGTTCAGGTAGTAGGTCTCGGCCACCCGGGCGCTGCCGGCCAGCTCGGCCGCATCCGGCAGGTGCGCCGGTGCGGGCGGGCGTGGTTCCTCCCAGCTGACCTCCAGACCGCAGTGCCGGCGCAGGTAGGTGTGCAGGCCCACCGCAGCGCTGCCGATGTCGGTGGCACCCACGGTCAGGTGCCCTGCGCTGGCCTCGGCCACGTACTGTCGCCCGGGGCGGTCCAGGCGGGGGCGGTCCAGGCCGGTGAAGGTCACCCGGTGGCCGAGGTCGCCCAGCAGCCGGACGGCCAGCGCCCGGGCGGCCGGGGCCCAGCCCGGTGGGTGCACGGTGCTCATTCCTTGATCGCTCCCTGGCTGATGCCGGAGATGAAGTTGCGCTGGAAGATCAGGTACATGATCACGATCGGCGCCACAGTGATGATCGTGGCGGCCGCCAGCAGCGGGATGTTGGTGGTGTACTGCCCCACGAACAGGCCCAGCCCGGCCGGTGCGGTGCGCATC
>DATGRZ010000262.1:0-5708 GCA_035303065.1 Ruania sp.
CCCGGCCCGGCTCCCAGGTGGGGCACGGACTTGAGCAGCCGCTGGGTGTAGGGGTGCTTGGCGTGGTTGAGCACCTCGTCGGCGGTGCCGGTCTCGACGATGTCGCCCTTGAGCATGACGGCGACCCGGTCGGCCATGTCCGCCACCACGCCCATGTTGTGGGTGATGAGCAGAATGCCGGTGTCCAGCTTGTCCTTCAGGGAGCGCAGCAGGTCGAGGATCTCGGCCTGGACCGTGACGTCCAGGGCTGTGGTCGGCTCGTCGGCAATAATCACCTGCGGGTCACAGCTGAGCGCGATGGCGATCACCACGCGCTGGCGCTGTCCGCCGGACAGCTCGTGGGGGTACTGCTTGAGGCGTCGCTCCGGCTCGGGGATGCCCACCATGGTGAGCAGCTCGGCGGCGCGAGCCTCCGCGGCGCGGCCGAAGGCCTTGCCGTGCAGCTCGAGGGACTCGGTCAGCTGCGTGCCAATGGTGAGCACCGGGTTGAGCGCCGTCATGGGCTCCTGGAAGACCATCGCGACGTCGTTACCGCGCAGCCGGCGCAGTCCCTTGTCGTCGAGCTTTCCCACGTTCTTGCCGGCCACGGTGACCTCGCCGGCAACGGTCGCGTTGCGCGGGAGCAGGCCTAGCGCCGTCATCGACGTCACCGACTTGCCCGAGCCGGACTCCCCGACCAGGGCCACGACCTCACCCGGGTGCACCTCCAGGGAGATGCCCTTGACGGCGTGCACGGTGCCGAACTCGGTGCCGAAGCGCACGTCCAGGTCCCGGAAGGACAGGACGGGGTCGCCCTCGACGAGGGTCGACGTCTGCTTCCTGGCCATCAGTCCTTGCTCCTGTTCTGGCGCGGGTCGAAGGCGTCCCGGAGTCCGTCGCCGAGGAAGTTCACCGTCAGGGCGATCGCCAGGATGAACATGCCTGGCCACCAGAAGAGCCACGGACGGGTGGTGAAGGAGTTCTGGTAGTCGCTGATCAGCCTGCCCAGCGAGGTGTCCGGCGCCTGCACGCCGAAGCCGAGGAAGCTGAGGGAGGTCTCCAGCAGGATGGCCGCGGCGATCGCGAGAGTGGCAGCGACGATGATGACGCCGACCGTGTTGGGCAGGATGTGCTTGACGATGATGCGGCCGGAACCGGTGCCCATCGCGCGCGCAGCGGCCACGAACTCGCGTTCCCGCAAGGAGAGCACCTCACCGCGCACGAGGCGGGCCAGGTTGGTCCAGGTGACCAGCCCGAGCATGAGTGCCAGGGCCCAGATACCCCGACCGCTGGCCATCTGGCCCAGCACGGCGGCCAGCACGAGCAGCGGCACGACGATGAACAGGTCGGTGAGGCGCATGAGCACGGCCTCGACCCAGCCGCGGAAGTAGCCGGCCAGCGCACCGATCGTG
Source organism: Ruania sp. (assembly GCA_035303065.1). Lineage (GTDB taxonomy): Bacteria > Actinomycetota > Actinomycetes > Actinomycetales > Beutenbergiaceae > Ruania. The sequence continues at coordinate 1,392 of DATGRZ010000262.1, forward strand.
GTGCCGATGATGGTGCTGACGATGCCCACGGTGAAGGCGATGGTCAGCGAACGCTGAGTGCCGCGCATCACCAGCGCGAAGTAGTCCTTGCCGGTGTTGTCCTGCCCGAAGGGGTGCTCGCCGAGGCTGAACGGCCACAGCGTCAGGGTGGGCCGCCCGCCGTTGACCACCGGTGCGGAGTTCACGTAGCTCTTGTCCCACCAGCCCGGGATGGGGCCGAACCCGATCGAGGAGAAGGCGAGAATCACTACGGCAAGCAAGAAGATGCCGGAGACGATCGCGCCCTTGTGCCGGAAGAACCGGCGCAGCACCAGCTGGCCCTGGCTGTAGGACTTGTCTTCCCCCTGGAGCACGGCGTCGGCCTGCTCCATCCGGCCGGCCACGGGGTCGATCCCGCCGTAGGCGGGGGTGGGGACGGTGCCGAGCTCTTCCTTCCTCGGCTGGTCCGTAGGCTCAGACATCGCTGCCTCCGGTGGTCACGGTGCGGATCGGGGCGGGACTTAGCTGCATGCCACTCACCTGCGGATCCGTGGGTCAAGGACGCCGTACATGATGTCGGCGACGAGGTTCATCAGCACCGCAGCGCCACCGGTGACGAGGAAGAAGGCCATCACCGGGTTGGGGTCCACCTGCGTGAGGCCGGTCTGGAAGAGCTCACCCATCCCCTTCCAGCCGAACACCTGCTCGGTGATGATCGCCCCGCCGATGAGGCCGGCGAAGTCGAAGGCCACGATGGTGGTCAGCGGGATCAGCGCGTTGCGGAAGGCGTGCTTGGTGATGACCGTGCGCTCCGACAGGCCCTTGGACCGGGCGGTGCGCACGTAGTCCTGCTCGAGCACGTCCAGCATCGAGGAGCGGGTGTAGCGGCTGTAGGACGCCAGCGAGATGAGCATGAGGACCGTGGTGGGCAGGATCAGCTGGGTGCCCCTGTCGAGGAACTCCTGCCAGAAGGTGCCGGAGAAGTTCGGGCTCTGCGAGCCGATGGTCTGAATCGGCCGGGGCATGACGTCGACGTAGTTGCCCCAGGCGTAGACGACCTTGTCGGCAAGTACCCACCCGGAGGTGATGATGCCGGTGATCACCGAGGTCCACACGGCCTGGCGCTTGGCGTAGCCGCCCCACAGCAGGCCGATCACCACCGAGACGGCGATGGCCAGTGCGAACAGCCCGAACAGCACGCCCCAGGTGGGCTCGGCGAGGGTGTCGGCGAAGACGAAGTAGGAGACCATCCCGGCTGCCACCGTGGTCAGCCCGGCGTACAGGTTGCGACGGTTGTCCAGGCCCGACATCAGCGTGGCGACCAGGACCGCCGCCCCCGCGCTGCCGGCGGCGACGACGGCCGGGCCCAGCACCGGGTAGCGGAACCAGTTGATGGAGTCGAAGTAGTAGAGCACCACCGTGACGAACACGAAGGTGATGCCGCCGGTGAGCAGGCGACGTCGAGTGTCGCCGCCGAGGATCACCTGGAGGAGGAACCCGAGCGCGGCACCGATGCCGATACAGGCCCACAGGCTCAACCGCGGGTCGGCCATCCAGTTGTTGAAGCGGATCGCCCCGAACTCCTTGAGCAGCACCGCCGCCCAGAACACCGGCAGGGAGAAGAACAGGAACGAGACGAAGGTGGCCGCGTAGTCGAAGCCCGAGTACTGCCGGATCGCGGTGAGGATACCGATGGTGATCCCGATGACGATCGCCAGCAGAGTGGCCAGCAGGACCAGCCGCAGCGTGGACCCGGCCGCCTGGGTGACCATCTGGGTGACCTGGACCCCCGTGCGGTTGGTGCCGAGGTCACAGTTGAAGGTGACGCACTTCGCCGCGCCGGTGAGCCACTCCCAGTAGCGCTCGTACCAGGGCAGGTCGAGGTTCATGTTGCGGATGCGCGCTTCCATGAGCGTCTGGGCGTTCTCATCCGGGTTCTCGCGCAGGTCTTCGAGCGGGTCACCGGAGTTGATCGTCAGCACATAGAGCAGCAGCGAGGCGCCGAGCATGATCAGCACGGAGATCCCGAGCCGACGCAGGATGTACTTGAGCACGAGCTACGAACCTTCCATGGCGGGCACCGCCCGCCGTTGCCTCAATAAGGCGCGCCGCCCGCGTGAGCGGGCCGCGCCATCCGGGCGACGATACGCCATCGTCCCAGCACGTGAGAAATGCCGGAAAGGCATTGCGGTCGGAGGTTGCGGACAGCGTGGCGGTGGGGCAGGGGGCGCGTGGCCCCCTGCCCCACCACTGTCAGCGAGTGGCAGCCGTTACGGCTGCTGGCTCAGCGAGGTCCTAGCGGACCCACTGCTCCGCGTTCCAGACGACCTGGGTCTGCGTGGCAGTGGCCCGGACGTTCTGGATGCTCGCGTCGTAACCCACGATGCCCGGGTGGGCGAACAGCGGGATGCCGTGCAGGTTCTCCCACAGCGCGCGCTCGAGGATGGCGCGCTGCTCGTCGTGGACCTCCGGGTCCACGGTGCCGGCGAGGGTGTTGAACGCCTCGTCGACGGTCTCGTTGGAGAAGCCGCCACCGTTCTGCGGAGCGTCGGTGCTGTAGATGTTGCGACCCGAGGCGATCTGCCCGGAGCCGGCCCACGCGAAGAGGGCGACCTCCCACGGCTCACCCGCACCGGTGAAGAACCGGTCGGAGAAGTCGGCGCTGGCGGAGTCGATGACGTTGAAGCCCACCTGGTCGCACTCGGACTTGATCATCGCGACCTGGTCGGCGCGACGCTGGTTGCCCTCGGCGTAGGTGATGCGCACGTCGATCGGGGTCTCGATGCCGGAGGCGTTGACGAGCTCCTCAGCGGCGGCGAGGTCGGTCTCGTCGTACTGGCCGTCGTAGGACTGCGAGACGATGGCCTCGTAGTTCTCCTGGAACGGGAAGACCTCGCGGGCGTTCATCACCACAGCCTCCTCGTTGAGGGGCTTGATGAGGTTGTCGACGATGCCCTGGCGGGGGACGCACATGGCAAAGGCCTCACGCAGCTCCAGGCCGCCCTCGTCATCGGAGAAGACTCCGGTGTTGAAGTTGAAGTCCAGGTGCTCCCAGGTCAGGGTGTCCCCGGTCTGGTAGGCGAAGCGGTCGTCCAGCGCGCGCAGCTGCTCGAGGGTGTCCACCGTGGCCTGCGGCTCGATGACGTTGAGGTCACCGTTGGCCAGCGCCTGGACCTGCCCGTCGGGCTCGACGAAGCGGAAGGTCAGCCGCGCGGTTCCGGGCGGGGTGCCCCAGTAGTTCTCGTTGGCCTCGAGGGTCACGTACTGGCCGGCCTCCCAGGTGCTGAACTTGTAGGGGCCGGTGACCGGGATGAGCTCCTCGTCCGGGAACACACCGGGCTCGGGGTTCTCCCAGCCGGTGTTCCAGAACTCGGCGGCGTCGGCGATGACGTCCATGTCCTCGTCGAGGATCGCCTGGGCGAGCTCCTCCTCGGACAGACCGATCTGCTCAGCGACCACGTGTGCCGGGTAGAAGGCGCCGATCATGAGCTGCCAGTCCGGGTAGGGCTCGCTGTAGGTGTAGGTGAAGGTCTTGCCACCCATCTCGCCCTCGGGCGGCGTGGGGACGTACTCACCGAGGGTGTGGCTGACCGAGTTGAACAGCGGGACGCCCTCGTCGTCGGCGAACGCCGGGTTCTGGATGGCCCAGTCGAGCAGCGCGTCGGCGTAGTCGATCGGGTTGCCGTCGGAGAAGGCGGCCTCCTCGACGACGTTGTACTCGACGACCAGCGGGTCCTCGGAGAGGGCCTCGAAGCTGCCGTACTCCTCGTTCTGGTAGATCTCGCCGTCGGTGCCGTAGTAGGTGAAGGCCGACTGGGTCCGTGCGTTGATCACGGAGGTCCAGACCGCGTAGGTCTCGGCGTGGTCACCGTTGTAACCGGTCCACTCCTGGTTGCCGACCGAGTAGTAGATGTCGTCATCCGCCGACTCGGTGATGCCGGCGTCCACCTTGCCGGTGCTGTCGTAGTCGGTCTGGACGTGCTCGATGGAGCCGGCCTCTTCGGTGCCGGTCTCCTCGCCGCCGCTACCTTCCCCGTCGCCTTCCGGCTCCGAGGTCGCGCAGGCGGCGAGCACGAGCGCGCTGACCGTCAACGCTGAAACGGCCGCTGCCGTTCGCCTGATCTTCAATGTTCCTCCTGGATGCGTAGGACGTGGCCGCGCCTGTCCGCGGAATGGTCTTCCGGGGGTCACGACGGCACACGCCGAGGTTGTTGCAACTTTCACACGCCCGGAGAGCACTTCCGACACCCGGGACGCCCCGAAGGGGGTTTCGTTATGGACTTGATACAGCCCACAGTGTGAATCTCACCATATGGACGAGAGGAAACTGTCTCATCT
>DATGRZ010000263.1:0-2397 GCA_035303065.1 Ruania sp.
GGGATCGCCGCAGCGCTCAGCGCTGGGGTCGATCGGCTCCCGGCAGCGCTCGCGGTGCTTGCCCTATCCGGGCTTTCGGTCGCGTTGTGGGCATACGCCGACGCTGGCGCGGGCTGGCCCGGGTGGGTCCGGGCAGCTCACCTGACCGCGTTCACGCTCTGGCTCGGGGGTGCCCTGTGGAATATCGCGGTCGCGATGCCGGCCGGCCGGGAGCACCCGAACGTCGACGCCGTCGTCGCCGGCGCCCACCAGCTCGACCGCTTCCGCTGGGTGGTGCGCTTCTCCCTGCCGACGATCATCATCACCGGCCTCATCATGGCCGGGGCTTATCGGGCCCTGCCGATGAGCTGGTGGACGGCGCTGCCCGGGGTGCTCATCCCGCTCAAGGTGCTCGCGATCGTCGCGCTGGTTGTGGTGTTCATCACCTGCCCGCTGTTCCGGCACTGCTCGCCGGTGCAAGGCGTGTGCAACGTCGAGGACCTGGACCACTCGGACAGGCCGGCGCCGTGACCGGGGAGCGGGTGCTGCTGGACAACCGGCGCACCCCGTGCGCCCTCGGGCTGATCCAGGCGGACGAGATGATCCGCGATCTGGCGCCCGGCACGGTGCTGGAGATCTGGAGCAAGGACCGCTTCGCCCCGATGGAGATCCTGCTCTGGGCCGAACGTGACGGCCATCTGGTGCAGATGCGCGGCCGCGCCGGCTGGTGGCCGCTGCGCTACTTCGTCTTCGAGGTGACCAAGGGCGAACGTAGGTGACGGTGCTGCCGGTTCCTCGGGCTGCCCGACCCGCCACCAGCTCCGAGGCCGACGGTGCGGACGTGTCCGAGCGCACGTCCGGCGCGGGTTGGGGTCGCAGGCTCAGACCTGGCATACTGTGCTGCTGTACTCAGCCCAGGCGGGCCCCTCTCACCTGCCGGGACTGGACCCCAGGACGCCGCCGGTGCCGCACCCCACCAGGTCTCGCGCGCGTGTCCACCCCGAACAAGCTCAGGAGTGTCCACCACAGTGGCAGTCAAGATCCGTCTCAAGCGCTTCGGCAAGATCCGAGCGCCGTACTACCGAGTTGTCGTCGCCGACTCGCGCACCAAGCGCGACGGTCGGGTGATCGAGGAGATCGGCAAGTACCACCCCACCGAGGAGCCCTCACTCATCGACATCAACGGTGAGCGTGCCCGGTACTGGCTGGGCGTCGGCGCACAGCCGAGCGAGCAGGTGCTCGCCCTGCTGAAGGTGACCGGCGACTGGCAGGCCTTCAAGGGCCTTGACGGTGCCGAAGGCACCCTCAAGCGCAAGGAGACCAGCGAGGACGTCGCTGCCGAGGCGATCAAGGCCGCCGAGGCCGACGCCGAGCTGCGCAAGGCCAAGGCCGCTGAGGCCAAGTCCGCCGCCGAGGCCGAGGCCGCTGCCGAGGCGAAGCCCGACGAGGACGCCGCCGGCGAGACCGAGTCCACGGAGACCGAGACTGCTGCCGAGGACGCCTCCGCCGAGTCGAGCGAAAAGTCTGAGTGATGCTCGCTGACGCGCTGGAGCACATGGTCCGTGGCATCGTCGACCACCCGGACGACGTGCAGATCCGGTCCAAGTCGCTGCGCCGTGGTGACCTGCTCGAGGTCCGGGTCAACCCCAGCGACCTCGGCCGGGTGATCGGCCGCTCCGGCCGCACTGCCCGGGCGCTGCGCACTGTGGTCGGTGCCCTGGCCACCGACGGCCCGGTGCGCGTGGACGTGGTGGACGTCGACCGGCGCTGACTGGCGAGAACGATGCGACGAGCGCAGGTCGGCTCCAGTGGAGCGGACCTGCGCTCGTCGCATCCTAGAGACACAGGGGGAACGGGTGAACCAGCCCAACGCTGACGACGAGGTCTACGTGCGCGTGGCGACCATCGGTGCTGCCCGCGGGCTGGCCGGGCAGGTCCGCCTACGCCTGCACACCGACGACCCACGCACCCGGCTGGCCACCGGAACGGTCTTGACCACCGAACCCTCCGCCGTCGGGCCGCTGCAGGTGACCAGCATCCGGCAGGTGCAGCAGCACTGGTACGCCACCTTCGACCGGGTCACCGACCGGACCGGTGCCGAAGCGCTGCGTGGCGTGGTGCTGCTCGCCCCACCCGATGAGGGCGAGCCGGAGGCCTGGTACCCGCACCAGCTGGCCGGGCTGCGCGCCGAACGTGCCGACGGCACCTTGCTGGGCACCATCGACGGCGTCGAGCACCTGCCTGCACAGGATGCCCTGGTGCTCCGGGAAGCGGGCGGGCAGCGCACCCTGGTCCCGTTCGTCACCGCGATCGTCCCGGTGGTGGACGTCCCGGGCGGCCGGGTCGTGCTCGACCCGCCAGCCGGGCTGCTCGCCAGCGAGCAGGAGCCAGACGAGCACGGCGAGCAGCGATGACCGG
>DATGRZ010000264.1:0-5955 GCA_035303065.1 Ruania sp.
CGTCACCGTGGCCATGGTGGGGGACTCGAAGATCCTGCAGTGGCAGTCGGCCGTGGCCACCCTGGCGCACGAGAACTCCTGGCACGTGCTGTCCTACACCAAGTCCAACTGCGGGCTGCACGCCGGCCTGCAGACCAACCATGGCCAGCCCTACCGCAGCTGCCAGGAGTGGAACGAGCAGGTGATGACCGACCTGCTCGACGACCCACCGGACGTGGTGCTGGTCTCCAGCTACATGAGCAGGGCCCTGGACCCGCCTACGGACCAGCAGGAGAGCGAGGCGGCGATGACGGACGCGCTGGCCGCCCAGTGGCGCATCCTGGAGCAGGCGGGGATCGCCGTCGTAGTGATCCTGGACAACCCGAGCCCGGACGGGGACTCGGTGTATGAGTGCGCGGCGGCCCACCTGCAGGAGCTGTCCGCCTGCGCCTTCGACCGGGCCGGTGGTATCGCCCGTTCCGGACAGTCGGTGCAGCTGGCCGCCGCCGCGCTGGTGCCGCAGGTGCACACCGTGGACCTGACCGACGACATCTGCCCGGAGGAGATGTGCGTGCCGGTGATCGGCAACGTGCTCATCTACCGGCAGGGCTCGCACCTGACCGACGCCTACATCCGCACCCTCACCCCGGCGCTGGGCCGCGAGCTGGTGCCGATCATGACCGAAGTGACCGGGCAGCACCACCCGGACGACGACTGAGCCAGCCGCTGCTGAGAGAGCCCATCTGACCCGGGCCGCGCTCTCAGTCCCGCCGGTACACGTCCCGGGTGTAGACCTTCTGGGCCACGTCCTCGAGCTCGGCGTCGTGCCGGTTGCTGATGATCACATCGGCGCGGCGCTTGAAGTCCGCCAGGTCGGTGATCACCTCGGAGCCGAAGAACTCCGCCGTCTCCAGCGCTGGCTCGTAGACCACCACCTCGACGTCCTCGGCCCGCAACCGGCGCATGATGCCCTGGATGGAGGAGTCGCGGAAGTTGTCCGACCCGGACTTCATCGCCAGCCGGAACACGCCCACGGTGCGCGGCCCGCGGCGCAGCACGTCAGCGGCGATGAAGTCCTTGCGGGTCGCGTTCGCCTCCACCACCGCCCGGATCAGGTTCTGCGGCACCTGCTGGTAGTTGGCGAGCAGCTGCTTGGTGTCCTTGGGCAGGCAGTAGCCGCCATAACCGAAGGACGGGTTGTTGTAGTGCGAGCCGATCCGCGGATCCAGGCTCACCCCTTCGATGATCTGCGCGGAGTCCAGGCCGTGGGTGACGGCGAAGGTGTCCAGCTCGTTGAAGTACGCCACCCGCAGCGCCAGGTAGGTGTTGGCGAACAGCTTGATCGCCTCCGCCTCGGTGGCGTCAGTCAGCAGCACCGGGACGTCGGCCTCCACCGCGCCCTCGACGAGCAGGTCCGCGAACTGCTTCCCAGTCTCGCCACGGTCTCCGACCACGATCCGGGAAGGGTGCAGGTTGTCCCAGAGTGCCTTGCCCTCGCGGAGGAACTCTGGGGAGAACAGCACCTGCAGGTCCGGGTGCTCAGCACGCATGCTGGCGGTGAACCCGACCGGTACGGTGGACTTGATCACCACCACTGCCTCCGGTGCCACCGTCTGCACCTGCTCGATCACCGAACGCACCGAGGAGGTGTCGAAGTAGTTGCTGCCCGGGTCGTAGTCGGTCGGCGTGGCGATCACCACGAACGCAGCCCCGGCCAGCGCCTCGGTGGCCGAGGTGGTGGCATGCAGCTGCAGCCGCCCCGAAGCCAGGTACTCAGCCAGCTCCGGGTCGGCGATGGGGGAGCGGCCGGCGTTCACCGCCGCCACCTTCTCCGCATCGATGTCCAGGGCCACCACCTCCTGGTGCTGGGCCAGCAGCGTGGCGATGGACAGCCCGACGTAGCCACATCCGGCAACGGCGATCTTCACAGCAGCGACTCCCAGGTTCGGTTGGGCTTGTGACGACACGGTACGCCGTCTGACGGGGGAAATCGGGAACCCTGTTGGCCTTCCGGACGCACGGGGAGTTGGCCTTCCGGACGCACGGGGAACGGACCAGGGCCCTGCCCGCTGCTGCGGACAGGGCCCTGAAGTCCTCAGTGCTTCGCTCAGGAGGTGGCTGAGGTGAGCTCGGCGAGCATCGCGGAGGTGGAGGAGGTGACGAACTCCATGTCCTCCAGGCCGTAGGTCGGGATGACCTCGTCCTCGGTGATGCGGGTCAGGCCAGCACCCGGGTCGATGCCGACGATCCGGTTACCGAAGGCGTCGGCATTGTCTGCCAGCTCGTCCAGCGAGTCGATCGGCGCATCCTCGTTCACGGCGATGTTCAAGGTCGCCTCGTCGTACCAGATGCCCAGATCCTCGATCTGGTCCCCGTACTGCTCGTAGTAGTCGGCGTGCGTGGTCGGCAGCCAGCCGTCGAACAGCAGCTCGTACCCGCCGTCACCAGCCAGGGAGGTGAAGATGACGCCGATGTCGGCGTCCTCGGCGTTGACTGTGTAGCCGAAGTCCTCCAGCATGGCCTTCCAGAGGTGGCTGACCGCCACACCCTCGTCCCAGCCGGCGGGCATACCGATGCTCAGCTCGGTCATGTCATCTGCCGTGTCCTGCGGCTCACTGGAACCGACTGTGGCTTCCACCCAGTCAGGATTCTCCTCGAGCCACTGTGCTGCGGACTCCTCGTTCTGCTCACCGTCGTTCTCGTTGAGCATCAGGTTCTCGAGAGAGGCAAGCTGCTCGTCGGAGAGGGTGAAGTCGCCGATCCACTCGGCGAGCTGCGGGTAGTCCTCGGCGAAACCGGTCCGGCCGAAGGTGTGGATCTCCTCCGCCTCGCCCAGGGCGCCCTCGGGGTCCTCCAGGTCTCGGATCGGGAACTCGTCGTAGGCCCAGTGTGGGTGCCACAGCGTGACGACGATGTTGTCGCCCTCGGCGGCATTGTCGTCACCGCCGCCATCGCCCTCGTCCGAGCCGCAGGCGGCGAGGCCGAGAGCGAGCGCCGCCGTTGCGGCAACGCCGATCATGTTGCGCGTTGTGCTTCGCATGTATTCCTTTCTGGGGGCGTCGCCCCCGGGATCGAATTCGTGGGGTCCGGTCCGCTTCCCGTTCAGGCGGCGCGTGTTTTCAGCGCCTTCGCGACCGGGGAACGGTCGGACAGGGCGGCGGTGATCCGGTCGAGGAACATCGCCAGGATCACCACCGAGAAACCGGCCTCGAATCCGAGGCCGACGTTCACTCGGGTGAGCGAGCTGTAGACGTCAGCGCCGAGGCCGCCAGCGCCGACCATTCCGGCGATCACGACCATCGACAGGGCAAGCATGATCACCTGGTTCACTCCGCCCATGATCGTCGGCAGCGCGAGCGGGATCTGGATCTGGCGCAGGATGCGCCCGGGGGAGGAGCCGAACGCATGCCCTGCCTCGACGACCTCCTTGTCCACCTGCCGGATACCGAGCTCGGTGAACCGGATACCCGGGGCGATGGCGAAGATGATGGTGGCGATCATTCCTGGAACAGCACCAGTGAGGAAGATGACGACGGTCGGGATCAGGTACACGAACGCTGGCATCGTCTGCAAGAAGTCCAGGATCGGTCGCACGACGAGAGAGACCGTGTCGTTGCGGGCCGCCCAGACTCCGACCGGGATACCGATGAGCAGGGCTATCAAGCTGGCCAGGAGCACCAGGGCGAGGCTGTCCATCGCGTTCGACCACTGGCCCACGGACTGGATCACGAGCATCCCGACGAGCGTGCCGACCGCGAGCTTCCAGCCCTTGGCGAAGAACGCCAGCAGTGCCAGGACGACGGCAATCAGCAGCGGTGGTGGTCCGCCCAGGACGAGGTCCAACGCGTCGTAGAGACCCTCCAGGACCGTCTTGATGAAGGTGAAGATGACCGCGAACGTGTCGGTCAGCCAGTCGACGAAGGTCTCGACCCAGCTGCCGAGCGGCAGCGTGAAGAGTGGTTCGTTCATCGGGTGCCTCCGGCGCTGGTTGTGGTCTGTGCTCCCTCGGGTTCGTCTGCGGTGATCTCTGTGTCACCGTTCGCGGGGGAAGGGGCGGACGACGGTGAGTCCTCAGGGGCCATCGCCTCCAGCAGGCTCACTCGCGGTATCACTCCGGAGAGCCGGCCCTGGTCGTCGACGACGGCCAGGGGCACCGGGGATTCCGCCGACGGGGCGAACAGGTCCACCAGCGGGGTGTCCTCCGTCACCGGGGTGATCAGGGTACGCACCACGCCTTCGATCGTGTCAGCGCCCTCGCGCTGGGCCTGGAGCAGGTCCTCGTCCACGACCGTGCCGAGCAGCTTTCGGTCACGGTCCACCACGACCGCGCCGGCCAGCTGTACCTCCTCGAGCTCACGCAGCGCTCGTCGTGGACCGGTGGTGGACCGCAGCGTGAGAGTGGGCTTACGCATCAGCGATGAGGCCTGCAGGACGCGGGTGCGGTCGACATCGGCGATGAACCGGGCCACGTAGTCGTCTGCCGGCTCGGAGAGGATCTGCTCGGCGGTACCAATCTGGACGATCCGCCCGTCTCGCATCACTGCGATCCGGTCGCCCAGGCGCATTGCCTCGTTGAGGTCGTGGGTGATGAAGACGATGGTCTTTCCCAACCGCTGCTGCAGGTCGATCAGCTGCTCCTGCATGTCGCGGCGGATCAGCGGGTCGAGAGCGGAGAAGGCCTCATCCATCAGCAGTACATCGGTATCTGCCGTCAACGCCCGGGCAAGCCCCACGCGCTGACGCATGCCACCCGAGAGCTGGGAGGGCAGCTTGTCGCCCCAGCCGTCCAAGCCCACCATCTCCAGCGAACGGTTGGCACGCTCCATCCGCTCGCCCTTGGGAACCCGCTGGATCTCCAGAGGGTAGGCGGCGTTGTCCAGCACTGTGCGGTGTGGCAACAGTGCGAAGTGCTGGAACACCATGGAGACCCGAGTGCGGCGGATCTCTCGCATCCGTGCCGCAGAAACCTCGCTCAGGTCATCGTCACCGAGGTGGATGTGCCCGCCATTGGGCCGCCAGATGCCGTTGAGCATGCGGATGAGCGTGGACTTGCCCGACCCGGAGAGGCCCATGACCACGAAGATCTCACCTTCTTGCACTTCGAAGGAGGCGTCGATGACCGCCGCAGTACCAAGGTCGGCGACATCGCTGCGGCTTGCCCCCTCGCGCAGCTTCGACACGGCTTCGGCCGGGCGTCGTCCGAAAACCTTGTATACGTTCTGAACACGTAGTGCGTTCACGCTCACCTCTACCTCACGTCTCCTTCAGACCGGCCCGCCCGATGCCGGCGCACTCGGCGGCTGCGGTGCTGTGATGACCGCAGGTGAGCACTCGTCCCGCTGCTCACCACTCGTCCCGATCCGGGCACACAAGACCGGACCCACGAGGGCCGCAGACCACCATGACGTTATCGGCGCAGTCGTGCCAACAGGACAATCGGGTCAAACACGGTTCTGGGTCCGAGAATGCTTGGTGACATCCCCTCTGACCTGCGATGATACCGCAAAAGGATCGTTATTCCTTTGTTACCGAAATGACGCCGATGGAAGCAGATTCTCAACTTTCGGAAGGCCGAAATCTCGCATCGTGAGATGTTGGCTGCGTGCTTGCTGCTTCCACGAGTGCGTACCGCCTGCTCTGGGGGCGGCGGAGTCTCTCCCCAGGTGCCGGCCCTGCTCCGTGTGTACGAGACGGCCCCGGACGTGCGTCCTCGACGCGGGCCTCGAGCGGATCCGTGGTCCTCATGCCTGAGCCGATACGCTGAGCGTCATGACTTTCTCCGAGGTGAGCGGGCGCTACAAGGTGCGCGACCTGTCCCTGGCTGAGGCGGGCCGGCACCAGATCCGGCTGGCCGAGCACGAGATGCCCGGTCTGATGGCGCTGCGGGCCGAGTATGCCGGCAGCCAGCCGTTGCGCGGGGCGCGGATCGCCGGCTCGCTGCACATGACCGTGCAGACCGCCGTGCTGATCGAGACC
>DATGRZ010000265.1:0-5171 GCA_035303065.1 Ruania sp.
TCACGGCCTCGCCGCGGGCGACCATCCCGGCGGTCTCGGAGAGCTTCACCTCGCGCAGGAACAGTGCCAGCGCGAGACCGAAGGCCATCAGCGGCACCAGGTACCAGAACGAGGGCGCCAGTGCATCGGCGTAGGAGCTGACCACGATCTGCTTGACCGCCTCCGGCATCTGGTGCACCGCCTCCGGGGTGAGCGAGTCCACGCCCAGACCGCCGGAGCTGCTCGGCGACAGTCCGGCCTTGGCGAACCCTTCGGTGAGGTTGTCCACCAGCCGGGAGGTGAAGATGGTGCTGAACAGCGCGGTACCGACGGCTGCACCGATCTCGCGGATGAAGTTGTTCGCGCTGGTCGCCGTGCCGATCTCGCGGGGGTCCACCGAGTTCTGCACTGCCAGCACGATGGTCTGCATCACCAGGCCGAGACCGGCGCCGAGCACGAAGATCATCACCGAGAACAGCACGAGCGAGATGTCCCCGGTGAGCCGGGTGAGCCAGATGAGACCCGCCGTCGCGATGGCCATACCGGCGATCGGGAACATCCGGTACTTGCCGATCTTCACGATCGCGAGCCCGGAGGCGATCGAGGTGAGCATCACCCCGGCCATCATCGGCAGCATCAGCAGACCGGACTCGGTCACCCCGGACCCGGTGGACATCTGCAGGAACGTGGGCAGGAAGCCCAGTGCCGCGAACATGCTCATCCCGATCACCAGACCGATCCCTGCGGCCAGCGTGAACGTGCGGTTCTTGAACAGCTGCAGTGGCAGCAGCGGATCCTCGGCACGGGTCTCGGCCACAATGAACAGTCCGATCGCCACCAGCGTGCCGACCACCAGGGCGATCAGGTACGGGTCGGCCCAGTCGTAGCCGGTGTTGCCGGTCCAGGAGGTCCAGCTGGCGGCCAGCACGATGCCGGAGGTGCCCAGCGCGAGCAGGATCATTCCCGGGACGTCCAACCGCTTCTTCGCCGAGTGGCTGGGCAGGCGCAGGGTCACCCAGGCGATGCTGAACGCGATCAGCCCGATCGGGATGTTCAGCCAGAAGCACCAGCGCCAGTCCATGTGGTCGGTAAAGAACCCGCCGAGCAGCGGGCCGAGCACGGCCGAGACGCCGAACAGCGCCCCCATCGGTCCCATGTACTTGCCGCGCTCCCGGGCCGGGACCACATCGGCGATGATCGCCTGGGACAGGATCATCAACCCGCCACCGCCCAGGCCCTGGATGGCACGGAAGAACACCAACCAGCCGAAGCTGGTGGCGAAACCGGAGGCTGCGGAGGCGAGGGTGAACAGTGCGATCGCCACCAGGAACGGCCACCGCCGGCCGAAGATGTCGCCGAACTTGCCGTACAGCGGCATCACGATGGCCACTGCCAGGATGTAGCCGGTGATCAGCCAGCCTTGGTGCTCCACCCCGTTCAGCTCGCCGACGATGGTCGGCATCGCGGTGCCCAGGATGGACTGGTCCAGGGAGGCCATGAACATGCTCGCCATCAGGGCGGTGAAGATCAGCCAGACGGTGCGTCGGTTCAGCACCACCGCCGGGCGGCCCGGTGCGGGCGCAGCTGCTGTGGTCATCAAGGTCCTTCGAGGTCTGTTTTCAGTGTGGTCAGGGGGCGAGTGGATCAGCTGGCCGGCGGCGGCTGCGGGCCGAGCACGGAGTAGATGTCCCGGTAGGCGGCATCGATGTAGTCGCGTGGATGCCCCTTGGTGCCGGCCTCGTGCCACAACGCCGTGGCCCACCGGGCGAGGTGGAACACCGTCATGGCGATCAGCTCAGGACGCCCCGCAGCCTGGGAGCGCTCCTGCAGCAGGCGACGTTCGATCACGTCCTGCATCTCCTGGCGGACCGCGTCGAAGATCTCCATGTGCCGGGAGAACAGCACCGGCTCGGACTTCATCAGCGCGATCGCCGCACCCATCCGCTCCCGGGACGGCACCGGGAGCTCCAGCAGCGCACTGACCAGCGTGCGGGTGTCGGCGGCCAGGTCACCGGTGGGTCCGCCACTGGCGTAGACCTCGGCGACCTCCCGGTCGAACGTGGTCGGCGCGACGCCGAACACGGCATCCACCTTCGAGTCGAAGTAGTTGAAGAACGTCCGCACGGACACCCCGACCCGCTCGCAGATGTCCTCGACGGTGACGTTCTCCAGGCCCCGCTCCCGGACCAGCTCATGGGTCGCGTCGACCAGCGCGTCCCGGCGGGCACGCTTCTTCCGCTCGCGCAGCCCCAGCTCCTCTTCTTGCACGATGTGCAAGTTTACGCTTCGTGCAATTATGCATCTAGCGCAAAGTTCGGTCGGGCGCGGTGACGTCGCTCACTCTGCATGCAGGCCGCGATCCGGGACGGGGCTCACTCCTCGCCGAAACCGGCCTCCACGTCGGCCTCCAGCACCGCGATCGCCTCGGCAGCCTGCGGTCCACTCGCCTCCACCTGGATCTCCGCTCCCCCGGTGAGCCCCAGACCCATCAGCGCCAGCACACTGGCCGCATCGACCCCGTTCACCCACACCCGGGCGTCTAGCTCGCTCATCTTCCGGGCCAGCTGGGCGGCGGGCCGGGCATGCAGACCGAGCTCGTTGCGCAGCACCAAAGTGCGCTGCAGCGCTTCCTCACCGGCTCCTTCAGCCGTGCCCTCGGCACCGGCCGCACGGCCATCTGCGCCACGTGCACTGTCAGGGCCGGCCGTTCCGGCCTGACCACCCTCGGCCACAGCACCTGCACCCGGGGGAGCCTGCGGACCTGCCGGGGCTGCGCCGTCGCCGGCAAACATCGACGCAGCCTCCTCAGCAGCAGTCCGCACAGCAACGCCATCCCCGTCACCCTGCGCGGCCACCGCTGCCGCGACCGCACCCTCGACGAACGGGGCGTCGGCCAGCTGCAGCCGCGCATCGTCGCGCAGCTCGAGGACCGACTCCGCGGTCAACGCTGCCGAGCCGAGGTCGGTGAGCAGCACCACCGCCTGCGCCCCCTCCTCCAGCAGTCCGCTCACAGCCTGGTCCACCAGGTCGTAGCTGGTGCCGATCCGACCGTCCTCAGTGCCCCCTGCGGGTCGGATCAGCACGTCCGGGGCCATCTGCTCCGCCACCTCTGCCACGCCGGCAGCCAGCTGGGCGGAGTGCGAGACCAGCAGCAGCGCGGTCGGGCGACTCATCCGTGCCCGCCTGCAGCGACGTCGGCAGCGGCGCGCAGCAGCAGCGCCGTCGACTGCGCACCCGGGTCGCGGTGGTCGGCCGAACGCTGCCCCAGGTAAGAGGCGCGGCCCTTGCGGGCGACCATCGGTTCGGTGTCCCGCGCGCCCTGCGCGGCGGCGTCTGCGGCAGCAGCGAGCGCCTCGGCGGCACTCCCCCCGTCGGCAGCGACCTGCTTGGCCGCATCCACCGCCGGCGACCATGCGTCCACCATCGTCTTGTCCCCGAGCTCGGCCTTCCCTCGGGCGACGATCCCGCCGAGCGCCGCATCCAGCATGCCCGCCACCCCGGCAGCGTCCAGGTTCTCGCCGTCCGCTGCCTTGGCGGCGCGCAGGTAGGCGGTGCCGTACAGCGGCCCGGCGGCGCCGCCCACAGTGGACATCAGCGTCTTGGCCACCAGCGCGAACACGTCGGCGATCGTCTGCGGATCGGTCTCCTGGAGCTTGCCCAGCACAGCGGTGAAGCCGCGGTCCAGGTTCTCGCCGTGGTCCCCGTCGCCGATCGCCCGGTCCAGGTCGATCAGCTCCACCCGGTTCTCCGCCACGACGGCGGCACTCGCCTTGACCCAGTCTCTCGCCCAGGTCACGTCCACAGTTGTCATCATGCTCCCCACCGTAGAGCCGGAGCGACCACCGGGGCGTCATACAGGCCGGTGAGCTCGTCATCGAGGCGGAGCACGGTCACCGAGGCACCCTGCATCTCCAGGGAGGTGACGTAGTTGCCGACCAGGGAGCGCTCCACAGCAGCGCCACGCTCCTCGAGCAGCTTCCGGGCGTGGCCGTAGACGATGTACAGCTCGGACAGCGGTGTACCGCCCATGCCGTTGACCATCAGCAGCAGCTGGTCGCCGCTGGCCACCTGCAGGTCGTCAGCCACGGCGGTGAGCAGGTGGCCGGTGATCTCGTCGGCGCTGGCGGCGGGGATGCGTTCCCGGCCGGGCTCACCGTGGATGCCGATGCCGATCTCGATCTCGTCCTCGCCCAGGTCGAAGGACGGCTTGCCGGCGTGCGGCACAGTGCAGGCGGTCAGGGCCACGCCCATCGAGCGCACGCCGGCGTTCACCCGGGTGGCGATCTCGTGCACGCTCTCCAGGTCGTCGCCGCGCTCGGCGGCGGCCCCGGCGATCTTCTCCACCAGCACAGTGCCGGCTACACCGCGCCGGCCTGCTGTGTACAGCGAGTCCTGCACGGCGACATCGTCGTTGACCACCACGGTCTTGACCGTGATGTCGTCCATCTCGGCGAGCTCGGCAGCGGTCTCGAAGTTGAGCACGTCGCCGGTGTAGTTCTTCACGATGTGCAGTACCCCGGCACCACCGTCGGCCGCCTTGGTGGCGGCCTGGATCGGGTCTGGCGTCGGCGAGGTGAACACGGCGCCGGGCACTGCGGCGTCCAGCATGCCCACTCCGACGAACCCGGCGTGCAACGGCTCGTGCCCGCTGCCGCCGCCGCTGACCAGCCCCACCTTCCCGGAGACCGCACCGCCGGCCCGGGAGACGAACAGGGTCTCGGGATCCTGGCTCATGGTCACCAGGTCGGCGTGCGCGGTGACGAACCCGGCAACGCTCTCGGCCACCACCTGATGGGGGTCGTTGATCAACTTCTTCATGACAGCTCCTTCGCACACGTCGCCCGCCGGACGGGCAGAGAATCACCGCTGGGTTCCTACTGTGGACCTGCCGCCGCGCTCAGGCCAGGGGCGAGGCCAGACACCACTATTGAACCGCGACTCGGCCGATCGCGCGGCCTGGCGGGCGACTCCGTCCGGCGCACGGCAGCAGATGGGGCCACAACAGGTGGGAGCACCCGGCCCGGGACGCGCCCCGCCGCACCGCTCGCGCCGATGTCCGCCCCTCACGTTAGGCTCGGAGGATGTTGCGCGCACCGGCTGTCGGCCCGCACCGGACCGGAGCCGTGCCCTCGTGATCGAGTTCGATCGCATCTGCAAGCGATTCCCGGACGGCACCGAGGCCGTGCGGGAGA
>DATGRZ010000266.1:0-3850 GCA_035303065.1 Ruania sp.
GACTCCATCCTGTGGTGGCACTTCCGCAGCTGGCGCAGCAAGAAGCAGCGGATGCGCACCTGGTACGCCGACCCGGATGCGCCGCCGGTGATCCTGCTGCGCCACCCGCGCGAGTTCTTCCAGCTGTTCGCGCAGATCTGATCGTCCGCCCACGCGTGCCCGATCAGGAGTCGTAGGGGGCAGCCCGCGACGGCGGAGCTCACCGGGGCAGCACCGCTCACCGGGCGTGCAGCACGCCTGAAGCGAGCAGCGCGTGCTGGCGCACCCGCTCCGGGCCCAGCCGATCACCGGGATCAGCCCGCAGCGCCGGGTGGGTGACCAGCTCCACCTCGCCGTCGGGCAACGCCGCCAGGAACGCCGGCACGTCGTCGGCGGCGGGCACCTCGGTGACCAACACATCGGGCAGCAGCAGCCCGGCCCCATCTGCCGCCGCCACCGCGCGGGCGTGCAGCGCCGCCTGCTGGTCGTCCAGCCCCGCGGGCGCCCGGCGGGGGAGGCGCAGCCGGAGCCGGTAGCGAGCCGCCACCGTGATCGCCTCCGTGAGCACCCCGCCCGGACGCACCGCATCCGGCCCCAACCCGTAGAGCGCCGACGTGTGCAGGTCCAGGTGCGCGGGGGAGTGGCCGGCAGCGAGCATCCTCTCCACCTGCGCCACGATCAGCGCGGTAACCTGCTCGCTCGCGGCGCCCACCAGCTCGTCCGGCTCCAGCTGCACGTGCACCCCGAGCGGGACCAGGTCCGCCAGCGCGGCCATCGCCGCACCCGCACCCCGGGCGCGCACCAGCACCGACGCCGCGGACAGGTGACCCGCTCTGGCCAGCTGGGCCACGCCGTCGTCGATCGCAGCCGACTGCCCGACATCGTCGGCCACCACGCGGAGACTGCCGGTGGAGATCACGAGAGACGCTCGGCTGAGCCGGGCTGACCGCCGGGATGCGCGTCACCGGAGGCCAGCGAGTCTGAGGCAGCCGGTGCGGACTGAGGCTCTCCGGGTTGACCCTCCACCATGCCGCTGACCTCCGACGGGGCCGGCGCCTCCTCGGGTCCAGCCTTCTCCGGTCCAGCCTCCTCGGGCCCATCCTCGGGTCCAGCCTCCTCGGTCCCGCCCGGCCCACCCGAGCCGTCGCCGGCCACGGCCCGACCCTGCTCCACCACCCGCCGGTCGAACCGCACGAAGAAGCTCAGCACTGCAGCCACGGTGATCAGCGCCGCCGGGAACACCGAGATCAAGAACCGCGCCGCCTGGTCCGGCTGCGGGCCGGGATTGTCCCCGCTGTCGAACCCGAACAACCACCAGACCGCCAGGAACGCCAGCGACTTGATCCACGCGTTCAGCCGGTTGAAGAACCCGAACGCGGCCAGGAACATCCCCTCCCGCCGGTTGCCGGTGCGGGCGGCGTCCTCGTCCAGCAGCCGGGCGACGATCAGGTCGTTGGTGGCCATCACCCCGCTGTACCCGAGGCCTACCAGCGCCCCGATCGCGATCGCGGAGAACAGCCCGGTGGCCGCCGACATCAGCGCCAGCGCGCACGCGAGCACGATCAGCGCCAGCCGCCAGATCCGCTCCGGTCCGTACCGGCGCACCAGCTTGGTCCACAGCAGCAGGCACAACGCGCTGATCCCGATCACCGTGGCCAGCAGGTAGCTGGCGTTCCCGCTCGGTAGCCCGAGGGTGTAGTCCACGAAGAACGCCACCGCCGCGATCACCAGCGCCATCCCGGCCGAGTACGCCCCACCGGCCAACGCGATGATCCAGAACTTGCGCTGGGAGAAGATCGCCTTCACCGTGTCCCACAGCCGCGGCGGCGCCGACGCCCAGGCAGCCGGGTCCTCCCGGGCGCCGGTGGCGCAGACGATGATCACCGTCACGGCCACCACTGCGAGGATCATCGCGGTCATCGAGTAGCCGATCTGGTCAGCGACGATCGGGACCATCGCCACGGAGATGATCATCGCCACCAGCTGGAAACCCTGCCGCAACGAGTTCGCCACCGCCCGCCGCTTCTCCTGCGGGAACAGCTCGGGCAGCAGCGCGCCGTAGTTCGCGTTCACCATCGAGTCCGTGGTGCCGGTGAGCACCACGAACAGCGCGAACCAGGCGACCAGCGCACCGCCGTCCAGGTTCGGCGGGGTGAAGAACAGCACGAACGACAGGCCCAGCACCGGGGCCGCGACGATCATCCACGGCCGGCGCCGGCCCCACCGGGTGCGAGTGCGGTCGGACAGGTACCCGTACACCGGGTTGTCCACGGCATCGATGACCGCGTACACCGCCAGCACAGCCGCATACGCACGCGTCGACATGCCGAGGTCGTTGATGTAGAAGTAGGCCATGAAGGCCAGGAACATGTTGATCGGCAACGAGGTGCCGAACATGCCGACGGCGTAGCGCGCCGGGGCAGTGGGCCGCACCGGGGCTGCACCGATCGTGGCGGCGGCCGCGCCGCTGCTTGTATGCACGCTGTCACTGTGCCACGCTGGAGATCATTGCGGCAGGTGTTTGCCCGTCCGCAGGCGGCCCGGGCGCTCCCGTGCCGGTGGTGAGCAGACCGGCCGGAGGATCTCAGTCGGTCGCAGAGATGGCCCTGCGGGTCAGGCTCCGAGCCAGACCGTAGCCGCACCGGACGTGGCCGGGACCACACCGCTGCTGCTTTGACGCCGTTGCCGCGCGCAGAGTACTCTGGTCGGCAGTGCCCGCTCTGTCGGGCTCTCGCGTGCGCGCACACCGGATCCGATCTCGGTCCCCGGGCAGGGCGTGCGGTGGATCTCCACCGACTGGGCGCGAGCACGACCCCACCTTTCTCGGTTCGGTGTCGTGCAGCGAGCCCAGAAGGCGGCGACACGCCCGAGCGCGGGGGTCTTCTCGGGGTGGATCTGAGCCGGCGTCCGCGCCGGAACCAATGATCGGTCCCCGATCACCAGAGCAGTCAAACGTTCGAGACGGAGAAGTAGTGCCCACCATCCAGCAGCTGGTCCGCAAGGGCCGCAGCGCCCGGGCCGGCCAGACCAAGACGCCGGCGCTCAAGGGCAGCCCGCAGCGTCGGGGCGTCTGCACCCGCGTGTACACCACCACCCCGAGGAAGCCGAACTCCGCGCTCCGCAAGGTCGCGCGTGTGAAGCTTTCCAACGGCATCGAGGTCACCGCCTACATCCCCGGCGTGGGCCACAACCTGCAGGAGCACTCCATCGTGCTCGTGCGCGGTGGTCGTGTGAAGGACCTGCCCGGTGTGCGCTACAAGATCGTCCGCGGCGCGCTGGACACCCAGGGTGTGCGCGGCCGTCAGCAGGCCCGGAGCCGTTACGGCGCGAAGAAGGAGAAGAAGTAATGCCTCGTAAGGGCCCGGCCCCGAAGCGGCCACTGTCCCCGGACCCGGTCTACGGGTCCGCCACGGTGACCCAGCTGGTCAACCGTGTGCTGGTCGACGGCAAGAAGTCCACTGCTCAGCGGATCGTCTACGGCGCTCTGGACGGGGTGGGGGAGAAGACCCAGTCCGACCCCGCCGTCGTGCTCAAGCGCGCCCTGGAGAACGTGCGCCCGACGCTCGAGGTGCGCTCCCGCCGCGTGGGTGGCGCCACCTACCAGGTCCCGGTCGAGGTGCGTACCTCCCGGCAGACCACCCTCGCGCTGCGTTGGCTCGTGGACTATGCCCGGGTGCGTCGGGAGAAGTCCATGACCGAGCGCCTGATGAACGAGATCCTGGACGCCTCCAACGGCCTGGGTGCCGCGGTGAAGCGCCGCGAGGACACGCACAAGATGGCCGAGTCCAACAGGGCGTTCGCGCACTACCGCTGGTGAGCCCGGAGCGCGCCGACCGGCGCGCCCGCCCCAGCACCGACCTCGCTCGAGACG
>DATGRZ010000267.1:0-3559 GCA_035303065.1 Ruania sp.
GTGACCGGTAGCCTGGTGCGCACGTCTCGCCCGGACCAGCCAGGTGCGGGCCCGCCGACCCAGGAGTGTATGAAGTGGCCAAGGAGCCGTCGCGTCTCGATTCCGTCGTCAACCTCGCCAAGCGCCGGGGCTTCGTGTTCCCGTCCGGGGAGATCTACGGCGGTACCCGCTCCGCGTGGGACTACGGCCCGCTGGGTGTGGAGCTGAAGGAGAACATCAAGCGGCAGTGGTGGCAGCAGATGGTGCGCGGCCGCGACGACGTGGTCGGTATCGACTCCTCGGTGATCCTGCCCAAGCAGGTCTGGGTCGCCTCCGGGCACGTCGGGGTGTTCAGCGACCCGCTGACCGAGTGCCTGTCCTGCCACAAACGGTTCCGCGAGGACCAGATGATCGAGGAGTTCGAGGAGAAGAAGGGCCGGGCGCCCGAAGGCGGTCTTGCCGAGATCCCCTGCCCGAACTGCGGTACCCGTGGCCAGTGGACCGAGCCGCGGGACTTCAACATGATGCTGAAGACCTACCTCGGTGTGCTCGAGGACGAGTCCGGCCTGCACTACCTGCGCCCGGAGACCGCCCAGGGCATCTTCGTGAACTTCGCCAACGTGATGAGCGCCGGCCGGAAGAAGCCGCCCTTCGGCATCGGCCAGATCGGCAAGTCCTTCCGGAACGAGATCACCCCGGGGAACTTCATCTTCCGCACCCGTGAGTTCGAGCAGATGGAGATGGAGTTCTTCGTCAAGCCCGGTTCGGACGAGGAGTGGCACCAGTACTGGATCGACAACCGCACCGACTGGTACGTGGACCTGGGCATCGCCCGGGAGAACCTGCGCCACTACGAGCACCCGACCGAGAAGCTCTCCCACTACTCCAAGCGCACCGTGGACATCGAGTACCGGTTCGGTTTCTCCGGCAGCGAGTGGGGTGAGCTGGAGGGCATCGCCAACCGCACCGACTTCGACCTGACCACGCACACCGAGCACTCCGGGCAGGAGCTGTCCTACTTCGACCAGGCCACCGGGGAACGCTGGGTGCCGTACGTGATCGAACCCGCCGCGGGGCTGACCCGCTCGCTGATGGCGTTCCTGGTGGAGGCCTACGCGGAGGACGAGGCGCCGAACGCCAAGGGCGGAGTGGACAAGCGCACGGTGCTGCGCCTGGACCACCGGCTGTCCCCGGTGAAGGCTGCCGTGCTGCCGCTGTCCCGGAACGAGAAGCTCTCCCCGGTGGCCCGGGACCTGGCCGCCGAGCTGCGGAAGAGCTGGAACGTGGACTTCGACGACGCCGGTGCGATCGGCCGCCGGTACCGCCGCCAGGACGAGGTCGGCACCCCGTACTGTGTGACCGTGGACTTCGACTCCCTCGACGACCAAGCGGTCACCATCCGGGAGCGGGACTCGATGAGCCAGGAACGGGTGGCCCTGGACCAGGTGGGCGCCTACCTGGGAGCACGTCTGGTGGGAGCATGACCGGGTGAGTCACGGCCACGGTGAGGTGGAGCTGGCCGCTGGCCCGGCGCGTCGGGCCCGGCGAGTGCTGGCCGCCATCACCGTGCCGCTGCTGCTGGCCACGCTGATCGGCCTGGCCGTGCTCTGGCCCCGCGGGGACACCCCGGTGGGCTCCCAGCCGGACCCGTTCGCCGGTGCCCAGTTCGTGACCGCCGAGGTGGTGGAGGTCACCGGGGAGACCGGCAAGGAGCTGCGCGCCGAGCTGGCGGACGGTTCGGGCGAGGTGGTCCCGGTGCAGGTGCCGCCGGAGATCATGGCCGCCGGTGTGGACCCCGGCGACGACATCCGGGTGTTCTTCACCGCCACCGCGATGGGCTCGGGCAGCCCGTACGTGTTCGTCGACTTCGTGCGCGACGTGCCGCTGGTGCTGCTCGCCGCGGTCTACATGCTGGTGGTGCTGGCCGTGGCTCGGGTGCGCGGGCTGATGGCGATCGTCGGGCTGGTGGCCTCGATGGGCATCGTGGTGGCCTTCCTGCTGCCTGCCCTGATGGCCGGTGGGCCGCCGCTGCCGATCACCCTGGTGGGGGCGAGCGCGATGATGTTCATCGCCGTGTACCTTGCCCACGGCATCTCCATCCGCACCACGACGGCGTTGCTCGGCACGTTCGTGGGCCTGGCGGTGACCACGTTCCTGGCGTCCTGGGCGACTGGCGCCGCCGAGCTGTCCGGAGGTAGTTCGGACGCCTCGATCATGATGAACGCGATGCTGCCCGGGGTCGGGCTGCGCGAGCTGCTGCTCTGCGGGATCGTGATCGCTGGCCTCGGTGCGCTCAACGACGTGACCATCACCCAGGCCTCGGCCGTGTGGGAGCTGCACGCGGAGAGCCCCCGGGCGCCGCGCCGACGGCTGTTCTCCCGGGCGATGCGGATCGGCCGGGACCACATCGCCTCGACTGTGTACACGCTCGCGTTCGCCTACGTGGGCGCCGCGCTGCCCACGCTCATGCTGGTGATGCTCTACGACCGGTCCCTGGGCGCCACCCTCACCGCCGGAGAGATCGCCGAGGAGGTGGTGCGTACCCTGGTCTCCTCGATCGGGCTGGTGCTGGCGATCCCCGCGACCACCGCCCTGGCAGCGTTGCTGGTGCGCACCCGAGGAGATGCTCGACCGGTGGACCGCTCGGCCCCGGAGCAGGTGGCGTCCGTAGACTGACGCGGTGTCTGTGCGCGTCGCGATGATCAGTCTGCACACCTCCCCGGGTGCCTCGCCTGGGGCAGGTGACGTGGGCGGGATGAACGTGGTGATCCGCCAGCTGAGCGGTGAGCTCGCCCGCCTGGGCTGCGCCGTCGAGATCCTCACCCGCCGCACCGATCCCGGCGCCCCGGAGAGCACCGAGCTGGACCCGGGTGTGCGGCTCCGGAACCTGGACGCAGGACCGGCGCGGATGCTGCCGAAGAACGCGCACGAAGCCTTGGTGCCCGAGTTCGCCGCGGTGCTTCGCGGCCTGCCGGGCTACGACCTGGTGCATGCCCACCACTGGTACTCCGGCCTGGCGGCGCGGCAGGCGGCCGCAGACTGGGGTGCTCCGCTGGTGCAGTCCCTGCACAGCATCGCCGCGGCCCCGCACACCCCGCTCAGTGCCGGCGAACGACCGGAGTCACCCGGCCGGCTCGCCGCCGAGGAGGAGCTGGCCGACCGGGCCGACGTGCTGCACGCGGTCAGCACTGCCGAGCGGGACACCATCGTCGACCGGCTCGGCGCCGATCCCGCCCGGGTCGAGGTGATCCCGCCCGGAGTCGACACCC
Organism: Ruania sp.; assembly: GCA_035303065.1. Taxonomy (GTDB): domain Bacteria; phylum Actinomycetota; class Actinomycetes; order Actinomycetales; family Beutenbergiaceae; genus Ruania. Next base: position 3,249 of record DATGRZ010000267.1, read on the forward strand.
ACCGGTTCCACCCCGAGCGGGCCGAGCGGGCCGAGCCTGGTTACCTGCTGATGGCCGCCCGGCTGGAACCGCTCAAGGGAGCCGACCTGGCGATCGAGACCTTCGCCCGGATCGATCCCGCGCTGGTCGGAGAGCTGATCATCTGCGGCGGTGCGACCAGCGGGTTCGACGACTACGTCACCGAGCTGCACCACCTGGTGGCCGACCGGGGCCTGGGGGAGCGGGTCCGCTTCGTGGGTGCCCGGGACCGGGACGAGCTGGCTCGGCTGATCGCCGGTGCCCGGCTCTTCCTCAACCCCTCACACTCGGAG
>DATGRZ010000268.1:0-2263 GCA_035303065.1 Ruania sp.
GTCAGCATCGAGCGCCTCCAGCCAGTCGAGCGCACGGGCCAGAGCCAGTGGGAGGTTCCCTACCTGGCAGTGCGCCTGGGCTCCCGTCCAGCCATCGAATGGCATCAGCCGAGAAGCCGGGTGGGCGGCTTCCACGTGACGGATGACCTCCTCCGACTGCCGCAAGCTCTCGCCGAACTCCGCCGTCCCGACCAGGGCGAGGACCGGTAGGTCCAACGCGGACAGGTCGACCTTGAGGTCGTCGAACCGGTCGACGATGCCCGCGATGCCGCCAGGCCCGAACTGCCAGTCGTACCGGGCCAGTGCCGCGCGCAGGACCCGGTTCCGGCGCGCCACGGCCAGAGCGGTGCGCACCAGCACCGACTCCGGTTCGCGCTGGAGGACCCGCGGCAGCGCACGGCGGAAGAAGCTGCCTGGGTCCGGGACCGGTGTGGATGCCACCAGCGCGGTGACCCGGTCGCTCGGACGCGCATCGGCGGCGAACAGCGTGGTGAAGATGCCGCCGCCGCTCCAGCCGAGGAGCACCAGGTCCCCGTCGAAGCCGCGCTCCCGGACCGCGTCAGCCACCGTCCGCATCCCGGCCATCGTCGTGTCGCCGAAGTGCAGCCCGCGGGAGGGGGTGTCGCCCTGGCCCGGGAAGTCGGCGAACAGCACAGCCCAACCGCGTTCGATCGCGGCCTTGGCACCGAAGAACCAGAGATCCTCCACATAGGTGTCACCGCCGCCGACGATCATCAGCAGCCGCTCGGCGCGCTCGAGACCGGGGGTCGCATATGCGGTCAGGTAGGTGTCGGCGAAGGGGACGTCCCAGCGGGTCACCACGGCGCCGCTGGCCTCGAGGGACGCCTCGAACGCTTCGCTCATCGCTTGGGTGAGGGCCTGCGCCTCGCTCGTGCGGGGATCGACCATCTCCAGCGCGGCGCGGAAGGCGATCTGGGTGGCCGACCACTCGGCGGCCGCCTCCTCGACCCGCCCGGCACCTTCGGCTCGCTGGGCACGATGCCTGGCCTCCTGGCCCGCCCGGGTGAACACCGAGACCCACGACTGCGGATCGCCGTCCCGGATGAGGCTGTAGCAGTGCAGCAGAGCGCCAGGTGACATGCCGCCCTGCTGGGTGTAGCCGAGCAACCAGCCGGCAAGGAAGTCCATCGTGCCGTTCCGGAACAACCCGCCTGGGTTGCCGCGGTCGCCGATGTCCTGATCGCGGGTGCGCTGTCTCATGGAGTGTCCTTTCTCAGGGTGCGGATGAGGCTCTGCTCGAGCACGGCGAGATCGTCTGCTAGATCGGTGACCTGCAGGTCCAGACCGAGCTTCGACGGGTCGACGGCCACTGCGAACAGGGCGGGGACGAGACCAAGCTGGAACAGGAGCGGTTTGGCGCGTACCGGGTCGAGCGCGACGCCGAGCTCGCTGAACCGGTCGATCGAATCCTCGAGCGCGTGGGTGAAGGCCGCGATGACAGGTTCGACCGCCTCGGAGCCCTTGAGTACCTCGATCAGCACGATCCGGAGGAACCGTTGCTGGGGCTGCAGGACCTCGGTGAAGAACCGGCGCAGCACCGCGGCCAGGTCCGCCGTGTCCCCCTCCAGGTCCTGCGGTGCCAGGTCGCGCAGTATCTCGTCCTTGCGGGTCAGCAGCTCGTCCTGGCGCAGCTCCACCAGTGCAGACAGCAGTGCCGCCTTGCTGGGGAAGTGGTAGTACAGGTGCGACTTGCTGACCCCTGCTCTCCCAGCGATGTCGTCCACCCGAGCCAGGTCATAGCCGACCTCGGCGAACGACTGTTCGGCCGCCTGGAGCATGCGGCGGCGCGTCGGGTGATTCAGCCAGGCGATGCGGTCTGCGTGCATGCCAGGAATGGTGCCGGCTCGTTCTAGGACTGGCAAGTTCTAATTTGGTGACGGTCGGATCTCCCGGGGGTAGCCGCGTGCTCCCACGGCAGTGATCGTCCCCGAATCTGGCGATGCTCGTCCGGTAGCGCTGGGCTGCGTCGCTCGTCCCGGGAAGACGTGGAAGTCGCGTAACCTAGCGGACTGTGGCTATCGACTTCTCCGAGGAAATCCAGGACCTGCGGCACATCCTCGACTCGATCACCGCGGTGACCGACCCGGAGGAGCTCCGGGCGCAGATCGCCGAGCTGTCCGAGCAGGCCGCCGCACCGGACCTGTGGGACGACCCGGACTCCGCGCAGCAGGTCACCAGCCAGCTCTCCCACGCCCAGACCGACCTGGAGCGGCTGGAGAAGCTCGCTGGGCGGATCGAGGAT
>DATGRZ010000269.1:0-9550 GCA_035303065.1 Ruania sp.
GGGCGCCTCGACCCGGGTGAAGGGGATGAGGTCGCGGTGCAGCACCAGCGTGGTGATCGCTGCAAAGACCCGCTCGGCGTCGGCGTCGATCACCCGGGACGCCCAGCTGCTGGTCACGTCCGCAGGCTCCCACACCGGTGCCAGGGGGTGCCAGTGGCGGGGCGCTGTGCTCGGTGGGATGACCGGTCGGGCCGGATGCGGTGTGCACGGCACGGGGCGATAGGCTGCACCCCGGGCCCCGTAGCTCAGGGGATAGAGCAACCGCCTCCTAAGCGGTAGGTCGCCAGTTCGAATCTGGCCGGGGCCGCCAGCATCACGCCACCGCCGCGACCATCAGGGTGCCGTTGCCGCAGGTGCCGGAAGCCTCAGCACGGTATCGCCCGCCGTGCGGTCCGCGCCCCGGTGGGAGACGAGCACCACCACGCGCCCGGCGGTGGCCGCACGGACGTCAGCCATCATCGCGGCCGCCGTGGGCGGGTCCAGGTGCGCAGTGGGTTCGTCAAGGAGGACGACGTCCGCTCGGGTGAGCAGGGCGCGGGCCACTGCGAGCCGCTGTCGCTCACCGCCGGAGAGAGCCGTACCGCCTGGCCCCACGCGGGTGTCGAGACCGTCCGGGAGGGTACGGAGCAGGGAACTGAGTCCCACCCGGGTGAGCACCGCGGACAGCGTCGCATCGTCGGGGGCGTCGTCGTGGGACCGGGCGAGGAGGAGGTTCCCGCGGATCGTAGAGCTGAAGGCGTAGGCATCCTGCGGGCACCACGCCACCCGCGCGCGCCAGTCCTGCTCGCGCAGCGTGGGCAGCGGCTGGTTGTCGGCCAGGATCGTGCCCGAGCTGACCCGCAGAGCGCCCATGATCGCCGAGAGCAGGGTGGACTTCCCAGAACCTGACGGGCCCTCGAGCACGAGCCAGTGCTCGGCCGTGGCGGTCCCGGTCGCACCGGCCACCGCCGGCCGCGCGGCCCCCGGGTAGTGCACGGTGACCTGGTCGAGGGCAACCTGGCCGATGGGACGGGCTGGTGCATCCTCACCCCAGTCCGCCGCTGGCACCGGCCGCAGGATCGGGGCCAGCCGGGCCAGGATCTCCCGGAGCGCTGGGATGCGGTGCACAGCGCCCACCAGCTCGGTCAACGGCTCGATCACAGCGAGGCTGAGCAGGGCGATGACCGAGACCTGCTCAGCCGGGTGCCCGATGGACAGCACCGGTACGGCGACCGCCAGCCCGGCGGCGCTCGCCGTGACCACGGCGGTGCCCAGCCCGGCCGCCCAGGCTGCCCGGTGCTCTGCAGCGGCGAGATCTGCGGCAGCCGCATCGAGTCGCGCCAGCGCGCGTGCCGCGACGTCGTTGCCGCGCAGGTCGGCAGCAGCGGCGGCCAGCGCCTCCGACCCGCGCACGATTCTCGACCGCGCAGCGATGCGTGCCGGACCGGCGCCGCGTTCGGCGCTGATGGCCAGCACCACCGCCAGCAGCACGCTGATGCCCAGCGTGAGGGCGACCGGCAGCAGCAGGTGCGGTGCGACCAGGGCAGTGGTGGTGACGCTGCCGACCAGGACGAGCAGCCCGACCGCCAGCGGTGGCACCACCCGGGGGAGCTGGTCGCGCAGCTCGTCGGCCAGCGTGACGAGGTAGTCCAGCGGAGCGCCACCCTCGAGCAGCCGGCGCGACCCGGTGGCCCGGTCTGCGATCGCCCGCCACAGCCGCAGCCGCAGCTCGTCGATCGCAGCGAAGGTGACGCGGTGCGTGGCCAGGCGCTCGCTGTACCGACCGACCGAACGCCCGATCCCGAACGCCCGCACCCCGACGATCGCCACCAGGAGGTACATGATGTACTCCTCGACGCTCGCCCGCACGATCAGCCACCCGGACAGGGCAGTCAGGGCCAGGCCGAGACTGGTACCGACGGCACCGAGCACAACTGCGCTCGCCCACCCCCACCGGTGCGGTCGCAGCAGCGAGCGGAGAGTGAGCCCGCGGCGGGCCAGGTCAGGCAGTGCCTTGTGGCCAGGTGGTGGCACGGCGTGCTCCCGGTCCGTAGGCCCGGTCGGCCGCTGCTCCGGCACCGATGCCGCCGGAGAGTCCCCTGGCGTGCCGAGGGTCACCGTCGATGTCGCCAGTGCCTGGGTCTTGCGCTCGTGGCTGGCGAGCACCACTGTGGCCGTGCGGGCGCGGCGGAGGATGGCGGCGCGCACCTGGTCGGCCGCCGCACCATCCAGGTGCGCTGTGGGTTCGTCCAGGACGAGCAGGTGCGCACCTGCGTCGGCCCGGGCCAGGGCACGGGCCACGGCAAGACGGCGTAGCTCACCGGGACTGAGCTCGGCCACGGCCGCATCGGCACAGTGGGCAAGGCCGAGCTCCGCGAGCGCGGTCACCGGGTCTGCGGCGCCGTACAGCGCCAGCTCCTCCCGTGGTGTGGCCGCGAAGGCGCGCGGTGCCTGCGGGGCCCAGGCCACGTCGCAGGGGCGGAGCCCGGTGATGCTGCCACTCGTAGCGGCATCGGGTGGGAGGGTGCCGGTGAGGGCAGCCAGCAGGGTGGACTTACCCGCTCCGGAACGGCCGGTGACGGCCACGATCCCGGTCAGGGCCGCGCACACGTCCTCCAGTGCGGGGCGGCTGCGGCCGGCGTACCGGACGGTGAGCCGGTCGATGTGCACCCTGGCCGGCCGGCCGGTCCCCGGTGTTGCGCCGTGCTCGCTCCGGGTGGCCGCAGCACGCACCTGGGTACCGGTGTCCTGGGCGAGCAGGGTGCGGGTCTTCTCCAGTGCCGCCTGGCCGTCCTGGGAGGCGTGGAACGCCGTGCCGACCTCCCGCAGGGCGTTGAAGCACTCCGGTGCCAGGATCAGTGCCAGGAGCGCCGGGCCGAGCGCCATCGTGCCGCCCAGCAGCCGGAGCCCGAGGAACACGGCCACGACCGCCACGGAGATCGTCGCCACCAGCTCGAGGGCCAGCGCAGACAGGAACGCCCAGCGCAGCGTCTCCTGGGTGCGGGTGCGGTAGGAGCGCTGGATGGTCTCCAGGGCGCGGGTCTGCTCATCGACCCGGCCGAGACCGACCAGCACGGGCAGCCCGCGGGCCAGCTCGGTGAGGTGGTCGGCGAGGCGGGCCAGCGCGGCCAGAGCACGAGCGGTGCGCTGCTGGGTGTGCTTGCCGATCAGCACCATGAACAGCGGCACCAGCGGCACGGTCAGGACGATCACCAGGGCGCTGACCCAGTCCGCGGCCAGGATGCGCACCCCGACGAGCAGCGGGACCACGGCGGCGTAGACCAGGGCCGGCAGCGACTGCACGTAGTAGTCGTCCAGCGCGTCCAGCCCGTCGGAGGCGAGCACCGCCGTGCTCCCGCGCCCGGTGTCACCGACCAGGATGCGGCGCCACAGGCGGCCCCGCAGGTCGCGTTTGACGGCGGTGGCCACCCGGCGCGCCACCACGGCCGTGGCCCACTCCGCCCCCGCCCGCAGCAGTGCACCCACGGCACCCAGGAGCACCAGGTGCACTGTTCCGCCCGGGAACCCGCCCGCTGCCAGACCTGCGATGCCGCGGGCGAGGGCATCGGCCACCAGCACCAGACCCAGGCCACGCAGCGCGGCCAGCACTCCGAGCAGCACCACGGCACGGTGTCGCACCGGACCGAGCCGGGGCGGGCGGGCGGCAGGGGTGCTCGCCGTGCGCCGCGCCTCCAGGACCCACGGGTCGAGACCCTGCTCGCTGCGCTGGAGGGTGCTGGTCATCGCTCGCGCAGGATCGCCGGCAGCACGATGTGCGGATCCGGGATCATCCCCGGTGTCACCCGCTTGCGGAAGATCCAGTAGCTCCACGCCTGGTAGGCCACGATCACCGGCAGGGAGAGGCACACGATGACTGTCATCACCCCCAGGGTGTAGCTGCTGCTGGCAGCGTTGGCGATGGTCAGGTCGTAGGCCGGGTCGATCGTCGAGGGCAGCACCCGCGGGAACATCCCGGCGAAGATGGCCGCCACGCCGCTCACGCCGAATCCTGCGTACCCGATGAAGGCCAGACCCTCGTTGCGTCGTCTGGCCTGTGCCCAACCGAACAGTGCGGCACCCGCTGCAACGACCACCAGCGACCAGGACAGCACGGTGCCGCCGGAGCGGAGCTGCACCAGGACGGCCCACAGCGCCGCCGGCAGCAGGCACAGGGGTGCCCAGCGAGCGGCAAACTGGGCGCACCGCTCCCGGACCGGGCCGTCGGCCTTCAGCGCCAGGAACGTGGCCGAGTGGGCGAGCGCGTAGCCGATCACCGCCAGGCCGCCCAGCAGCGCCGGACCGGTGACCCACACGAACGGGCCGCCGACGCGGTCGCCGTTGCCGTCCACCGGCAGCCCGGTGGAGGTCAGCGCCAGCGCGGCCCCGATGCAGAACGCTGCGATCGCCGAGCCCAGCCCGATCATCGCGGTCCAGAAGGTCGCCCACCTGGTGGAGGCGACCTTGCCGCGGTACTCGATGCCGACGGCGCGGGCGATGAGACCGACCAGGGCGATGGTCAGCGGCACGTACAGGGCCGAGAACAGCGCGGCGTACCAGTAGGGGAAGGCCGCGAACATCGCTGCACCGGCCGTGATCAGCCACACCTCGTTGCCGTCCCAGACCGGGCCGATGGTGTTCAGCATGACCCGGCGGTCCTTCTCCGTGCGGCTGGCGAACAGCATCCGCATGCCCACGCCCAGGTCGAATCCCTCGAGCAGCAGATAGCCGGCCCACAGGGCAGCGATCGCGATGAACCAGAAGACGGGAAGAGTGTCCATAGGTGCTCCTGCTGGTCTCAGTAGGCGAAGGAGAGGACGTCGTCCTCGCGGGACTCGTCACCGGGGTCGCCGTCGGTCGGTGGATGGGTGAGCTCGGGTATGGCGCTGGCGATGCCGCCGCGGGTGTAGCGCACCAGCAGGAACAGCTCGACCACGAGGAGGATGCCGTACACCAGACCGAGGGTGATGAGGGAGAAGAGCAGCTCGCCCGCAGTCACCCCGGGGGAGACCGCGGCTGCGGTGTACATGTACACCCCGTCCACCCCGGTGACATCCGGGTTCGGCACGACCACGAACGGCTGGCGGCCCATCTCGGTGAAGATCCACCCGGCGATGTTCGCGCCGAAGGGTGCCCCGATGCCCAGCACGGCCAGCCGCATCGGCCAGCGCAGGTCGGGCACGGTGCCCTTCCGGGTCAGCCACAGGGCCGCGGCGGCCCCGGCGGCGACGATCCCGCCGAGACCGATCATCAACCGGAAGCCCCAGTAGGTGACCCACAGCACCGGTACGTACTGCACCTCGCTGCCGGCACGGTCGCCGTACAGGGCGTCGTCGGGAATCCGCTCGCCGTACTGGTCCACGTACTGCGTCTCCAGGTCGGTGATGCCGGGCATGTCGGCACCCCACTCGCCGGTGCCGAGGAAGCCGAGCAGTCCGGGTACCTCGATCAGGGTCACCGTGTCCCGGCAGTCCCGGGAGGCCGGGTCGCCCAGGGTCAGCACGGAGAAGGCGGACCCCTCGTGGCACGCGGCCTCGGCAGCGGCCATCTTCATCGGCTGCTGCTCGTACATCAGCTTTCCCTGGATGTCCCCGGTCACCACGGTGCCGAGGAACGCGCCGATCGCCACAAGTGCTCCAGCCCGTAGCGACCACAGCCACACCGCGTGGTCCCGCCGGTCCCGGCCGGGTGCCTGGGGTGCTTCCCCGACGATCACCCGACCGTCCAGGTCGACCGTGTCCACACCGTCGTGACGGCGTCGCCACAGGTGGTACCAGGAGATCCCGAGCAGGAACATCCCCGCCACCACGAGGGAGCCGAGCACCGTGTGCGTGAACGCGGCCAGTGCCGTGTTGTTGGTCAGCAGCGCCCACAGGTCGGTCATCACCGGCCGGCCGGCCTCGTTCAGCTCCACCCCCACCGGGTGCTGCATCCAGGAGTTGGCCACGATGATGAAGTAGGCGGACACCCACGACCCGATCACCGCACACCACAGCGCGGCCAGGTGCAGGCTCTTGCGCAGCCGGCCCCACCCGAAGATCCAGATGCCCAGGAAGGTGGACTCCACGAAGAACGCCAGCAGCCCCTCAAGGGCCAGCGGCGCGCCGAACACGTCGCCGACGAACCTGGAGTACTCGCTCCAGGCCATCCCGAACTGGAACTCCTGCACCAACCCTGTGGCCACGCCGACGATGAAGTTGATCAGGTACAGCTTTCCCCAGAACTTCGTCATCCGGAGGAACTTCTCGTCGCCGCTGCGCACCCATGCGGTCTGCATCACCGCCACGACCATGCCCAGGCCGATGGTCAGCGGCACCATCAGGAAGTGGTACACGGTCGTGATGCCGAACTGCCATCGGGCGATATCGAGAACGTCCATCGCCGCAACTCCTTCTCACCAGGCTCGAGGCGCTGTTCCCCGCTGGGATTTCTATGCTGTGTCGAAGTGCTTCTACAGACTATAGAAGAAATTTGACGATATGTAGAATGGAGCTCCAGGCCACCAGCACGGAACCGGTGGGCTGAGGTCGTGGAGGGATGCCATGGGTGGGTTGGGAGAGCTGGAGCGGGCGGTGATGGACGCCGTCTGGGACGCCGAGGGCGCGGTCACCGCCTATGACGTGCAGGCCAGGCTGGGACAGACGCAGCAGCGCACCTGGGCGGTGACCACTGTGCTGACCGTGCTGGGCAGGCTGGAGAAGAAGGGGCTCGTCGCCTCCGACCGCTCCGCACGTCCGCACCACTACCGACCGGTAGCCTCCCGGGCCGACCACGTCGCCGAGCTGATGCACGAGGCGCTCGGGGAGGCCACCGACCGCGGCGGAGTGCTCAGCCGGTTCGTCGGGGGCATCTCGGCCGAGGACGCAGACATGCTGCGCAGCCTGCTGCGCCCCGAGGGCTGAGCGGTCGATGACCAGCGTGGGTCTGGCGTCCGCACCGGGGGTGCCGCTGCTGGTCCCGCACGGGACGATCGTGGTGGTGGCCGTGCTCCTGGCCATCGTCACCGTCGCGCTCGCAGGACCGGTCCCGGTCGCACTCGCCAGGGCGTCCTGGCCGTCACGATCCCCGGTGCTGGCGCTGCTGCTCTGGCAGGCGATCGGCCTGGCCGGCGGTCTGTCGATGATCGGTGCGCTGGCGCTCGGCGGCTACAGCCTGGTCCCCTCGTGGCTCGCGCTGCTGCCTGCCGCGGGCCTGGCGGTCTACCTGCTCGCACACCTGGCGGTCACCGTCGTCCAGGTCACCCGGCAGCGGCGGCGTCACCTGGTTCTGCTCGACCTGCTCGCCGCCCCGCATCCCACCCAGGCCGCGACCCGCGTGCTCGATGATGCGGCCCCGGTGGCGTACTGCCTTCCTCGCGGCGTGGGGTCGGTGACAGTGCTCTCCCGCGGGCTGCTGGACACGTTGGACGCGGACGCGCTCCGGGCCATCACCGCGCACGAGCGGGCGCACGTCGAACAACGCCACGACCTGCTCCTGCTCGCGTTCCGCGCGTGGCGCTCGGCGCTGCCCTGGTTCCCGGTCGCTGCGTACGCCGAGGCGGAGGTGGCCGCGCTCGTGGAGATGCTCGCCGACGACGTGGCCCGCCGGGACGTGCAGGACCGGGACCTGGCCCGGGCGATCCTCGCCGTCGGCTCCAGCGGGGTCTCCGGTGCTGAGCCTGCCGAGACCTCGACCAGAGGTAGCGACCGGTTCCGGAGGCTCATGACCTGACCAGGTGCCCGCACGGCACTGCGGAGACCCACCCCGCACGCCGCACCACCTGAGCCCATCGGCACCCGGACCCTCGGGCCCCGTAGGGTTGGCCCGTGGCTCAGAGCAAGTTCGAACGACTACGGGAAGCGGCAGCGCTGCAGCGATCGCTCCGAGAGGCCCATGGCGACGAGGCCGAGGAAGTCCTGGCGGAGCACATCGCGCAGACTTCCTCCGGGGGCCTGGCGCAGGCCACCTTTGACGCCGCTATCGCGCGGAACCGGAGGGCCGGGGTGCGGTTCCAGCTGCTGGGCGGAGGGCTGCCCGAGAAGCTGCTGCACCCCGCGGAGAGGGTGTACGACATCGCGGTCGGCGCGCAGCGGACGGACAGGTTCCCGTTGCTGCTCGTCACCGACCGGCGTGTGCTGCACGCGATAGACCGGAACCTGCGCGGCTGGACCATCCTTGAGCAGGCCCCTGCCGCCGAGATCACCGGCGCCGAGGTCAAGAAGGGGCTGATCTCCGGACGGCTGCAGGTGCACGTCCGCCACGGCGAGGGTCCCTCTCTCAGAGTGAACAAGCTGCAGCGGGCCGAGGAGGTCGCGGCACTGCTGCGGCACCTCGCCGCCGGAGGTGCGCCGCCACGGTGAGACCCGCGCGACGTGCCCACCGGCTCGTCCGAGGCCGCCGACCAGAAATTACGCTGCGGCCCGCGCCGACCGATCCGTTACCGTTTGCCGGATGCTACCGACCTTCGTGCTCGTCCATGGCGCCTTCGCCAGCTCGTTCTCCTTCGCCCCGTTGCAGGCAGAGCTTGCCCTGCTCGGGCACCGATCCCTGGCGGTCGACCTGCCCGGTCACGGCTTCGGCGCGACCTATTCCGCGCACTACCAGGCCCCGCAGGACCTGCAGAAGCTGGTCGAGGTGCCGAGCAGTGCTGCGGGCGTCACGCTCGCCGACAACGCCGCCCACGTGATCGACGTGCTCGAACGCGCCAAGGAGCACGGTCCGGTGATCCTGGTCGGCCACAGCCGGGGCGGGCTGACGATCACAGCGGTCGCCAATGCGCGTCCCGATCTGATCGACCGGATCGTGTACGTCTCCGCCTGGGCTCCGGTCGAGCTCGACGTCGGCGACTACTACAACGAGCCGGAGATGGCCGGCGCCGCCGCGCTCACCGGTGCCATGATCGGTAACCCGGTCGAGCTCGGTGCGTTACGGTCCAACTTCCGCACCGCGGACGCCGAGGTGCTCGCGAACTTCAAGCACGCCTTCCTCGCCGACGGCACCGACGAGGAGTTCCTCACCTTCCTGAACATGTTCCAACCGGACGAGAACCTCGACGTCGGCGGGTCGGCCGACCGCGCCCAGGCAGCGACCTGGGGCACGATCCCGAAGACGTACGTGCGCCTCAGCGAGGACGTCAGCTGTCCACCGGCGATGCAGGACCGGATGATCCGCGAGGGCAACGCGCTCACCCCGGGCAACCCCTACCAGGTGCACACGCTCACCTCGAGCCACCTGCGCTGGCTGGTCCACCCGCGCCCCGCGGCCGAGCTGCTCGCCGGACTCGAGGTCTCGTGAGTGGGATCGCCTGGGGTGCAGCCCCGGCGATCCCAGCCCCGGCGATCCCACTCAGGTGGGCGCGTAGGGTGCCCAGATGTCCTCCGATCAGCTCTTCTCCGACATCGACGCATTCCTGCGCCACCCGCGCCTGACCGCTGTGGCCGCCGGACCAGAGGGTCGCGTGGTGGCCCAGGTCGCCGAGGCCGACGAGCACGGCTCGAAGCTGCTCTCCGCGCTCTGGGAGCTCGACCCGGCCGGGCAGCAGCCCGCCCGCCGGCTGACCTTCTCCGCCACGGGCGAGTCCAACCCACTGTTCGCC
>DATGRZ010000270.1:0-3889 GCA_035303065.1 Ruania sp.
GCCGGTCGCCCCATCCTGGCGGTCGGTCACCATGTGCTCGCCTTGACGCCGAACCAGATCCGCAACGCTGACAAGGTGCTCGACGTCCTCACCGAGGCCGGTGCCCATGCCTACCTGTGCGGACACATCCACAGCGAACGCAACAACGTGGTCAACGGCCTGACCGAGCTGACCGGAGTCTCCAACGGCGAAGAACCCGGCTACTACACCCTGACCCGGAAGACCACCGAGGACAGCGACGTGCTCGAGGTGGAACGGGTCGACATCGCCGACCCCACCGATCCCGAGGTCGAACCGAGCCGTCGCAAGCTGCCCGCGATCGACCTGGCACCGGCCAACCGCAACCAGCTCCAGCCCACTCGGGCCGAAGTCCAGGTCACGGAGACTGGGCTGAAGGTCGAAGTGGATCTGGCACCCGGTGCTCAGCCGGAGAAGGTCGAGGCTGCGGTCATGGGGCCGAAGCTCGCAAGCGGCACCATCGACAACTTCGAGCCCCTACGAGCTGACCAGAACACCTGGTCCGGCATCCTCGACCTCACCGACGTTCCGGCCGGCGAGAACCGCGCCTTCATCAGGATCTCCGCCCCCGGCGGTAACGGACCGGTGGGCGCGAACCTGTGGCACACCACCATCCACTTCGAGCTCGACGGCTTCACCCCGGACTGGACCTTCCGACTCCGCGGGACGACCTCGGCCGCGCTCGTCTCGGATCAGGACCAGGTGATCGCCGCCACCACAGCGGGCCACGTGTGGGCGATGCGCAGCGCGGGTCGCGGCGTCCAGCCGGCCTGGCGAGCCCATATCGGTCCTGTGTACAACGACCCGGCAGCCATCGCCGACCAGCACCAGATCTTCTTCCCCTGCGCCGATCATCATGTCTATGCGCTGGACTCCACCGACGGTGCGCTGCTCTGGCGAACTGATATCGGCGCCCCAGTGGGATCGGACCTGACGGCGACCACCATCGACGGCGACGACGTCGTGCTCGCGATCGCTGTCGACACCTTGTACTGCCTGGACGCGGCCGACGGTTTGGTCCGGTGGAGTCAACAGCTGACCGGGATCAGCGGTGGTCCGGCCACCTGTGACGGCGACCGGGTCTACCTCGGCGTCGGCGACGGCAGGACCTGGGCATTCGACGCCCGCACCGGCGAACCAGAGTGGAGCATCGAGCAGGCAGAGGATTACACCGACGTCTACGGCCAGCTGCGCCACGGGCCCTGGCAGGCGCAGCGCCTGCTGCTGCCGGAGGACGCGATCCTCGCCTGCAGCAAAGACTCGATGCGGGCAGTAGACCGCAGCAATGGCGACCGGATCTGGGAGCGTGAGGGGCCGTTCGGCGTCTCTCCGGCCCCGCGGATGTGGCGCGAGCGCATCCTGGTGGTCAGCGAGCAGGGCACGGTCATGCTGCTCGACCCTGCTACGGGTGATGCCGAGCTCGAGGTCGAGACGGTCCCGTACATGAAGAACGCAGACTACCTGGTCCAAGACTCCACCGTGATCGTGACCGGCGCTGGTGGGCTGGTGGCCACAGTGGACCTGGAGGATGGGAGCAGTGAGGTCCTCGGACAGATGGCTCCCGACTACGTGTTCTCCTCACCGGTGCTCTCCCCGGATGGGAACCACTACATCGTGGCGACCATGAACGGGGACCTGCGCAGCTACTCGCTGCCGTGACCCGCCGGTGCTCGCTGCACAGATCCCCGGGCCGCGGTGGATCTTGCATTGCAGCCACAGATACTGAAGCCTCGCGAATGACAACCACCACGACCAGCTCCGAAGGACCCCTGTGACTCTCGATCAGTTTTCTCTGCCCGACGGCGGTACTCGCCTGTCTCTGCGTAGTTCCGGGGCGCAGGTGGTGCTGGAGGTGCCTACCAACGGTCTGCCGCGGGTGCTGCACTGGGGGCAGGACCTGGGTGAGCTCACCGAGGCGGACCTGGAGGCGCTGGTTGCCTCCGGGCCGCAGCGAGCGCTGACCAGCCTGCCCAGCAACGGTGTCCCCGCCGCGTTGCTGCCCTCACCGGCAGATGGGTGGTTGTGGACGCCGGGGATCACCGGGCACCGGGAGGGTGCGGACTTCTCCCCGGCGTTCACCACCACCGGGGTGCAGGTGCTGGCCTCGGACCGGCCGGAGATCGCCCACCACGTGCAGGTGGGTGCCAGCGACCCGGTCGCGGGCCTGGAGGTGAGCATCGAGGTGCAGCTGACCCGTTCTGGGGTGCTGCGTACCCGGGCGCAGGTGACCAGCACCGGCGAGGGGCTCTATGACCTGGCCACGCTGGACCTGGCGCTGCCGGTGCCACCGCAGGCCACTGAGCTGATGGACATGACCGGCCGCCAGCTGCGGGAACGCTCGCTGCAGCGGATGCCTCTGACCATCGGTACGCACCTGCGGGAGTCTCGCCGGGCCTCGGGGCACGAGGCGAGCCTGCTCACCGCGGCTGGGGAGGCGGGGTTCTCCTGGCGCTCGGGGCGGGTGTGGGCCCTGCACGTGGGCTGGTCGGGCAACACCCGCACCTATGCGGAGCGGACGAACACGGGCGTGACGACGTTGGCCGGTGGAGAGCTGCTGCTGGCCGGGGAGGTGCGCCTGGCCCAGGGACAGTCGTACACCTCCCCGTGGATCTACGCCTCGGCCGGGGTGGGTCTGGATGAGGTGGCCTCCCGGTTCCACACCTTCCTGCGCCAGCGCCCGGAGCACCCCCGCAGCCCGCGGCCGGTGACGTTGAACGTGTGGGAGGCGGTCTACTTCGACCACGACCTGGACACCCTGGTGGCCCTGGCCGACCGGGCCGGGCGGGTCGGGGTGGAGCGCTACGTGCTCGATGACGGCTGGTTCCGCCACCGTCGGGATGACACTGCCGGTCTGGGCGACTGGTACGTGGATGAGGGCGTGTGGCCCGATGGCCTGGGCCCGCTGGTGGCCGCGGTGCGCGAGCGGGGCATGCAGTTCGGGCTCTGGTTCGAACCAGAGATGATCAACGAGGACTCCGACCTGGCCCGGGCCCACCCGGACTGGATCCTCGCCCCCGGCCAGCGGCTGCCGGTGCGGCACCGCCACCAGCAGGTGCTGAACCTGACCATCCCGGAGGCCTACACCTACCTGCGGGACCGGATCAGCGCCCTGGTGAGCGAATACGCGATCGACTACATCAAGTGGGACCACAACCGGTCCCTGGTCGAGCCGGGCACCCGGTCCACCGGCCGACCCGCCGCGCACGCCCAGACGGTGGCCGTCTACGACCTGATCGATGAGCTCAAGGCCGCCCACCCGGGCCTGGAGATCGAGTCCTGCGCCAGCGGCGGAGGCAGGATCGACCTGGGCATGATGGCCCACGCCGACCGGATCTGGGGCTCGGACTGCAACGACCCCACCGAACGCCAGCTGATCGAGTCCGGTACCCGGCTGCTGCTGCCACCGGAGCTGATCGGCTCCCACATCGCCTCGCCCACCTCCCACACCACCGGCCGCACGCACGTCCTGGCCTACCGGGCCGGGACCGCGTTCTTCTCCCACCTGGGCATCGAGTGGGACCTCACCTCAGCCACAGAGGAGGACCTGGACCAGCTCACCGACTGGATCAGCGTGCACAAGGCCCACCGCCACCTGCTGCACACCGGCACCGTGGTCCGCGCCGACCACCTGCCCGAAGGCGGCTGGTGCCACGGCGTGGTGGCAACCGACCAGACCGAGGCGATCTACGCCGTCGTGAACCTGCGCAGTGCGGCGGCCGCCCCGGCGGGGCGGGTCCGGCTGCCCGGGCTGGACCCACAGGCCACCTACCGGCTGCGCCCTCTGCCCCCTGGGCACGCCGCGGAGCCGTTCGCCACGCACGGGACGCCGTCGTGGTGGGCCGACGGGCTGACCATCAGCGGCCGGCTGCTC
>DATGRZ010000271.1:0-2457 GCA_035303065.1 Ruania sp.
CTGGAGCTCGAGGAGCACGCGCGCCACCAGGAGGAGGCTGCCAGCCGCTCCTGACCAGACAAGCCACTTACAGCACGCGCCGGACCACCGGCACCCGCCGCAGCACCAGCACGAGCACCGTGGTCACCATGCTCACGATCACGAACCGCGCCAGCAGCACCGGCCAGGACGTCACCGGCTCCCCCAGCACACCGAGCCGCACACCGGTGATCAGCACCAGGTAGTGCATCGCGAAGATGCCCAACGTTGCAGCGGCGACCGGCTGCGCCAGCCGCATCACCCGCGGTCCGGTCAGCACCCCCGCCACTCCCCCGGGCCGCACGAACGTCTGCGCGAGCAGCACCACCAGGCAGGACAGCACCGCGACCGTCGGGCTGTAGTAGTTCGCCGGGAACCACTGCTGCAGCCACTCCGGCGCGCTCGGGTTCTCCCACTGCCAGGTCAGCAGCGCCATCAGCGCCACCGTCAGCACACCCGCCGGCGGCACTGCCCAGCGCGGTAGCCGCACACCGCGCAGCGCCCAGCCCATCAGGTAGGCCCCCAGGTAGGGCACCCACCAGGTCCATGCCGAGGTGTGCACCCCCAGCCGCTCGCCGCCCGGCAACAGCGGAAACATCGACAGGATCGGGACCAACCAGGCGCCCCCGGCCGCCACGAGCCATGCCCGCCGCCCCGTCTGCGCGATCCACGGCACCAGCACCGGGGTGAGCACGGACAGGCCCAGCACGATCCAGAAGAAGTACAGGTGCGGAGCGACCTCGCCGGCCAGCACCAGGCCGACGGCGTCCCGCCAGTCCTCGCCCCATCCTCGCGTGGTCAGCACCAGGTCAGTGACGTAGACCGCGTTCCAGAACAGCGTCGCCGGCACCAGCCGCAGCGCCCGCCTGCGCAGGTAGTCACCGCTTCCGCGGAAGCGCTCCGGGTCCAGGGCGAGTGTGCCGGAGAGCATCACGAACACCGGCAGCGCCCACATCAGCGGCAGATCGAACGCCCGGGCCACCCAACCGTTCACCGTCGTCGTCGAGCTCGGGTCCGCCACCGTCGCCCCGGCGGTGTGCACCATCACCACTGCGTAGATGGTGATGATGCGCAGCCAGGTCACCCAGGGGATCACGCTGGAGGTCGACGGCACGCCGCCACTGTGCCACAGCGGGCGTCGGGGGCGCCGTAGCGGAACAGGTCTGGACTCGCCGCGCCGAACCCCGCCGGTTACCGTCGAGTCCCGAGCACCTCCGACGAGAGGCCCCCATGACCTCCCCCACTGACGTGACCGCCGTCGACCACCTCGACCTGGAGCGCTACCTCGGCCTCTGGTACGAGATCGCCCGCCTGCCGATGCGCTACGAGGACGACGCCGCCAGCAACGTGACCGCGGCCTACGCCCTGAACGAGGACGGCTCCATCCAGGTGGACAACCGCTGCTTCGACGCCGACGGCGAACCCACCCAGGCCCTCGGCCGCGCCACTCCCGCCGGCGGCTCCCCCGCCCAGCTGGAGGTCACCTTCCTGCCCGAGCTGCTGCGCTGGATCCCGTTCACCAAGGGCGACTACTGGGTGCTCAAGCTCGACGAGCAGTACCAGCACGCCCTGGTCGGCACCCCCGACCGGGCCAACCTCTGGTTCCTGGCCCGCACCCCGCGGGTGGAGAGCCCCACCGAGCAGGAGTTCCTCGCCGAGGCCACCCGGCAAGGCTTCGACCTGGACCACCTCATCCGGCCCCGCCAGGACGGCGGTCGCGTCACCGACGACCTCCTCACCGAGCAGACCGGCTGATCCCTCGTCCAGAGGTCAGGACAGCACCTGCACGAACCCGCGTGTGCCATCCAGGCGGATCCGGTCGCCGTCCCGGATCTGCTCGGTGGCACCCGGCACCCCCACCACCGCCACCAGCCCGTACTCGCGGGCAACCACCGCCCCGTGGGTCATCATCCCGCCCACCTCGGTGACCAGCCCGGCGATCGTCAGGAACAGCGGCGACCAGCTCGGATCGGTATAACCGGTGACCAGGATGTCCCCAGGGGCCAGCTCGGCATCGGCCACATCGTGCACCACCCGAGCCCGCCCCTGCACCACGCCGGCAGAGACCGGCAGACCCACCAGCGCACCCTCGGGGACCGACGCGCGCCGATAGCTGCCGAGCACTGCCTCACCGTCCGAGGTCAGCACCCGCGGTGGGGTCAGCGCCCGGTGCTCCTCGTGCTCACGGGCGCGGCGGCCGATGGCCTCCCGGTCCGCCTGCCGGGTGCGCACCGCCTCGGCGAGCTCCTCGAAGGTCAGGAAGTGCACGTCCTCCGCTGCCGCGAGCACACCCTCGGTCGCCAGCTCCTCGGCCTCGACCAGCAGCGCCCGCTTGTAGACCAGGTAGCGGCTGACCATCGCGTACTTCGGGTACTCCCGGTAGCCGGTGAACGTGCGCAGCCGGTCGATCATCTGCTTCGTCTCCGCCGCCTTCGCCGC
>DATGRZ010000272.1:0-3345 GCA_035303065.1 Ruania sp.
GCTGGCTCCGTTCGGTGCGGCGGCCACGGTGCAGCCGGTGTCCTGGGACGCCGAGGAGCACGAGGGGCTGCGGGTGCTCGCCTACAACGTGCGGATGGGGTATGGGATGGACGGCACGTTCGACGCCCGCGGGGTGGCCGAGCTGATCGCTGCCGAGGACCCGGACGTGGTGCTGCTCAGCGAGGTGGACCGGGCCTGGCTGCTGAACGGCGGGCAGGACCAGCTGACCATCCTGTCCCGGCTTCTCGACCTGCCGGCGCACTTCGGCCCGGCGGCGGACCCGGTGTGGGGCGACGCGATCCTCACCGACCTGCCGGTGCGCTGGGGCGAACCGGTGCCGCTGCCCTCCTTCGGTGCGGTGACCGGGGCGCAGGCGCTGCCCGCCCATGTGTCTGCCGACGGCCGGCAGTGGACGGTGATCAGCACGCACATCCAGCCGCACCCCGGTCCGGGTGACGGGTCGCTGGCGCAGGCCGAGGTGCTCGCCGACCTGGTCGGCGAGCAGTCGGCGCCAGTGGTGCTGGGCGGAGACCTCAACCTGGAGCCGGGCGACCCGAGCTGGGACGTGCTGCTGGCCACCGGGCTCACCGATTCCCTGGCCGAGGCACGCCCACTGCCCACCTCCCCCGCTGACGCACCGGACATCCAGATCGACCACGTGCTGGTGTCTGCGGATGTGACCGGCAGCGACGCGCATGCGGTGCCCAGCGAGCTGTCCGACCACCTGGCCGTGGTGGTGACGCTGACGCCCGCCGACTGACCGGTTCGTCAGCGCCCCCTTGGCGGTCCGCGAACGCTCCGGTTTGCGGCCGGTGAGCGCTTCCCCGCCGCGACCCCGAGCCTTCGTGAGACCTGGGGACCGTTGACAGCAGTAAAACTGTTACGGCATCGTTGTCTGGCACGTCATGGAGTTTCATCGCGTCGAGGCGATGGTTCGGCCGGGGAGGCCGAGACCTCACCGATGAGGGAGAGAACGATGAGTCGTCATCTTGCGGCGGGCTTGGTGGCCGTGCTGGCACTGTCCACCCTGGCTGCCGGGGCGATACCGGCAGCCGCTCAGCCGGTCCGCGGCGAGACGGCCGAGCTCGTGGTGCACTACGCCTCCGAGCAGGATCGCCAGGTCCCGGTACGGGCCACCTCCCTGGAGGGCCGGAACGGACGCCTGGCGGAGGTGGACCGGGACGGCTTCGGGGCCCGCTACACGTTCACCTTCCGCCGGACCGACCCGGACGCCTACCTCGGGTTCCGCACCGAGGATGCCACCTTCGGCGAGCAGACCCGGTACGTGCAGGCCACCGACGGCTCGGCCGAGGTATGGTTCGTCGACGGCGACCCGCGCGGCTACACCCAGCCGCAGGAGATCCCCGCGACGGACGTGACCCGGCGGGACGGCGTGCCGTACGTGGCCGTGGAGGACCTCACCGGTCTGCTCGACCTCAGCTACTCCTACGGCACGAACGGGTATGAGTTCGACGGCGCCGCGACCGGCACGCTGGACATCCTCACCATCACCCGGGGCCGGGACTACTACGAGATCGCCGTGGACACCGACCGGATCGGCTCGAACGTCACCGGGAACATGCTGCGCGCCTACACCGACCTGGTCTTCGACGACGTCGACGGGTTCCGGGCCGACGGGAAGTACTACCTGTCCTTCGGGCAGATCGAGCGCACCTTCCAGGTCGCCATGCGCACCGAGGGTGAGCGGTCCTGGCTGCTGCTCCCCCAGGACGTCGCCTACGACTCCCTGACGACCGCCGAACCGGAGGATGTGGGTTTCGATCCGGACCGGCTGGCCGAGCTGGACCAGTTCCTCCAGGGCCAGGTCGACGACGGTTCGCCGGCGGTGGCGATGATCGTCACCAAGGACGGCAAGATCGTCAAGAACGACGCGTACGGGTACGCGCTGCGCTACTCCACCCATACCGAGGATGGTCAGACCCTGCCGGCGGAGCTGCTGCCAGAGGAGGAGTGGCAGGCGGCCAGCACCAGCACCCTGTTCGACCTGGCTTCGAACACGAAGATGTACGCCACCAACTACGCGATCCAGCACCTGGTCAGCGAGGGCCGGCTCGACCTGGACCAGCCGGTGGCCAGCTTCCCGGGCTGGGAGTGCTTCACCGACGAGAGCACGAACTACACCGGGATCTGGACCGTGGGCGGTGCGGGCGGGATCACCGCTGAGCACACCGGCAAGGACACCGTCACGCTGCGCGACCTGCTGCACCACCGCGGCGGGCTGATCCCGGACCCGCAGTACCAGAACCGGGACGCCGCCGGCGAGCTGTGGCACCAGACCACGAATCCTGACGACCGGTCCGGCATCATCTCCTCGATCTGCCAGACCCCGCTGATGTACGCCCCGCGCACCACGTTCGCCTACAGCGACGTGGACTTCATGATCCTCGGACTGATCGTGGAACAGGTCACCGGTCAGCGGCTGGACACCTACCTGCAGCAGGAGCTCTACGGTCCGCTCGGCCTGGAGCACACCTTCTTCAACCCGCTGGACCACGGCATCGCCGCGGAGCAGGTCGCCGCCACGGAGCTGAACGGCAACACCCGGGACGGGAATGTCTCCTTCGGCACCCAACCGGACGGCACACCGGTCTACATCCGGGACTACACGCTGCGCGGGGAGGTGCACGACGAGAAGGCGTTCTACTCGATGGCCGGTGTCGCCGGGCACGCCGGGCTGTTCTCCACCACCTCCGACATGGCGGTGCTCACTCAGCTGATGCTCAACGACGGCATCTACGAGGGCCGGCAGTACTTCACCCAGGACGTGATCGAGGAGTTCACCACGCCCTACGACCCGGACCCGGACCAGGTCGATTCCTCGACGATCGGCCTCGGCTGGCGGGTGCACTCGGCGAACGCCGCCGCGTACTACTACTTCAACTGGGGACCGAGCCGCAGCACGTTCGGCCACCAGGGCTGGACGGGGACCCTGACGATCATCGACCCGCTGCACGACCTGACGATCACCATCCTGACCAACATGCGCCACTCGCCGGTGATCGACCCGCCGAACGGGTTCGCCGGTGCCGAGTACGCGGTCGCCGACCTGGTGCCCGTCTCCGCCTACGTGTACCGGGCGCTGAGCAACGACACCCGCTCGGGCTGAGCACCACCTGGCGACGCGCCTGGGCGCACCATCGAAGGAGCAGCTGATGACAGCACGAACGAGGATCACCGGGCTCGGTGCGGCGCTGAGCCTGGGCGCGGGTCTGGCGCTCGGGGCCACCGCCCCAGCGGCCGCACACGGGAACGGGCCGGACGCCGGGCACGATCAGCCCCCGGCAGTCCAGCTGCGGGTCGCCTCCTACAACATCGCAGCCGGTC
>DATGRZ010000273.1:0-5831 GCA_035303065.1 Ruania sp.
GGCAGGTCCATCCGCCGGGACTTCGTCGACGACGACCGCCGACTGGTCGTGGAGGTCGACGGTCGGGTCGCGCACCAGGACCGCCGCTCCGCGGACATCCGGAGAGACCGGGCATCGGCCGCCCGCGGCGTAGTGACGCTCCGGGCGGAGTGGGTGGACGTCTACTACAACTCCTGCCGGCTGGCCGCAGACATCCTCGCCGCCGAGCGCAGCCGCGGCTACCGTGGCGCCCTACGACCCTGCGGTCCCGGCTGCCGCGCCGGGGACCACCTGCAACAGATCGCCTGAGCACGCTCGCGAGTACGTCTGCTGGTGCTATGACACCACCGATCTTCCACGCGGCGGGGTCATCACGTGTGCGTGCGCAGCTCGGGGAAGTAACGGAAGTCTCGGTCAGCTGTCTAGAGCAGGTCCACACCGTGGCCGATGCGATAGCGGCGACCCGGGCATCGTGCACCTTCGCGCCGATGAGCTGGTCGGAGCCGAGCAGCCGACCAAGGATGTCCAGATTGTCGCCGGTCTCCGCCAAGCGCATCACACCCGACAGCCGCTGCAGGTCCGCCACCGCAGTGAGTCCGACACCGCTCCCGGTCGGCGGTCGGTAGATCCGCGGGTGCGTCACGACGGCCAGGAACTCGTGCTGCGCCGCCGGCTCACACCAGGAAGATCGGGAGCCACGTCGGGTTGTGCGCATGCACGATCGACAGGAACACCACCACGTCAAACAGCAGGTGCACGATCAGCACGTAGGTGAGCGACCCGGTCTTGGTGAAGATCCAACCCTGCAGCAACGCGAACGGTGCGGTGAGGAACGGGCCCCACTCCCGGTAGCCGAGCTCCCAGAGGAACGAGACGAAGATGGTGGCCTGCAGCAGGTTCGCCGTCCAGACCGGGAAGTGCCGGCGCAGCAGCACGAAGCAGGTGCAGATGAAGAACAGCTCGTCCCAGGTGCCCACGAAGTTCACGCCCACGAAGAACCGGCCCAGCTCGCTGCCGTCGGTGATGTGCGGCCAGTTCAGGTAGGCCCCGGAGCGGATGAAGTAGAACGGCAGGATCAGCCAGCCGAGGAACGGCACCAGGAACAGGTAGCTGCGCTCGATCCGGGACCACTTCTTGCCGGTGCGCCACGGGAACCGGATCGCCCGGCGCCGGTACACCAGCCGGTCCACCAGCAGCGGGGTGGCCACTGCGAGCGCAAGCACGGTGCCGATGGTGAAGAACCGGTCCCAGTGCACGTCCGCAGCGACCGACGTGGTGGACACGATCGCCACTCCGATGCCCACCAGGGTCAGATCCTTGCCCAGCTCCTGGTCGGACCACCAGGCGGCGGCCAGGCTGACCACCAGCAGCGCATGGCCCCAGCCGGGCAGCTGCAACCCGAACAGCAGGAACGCGCTCAGCGACACCCCGACGGCCGGCAGCACGGTGCGCCAGTGCAGGCTCGGCGGTGCGGTCCGGCTCGTCTGTTCTGTCGGTCGTTGCCCTTTTCCCGGCCGGCTACCCGGCGCCGTGACCTCCTCGGACATGGAGCGAGCCTAGTCGGCGATGCGTGCCGCGGACTAAGTACGCCGTATACTTAGATACGTGAACGATCATGAGCCGCTCTGGCCTGTGCCGTGGGTGCGCGCTGCCCTCGGCACGGCAGTGCTGGCCTGCCTGGAGGAGGAAGACTTGCACGGGTACGCGATCGCCGAGCACCTGGAGCAGCGCGGGCTGGGCAGGCCCAAGGGCGGATCTCTCTATCCGCTGCTGTCCTCGCTGGAGGCAGCGGGATCTCTCGAGGCGTCTTGGGTGCAGGGTGAGCGCGGGCCGGGAAGGCGGACCTATCGCCTCACCGATGCCGGCCGCACCCGGCTCGCCGAGGAACGCGCCAGCTGGACAGGTCTCGTCGCAGCCTTGGGCCCGGCCATGGACAGCTCCGCAGCAGAGAAGGGTGGCCGATGAGGCAGCAAGCAACGGACGTGGCTGCGGCGATCGATCGCGTGGGGGCAGCACGCGGAGCACCGGAAGACACGGACTGGGCGCGCCGAGTCGCCGCAGCGCTGCTCATCGCCGATGTGCTGGAGGCTCGTGTGGTCGAGGCACTGGAGGAGGCGGCCGGGCAGGTCTCGGACGCCGGAGAACCGGCACAGACGCTGCTGGGAGACCCGGACGAGTGGGTGGCCGAGCACCGGTCCCGGTGGCGGGAGCAGGGTACGGAGCAGACCGCCGCGCCGACCGCGGTCCGCCGGGACCTGGTCATCGAGACCTTCATCATCGCGAGCCTGTACAGCGGGTTGTTCTTCGTCTATGAGCTGATCACGTGGTCGTGGCGCGATCCGTTCACCCTCGCCGGGCTCGCCGCACCGCTGGCGCTGGCGGTGACGTCGCGGGCGGTCGAGGCCACGTTCACGGCCGCACGCGCGCGCCGCTCGCACACCGGCGGCGTGATCGCGGCCGTCCTGGTCGGGGCGGTCGGAGTCGGCGTCACGGTCGGCACGTTCGCTGTGGGCAACGGGGTCGTGCTCGGGTCGCGCGCACCACTGGGCGCACTTGGCGCCATGGTCGGCTACGGTCTGCTCGCCTGGATCGTTGCCCAGCTGTGGCGCGAACAGCCGCGCCGAGCGGGCACGCACGAACCCTTGTCCGACGACGAGTGGCTCGCAACGCTGGGTTCGGCGCTGCGCAGCCGTGGCGACATGACCGACGCGCGCATCGCGACCGTCCTGACCGAAGCGAAGGAGCACGCACAGGACGCCGGCACCTCGCTGCCGGCCGAGTTCGGCCCACCGCGCGCCTATGCCCAACGCTTCGACGAGGACCGCGCGGTACGGGCACGGCGGACCGCCTGGTTGACCACCGCTGGTGCAGTTGGCGTGCTCAGCTACAACGTCATCACCGTGCTCGACGGCACGCCGTCCATCTGGGACGGTGTCTGGCTGCTCGTCTCCGCCATCATCGCGGCGTTGAGCTGGCGCACCGTTCGAGAGGTCCGCTGATCAGCCGGCCATCGCCCCAGCGATGATCTCCGCGGCACGCACCCGCTGGTCCACCTGGTCGGCGTGCAGGGCGATGATCAGCTCGTCGGCGCGGGCATGCTCGGCGAACTCGGTCAGGTAGGTGCCAACCTCGCCAGCGGTACCGACAGCGGTGTAGCGCATCATGTCGGTGATCTGCCGGCCCTGAGGGGAGGCGAGGACGGCGTCGGCTTCTTCGTCGGTGAGGGTGCGACCGGGCGGGAGCAGCAGCTGCACCCGGCGCCGCTGGGCGGTCAGCAGCTGAGCCGCGGCCTCCTCACCGGTGTCAGTGGCGATCGCCCCCACCCCGGCGATCACGTACGGTTCGGCGAGCTGCTCCGAGGGACGGAACTCGCTGCGGTAGGCAGCCACGGCATCCGCCAGCGCGGCCGGCGCGAAGTGCGAGGCGAACGCGTACGGCAGCCCCATCGCCGCGGCCAGCTTCGCCCCGAACAGCGAGGAGCCGAGGATGTACAGCGGCACGTCGGTGCCCTTGCCCGGGTACGCGTTCACCCCCGGCAGCAGCGACTCGCCGCGCAGATAGGCGCCGAGCTCGGCGACGTCGTCGGGGAAGGTGTCGGCGGCCCGGGCGTCCCGGCGCAGCGCGCGCATCGTGGTCGGGTCGGTGCCCGGGGCTCGTCCCAGTCCCAGGTCGATCCGCCCCGGGTGCAGGCTGGCCAGCGTGCCGTACTGCTCGGCGATGATCAGCGGCGCATGGTTCGGCAGCATCACTCCGCCCGCGCCGAGCCGGATGCTCTTCGTGTGCGCGGCCACGTGCGCGATCAGCACACTGGTGGCCGAGGAGGCGATCGAGGGATTGTTGTGGTGCTCGGCATACCAGACGCGTTCGTAGCCGCACCGCTCAGCAGCCTGGGCCAGGGCCACCGTTCCGGCCAGTCCCTCCTGCACGGTCTGCTCACGTCCGACGACGGCGAGGTCCAGCAGGGAGAGCACGGGCGGCATGGTCTGGGGTCTCCTTGAGAAGCGACACGGCAGGCGAGTGTACCTGCCACCGCAAGCAACGCCGTCGAGCGCGGGAAGATTCCCGACGGAAACGCCAAGACAGAACCGCTCCCGGTGCACCGTCCGGCGCAGCACCGACGAACCGGCGGCACCGCGGCGTTACCCGGCCCGCCGGAGCGATACCGCAGAGCACGACCCCATGCAGCAAGTATCGACTGAATCGATTCACGCAGGGGTGGGGCCGGAGGTGGGGCGCGGGAGTGGGCGCGGATGGGGCGGTGGGTCAGGACCAGGGGCGCTCGGCCCAGAAGCCGCCGGGGGCGAACAGCTCGGCCACGCACTCCTGGAGCAGGTTCGCCTCCAGCAGCACGTCCAGCAGCGTGTACCGGCTGCGGATCATCTGCGCGCGCGTGTAGGTGGCGCGGAACCGGGCCTGGTCCACACCGATCTGCGCCGGGTGGGTGACCGCCCCGACCACCTGCAACCGCTGCTCCACGTCCGCCGCCGGCAGCAGCTGGGCGCGCAACCGCTCCGAGAGCGCCGGCCACTGCTCGGCCAGGCTGCGCAGCCGGGTGCGCAGCTGGTCGGCGTCCACGTACTTCTCCCGGCACTGGGCCACTGCCGCCTCGGTGACCGAGCCTGGCAGGTCGGCGGCCCGCACCCGCGCCTCGGTCTCCGCCCACGTGGGCCAGGCGGCCACAGCGGCCTCCACGTCCAGCGCGGACAGGTCCCGACGCAGCACCACCTCGTACAGCGCGCACAGGGAGATGGTGCCCAGCCCGACCTTCATCCCGTGCGAGAGCGGCGGCTCGGTGTCCAGGCCGAGACCCTCCATCTCCCACAGGTGGGAGAACTGGTGACCGGCGCCGGAGGCCGGCCGGGAGGACTGGTTCGCCTGCATCGCCAGCCCGGACATCAGCAGCCCGTCGGCGAGCCGGCTGATCGCACCGACCTCCCCGGCAGCCAGCGCCTCCGGGTCGGCGATCGAGGCACGCAGCGGCCCCTGCACCAGCTGCCAGACCCGGTCGGTGATCGGCTCCACGTCCAGGGCGTCCGCCAGCATCCAGTCGGCGCCGGCCGGGACCTTCTCGATCAGGTCGCCCACCCCGGTGGCGGTCAGCCGGGCGGGGGCGGCGGCCAGCAGCCCGTAGTCGGCGACCACCGCGGCCGGGGCGGGGCAGTACCGGGTGATCTTGAACCCGTCCACGGTGATCGAGGCCCCGTAGGCGGCGTAGCCGTCCATCGAGGCGGCGGTGCCCACCACCAGGTACTCCCGGTCCAGCTCCGCGCAGGCGAGCTTCACCAGGTCGTTCAACGTGCCGGAGCCGACCACCACGGCCACACCGTCGCGGGGGCGCAGGTGCTCGCGGATGCGTTCCACGTTCTGGTAGTCGGCATACAGGGTGGGCGTACCGGGCAGCACGAACGGCTCGGCGAGCTCCACCCCGGCCTGCGCCAGCGACGCGCGGACCTGGTCGCCGGCCGCCGCCCAGGTGTTCTCGTCGGCGACCAGCTGGGCGAGCGCTCCGGGTCCGAAGGTCTCGGTGAACGCGCTGCCGGTGCGGTCCAGCACGTCCGGGCCGGCGACGATCACGCGGGTGTCGGTGGCCTCGGCGAGCGCCGCCTGCAGCGGGTTCTCGGTGGCCGGTGAGTCAGGGGCGGGTGATTCGGGCATCAGGGCAGCTCCGTGGGTAGCAGGTGGTCGATGCGTTCCAGCAGGTAGGTCGGCTGCTGCTCGGTCGGCAGCGCCTCGGCCTCGGCGCGGGTGGAGTCACCGGTGAGGACCATGGCGCTGGCCATCCCGGCGTCGGTGGCCATGGTGATGTCGGTGCCGAGCCGGTCGCCGACCATCACCGTGCGGCTCAGGTCCAC
>DATGRZ010000274.1:0-4901 GCA_035303065.1 Ruania sp.
CGCCATGGACAGCTCCCGGGGCCGTCCGGTCAGGCCCAGCACCGTCAGCGCCGAAGCGATCGCACCGGAGGAGACCAGGGTCACCTGGCTGCCCGCGTCGATCCGGCGGGCCAGCACGTCCACCAGCCGGGTCAGCTTCACCACGTCCAGCCGGCCGGCGGCGTCGGTGAGGGAGGAGGAACCGACCTTCACCACCAGCCGGTGTGCGCGCACCGGGTCGGCGAGAGCCGTGCGGTCCGTGAGCGCCGGTGTCACGAGCGCCGGTCCTCGCCCTCGGCCCGCAGCTCTTCCCGTGCGGCGGCCTTGGCGTCCATCCGGTCGTAGAACTGCTCCCGCTTCTCCGCCCGGGTAGGCCGGGTGCGCTCCTCCAGGCGCACGTCGCTGCCCCGCGGGCCGGCCAGCAGCTCGGCACCGGAGGCCATCGTCGGCTCCCAGTCGAACACGACCCCGTCCGGGCCGTCGCCGATCACCACCTCGTCCCCCGCCTGCGCACCGGCGGCGAACAGTGCCTCCTCCACGCCCAGACGGGCCAGCCGGTCGGCCAGGTAGCCGACCGCCTCGTCGTTGGCGAAGTTGGTCTGCCGCACCCATCGTTCCGGCTTGTCCCCACGCACCAGGTAGTACACGTGGTCGGTCTGCCGGCGGGTGATGGTGAAGCCGGCATCGTTCACCGGTGCCGGGCGGATCACCAGCCGGGTGGGCTCCGGGTCAGGCTCGGCGGCGCGAGCCGCCGTGACCAGCTCGGCGAGGGCAAAGGTGAGCGGACGGAGCCCCTCGTGGGACGCCGTCGAGATCTCGAAGACGCGCAGCCCACGCTCCTCGAGGTCGGGTCGGACCAGCTCAGCCAGGTCACGTGCCTCGGGCACGTCGATCTTGTTCAGCACCACCAGCTGGGGCCGCTGCGTCAGCGGTAGCCGGCCCCCGGCGATCTCGGTGTCGGCGAGCGCGTCGGCATAGGCGGCAAGCTCGGCCTGGATCACCTCCAGGTCGCTGATCGGATCCCGGCCGGGTTCCAGGGTGGCGCAGTCGAGCACGTGCACGATCACCGCGCAGCGTTCGATGTGCCGGAGGAACTCCAGCCCCAGCCCGCGACCTTCGCTGGCGCCGGGGATCAGACCGGGCACGTCCGCCACGGTGAACCGTTCCGATCCGGCCTGCACCACTCCGAGGTTCGGCACCAGGGTGGTGAACGGGTAGTCGGCGATCTTCGGCCGGGCCGCCGACAGCGCGGCGATCAGCGAGGACTTCCCAGCGCTGGGATAGCCGACCAGGGCCACGTCCGCCACTGTCTTCAGCTCCAGCACCAGGTCCCGCTCCTGACCGGGCTCACCGAGCAGGGCGAACCCGGGAGCCTTGCGGCGCGGCGAGGCCAGAGCCGCGTTGCCCAGGCCGCCCCGACCCCCCTCAGCGGCCACGAAGGAGGTCCCGGCACCTACGAGGTCGGCCAGCAGGGTCCCACGGGTGTCCTTGACCACAGTGCCGTCCGGGACCAGCAGCTCCAGGTCCTCCCCGTTGCGACCGGTGCGCATGTCCCCCATCCCCTGGGTGCCGCTGGTGGCGCGCCGGTGCGGGGCATGGTGGTAGTCGAGCAACGTAGTCGTCTGCGGGTCGACGACCAGGATGACATCACCCCCGGAGCCGCCGTTGGCGCCGTCCGGTCCGCCCAGGGGCTTGAACTTCTCCCGCCGCACGGAGGCACAACCGTTCCCGCCGTCACCGCCCCGCGCATGCAGGACCACCCGGTCGACGAAGCTGGTCATTCCTTGGTTCCCTCCGCTGGGGCGAACGTCCCGGCACCAGGTCGCCTGCTGCGGCCGGCGCGGTACCCGCCCTGAGAAAAAGACGGCGGGGGCCCAGCGACGTTCGCCGCTGCGCCCCCGCCGGAGGTCTGTGGGATCAGGCGTCGGCCAGGACGACGTCCACGATCCGGCGGCCGCGCCGGTTGCCGAACTGCACCGAGCCCGCCTCGAGCGCGAACAGGGTGTCGTCCCCGCCGCGGCCCACGTTGCTGCCCGGGTGGAAGCGCGTGCCCCGCTGGCGGACGAGGATCTCGCCGGCCTTCACGGTCTCGCCGCCGAAACGCTTGACGCCGAGCCGCTGCGCGTTGGAGTCGCGCCCGTTCTTGGAGGAGCTGGCGCCCTTCTTCGTTGCCATGGTGGTGGCCCTTTCGTCTGTGGAAGCTGGATGCTGAGGTGCTGGTGGCCTCAGCCGATGGCGGTGACCTTCAGCCGGCTCAGCTGCTGACGGTGGCCCTGCCGCTTGCGGTAGCCGGTCTTGTTCTTGAACTTGACGATGGAGATCTTCGGCCCCTTCTCCTCCCGCACCACCTCGGCGGTCACGGACACCTTCGCCAGCGCATCGGCCTCGGAGGTCACCGTGTCACCGTCGACCAGCAGAACGGGCTCGAGCTGGACGGACTCACCGGCGTCGGAGGAGACCCGGTCCACGACGACGATGTCGCCGACGGACACCTTCTCCTGACGGCCGCCGGCCTTGACGATCGCGTACACCACGTTCTTGCTCATCTCTGTCGCTCGCATCGGTCTGGGCACCCGGTCGCTCGCACGAGACGGCAGCAACCGCACATACGCGGCCGCGCCCTGGAGCGCGCACGGGTAACGGTGCTACTGAGGCACCGCCGTCCAAGATTACGCGAGTGTGGGCATGTGGGGCAAACCACCACA
The DNA here is from genome assembly GCA_035303065.1 of Ruania sp. Classification (GTDB taxonomy): domain Bacteria; phylum Actinomycetota; class Actinomycetes; order Actinomycetales; family Beutenbergiaceae; genus Ruania. The sequence goes on from DATGRZ010000274.1 coordinate 2,685, forward strand.
GCGTGACCTGGCTCTCCTTCGCGCCCGCCCGGGGACGGTAGCCTCCCTGGCATGACCGCGTCCGCCCCCACGATAGTCGCGACCTCGGGCGGGTATCGCCCCGGTACCCGTACGCCGCTGGAGCTGGACGCCCTGGTGGGTCACGCCGTCGAACGAGCGGGGGTGAGCGGGCGCAGGCCACGGCTGGCCTTCCTCGGCACGGCGGGCGGCGATCAGCAGTTCCGGATCGCGATGATGGCCGAGGCGGCCCGGGTGGCCGGCTACGAGCTGACCCCGCTGCAGCTGTTCACCATGCCGAACGTGGCGGACGTCGAGGCGCAGCTGCTGGACGCAGACGTGGTCTGGGTGGACGGCGGCTCGGTGGCGAACCTGCTCGCCGTCTGGCGGGTGCACAGCCTGGACGAGATCTTCCCCCGGGTGTGGCAGGCGGGCGTGGTGCTCGCCGGCATCAGCGCCGGGTCGATCTGCTGGTTCACCGGCGGCACCACCGACTCCTTCGGACCGCGGCTGCGGCCGGTGACCGACGGGCTGGGTCTGCTGCCCTACGGCAACGGGGTGCACTACGACAGCGAGGACGGCCGGCGCCCGCTGGTCCGCGAGCTGGTCGGGCCGGCACCCTGCCGGAGACCTACTGCACCGATGACGGCGCAGGTCTGGTCTTCGAGGGGACGCAGCTGGCCGAGGTGGTCACCGAGCGGGACGGGGCAGCTGGCTACCTGGTGCGTCGGGAACCGGCCGGCGCGGTCACCGAGGAACGCCTGGACGCGCGGCGGCTGCCCTAGTCAGCCACCGCGCGTAGTTCGGGTGCTCAGAGGTACCCGTTCGGGTTGAGCACGTACTTCACCGCCGTGCCGGAGTCGAAGTCGGCGTAGCCCTGCGGCGCCTCGTCCAGTCCGATCACCGTGGCGTTGACGTTCTTCGCGATGCTCACCCGATCGTGCAGGATCGCGTTCATCAGCCCGCGGTGGTACTTCATCACCGGGCACTGACCGGTCACGAACGCCAACGACTTGGCCCAGCCGGTGCCCAGGCTCAGGGACAGCGACCCCTTCTTTGCCGCCTCGTCGCTGGCGCCCGGGTCACCGGTCACGTACAGGCCGATGATGCCCAGCGACCCGCCGGAGCCGGTGATGTCCATCAACGAGTTGAGCACGGTGGCCGGCTTCTCCGTACCGGCGTCGCCGCCGTGCCCGCGGGCCTCGAAGCCGACTGCGTCGACCGCGCACTCCACCTCGGGTACCCCGAGGATCTGCTCGATCTGCTCACCCGGCTCACCCTTGGTCAGGTCGATGGTCTCGCACCCGAAGGCGGCGGCCTTCTCCAACCGCTGGGCGTTCATGTCACCGACGATGACCACGGCAGCACCGAGCAGGAACGCGCTGGTGGCTGCGGCCAGCCCGACCGGACCGGCACCGGCGATGTAGACGGTGGAACCGACGCCCACCCCGGCGCTCACGCAACCGTGGAACCCGGTGGGGAAGATGTCGGAGAGCATCGTCAGGTCCAGCATCTTCTCCAGCGCCTGGTCCTTGTCCGGGAACTTCAGCGCGTTGAAGTCCGCGTACGGCACCAGCACGTACTCGGCCTGTCCGCCGACCCAGCCGCCCATGTCCACGTACCCGTAGGCGCTGCCGTAACCGTCCGGGTTGACGTTCAAGCAGACTCCGGTCTTGCGCTCCTTGCAGTTCTTGCAGCGCCCACAGGCGATGTTGAACGGCACGGAGACGATGTCACCGACCTCGAGCGTCTCCACGTCCGATCCGAGCTCGATCACCTCGCCGGTGATCTCGTGGCCGAGGACGAGGTCCACTGGTGCGGTGGTGCGGCCACGGACCATGTGCTGGTCGGACCCGCAGATGTTGGTGGCGACCGTCTTCAGGATCACCCCGTGCGGCACCTTCCTCCCGACGTTGGCCGGGTTGACGCCCGGACCGTCCTTCAGCTCGAACTCGGGATAGTCGATGTTCTGCACCTCGACCTTCCCCGGGCCCTTGTACGCGACTGCCCTGTTGCCTGGCATTGTTCCTGCTCCTTCATCATCTTTGTGAGGGCGCGGGCCAGTTCCGAGCCGGACTCGGCCCGCAGTGACGGCGGACCGGGCGGCTGGGCGAACGTCGCTCGACCGTGCCAGTCCGCACGATCGATGCCTTGACGTCCCGCCAGGAGCGGGACGGGATGGTCTCTCGACGCTAGCACCGGGTGCTGGGGTCAACAACT
>DATGRZ010000275.1:0-4404 GCA_035303065.1 Ruania sp.
ACCCGGCCCGACGACGTCTCCCGCGGGCTGCTCTCTTCCCGCTACCGGGATGTGCTGGTCGCCGGGGCACAGCACTGGGACGGACACGTCCGCAGCTTCGGCGCGGACTTCCGGGAGAGCACCCGCTTCCCGCCGGCCGAGGGGATCCGACCGCTGCAGCGCGTGGACCTCGGCGCCGATAGGGTGGACCGGCCAGACGACCACAGGAGGTGACCGTGCTGGTCACGCTGACCTACCAGCCCGACCCCGGCTCCGGGATCGATGCGACCAGCCTCGGCCACCTGCTGCACAAGCACCCCGCCCGGGCACAGGTGTTCACCGCCCCGGTGGGCGACATCCACGTGTTCTACCCGGAGGCGACGCCCGAGCGCTGCACCGTGGCCGCGCTGCTGGAGGTCGACCCGGTCGCCCTGGTGCGCAACAAGAGGTTCCGGGGTGACGCCGGGGCGCTGGACCACTACGTCAACGATCGGCCCTACGCCGCCTCCAGCATGCTGGCCGTGGCGCTCGGAGCAGTGTTCCGCACTGCGATGGCCGGGCGCAGCAAGAGCCACCCCGAGCTTGCCGACGCGCCGCTCCCGCTCCGGATCGAGATCCCGGTCATCTCCGCGCGGGGCACCGAGGACGACCTCGTGGAGCGGATGTTCACCCCGTGCGGCTGGACCGTGACCGAGGAGCGTCTCCCGCTGGATGCCGAGCACCCGCAGTGGGGCGACTCGCGCTACAGCACCGTCACGCTCGCCAGCCGGGTGCGGCTCGCCGAGGCGCTGCGGCAGCTGTACGTGCTGCTGCCGGTGCTCGACGACGCCAAGCACTACTGGGTGAATGAGGACGAGGTCGCCAAGCTGGAGCGCGCCGGGGAGGGCTGGCTCGCCCAGCACCCGGAACGGGAGCTGATCACCCGCCGCTACCTGCTGCACCAGCGCTCCCTGCTCGCCGACCTGGAGCAGGACCGGCAGGTGAGCGAGACCCCGCTGCGCGTGCAGCGCGCCGAGGCGGTGCTCACCGCCCTGCGCGAGGTCGGCGCCCACCGGGTGGTGGACATGGGCTGCGGCACCGGTGCGCTGCTGGTGCGCCTGCAACGGGACCGGTCCTTCACCCGCATCGTCGGCGTGGACGTCTCCGCCCGGGCCCTGGAGCGAGCCGCCCGGACGCTGCACCTGGCTGAGGCCTCGGACGCCGAACGGGACCGGATCGAGCTGCTGCACGGGTCGGTGGTCTACCGGGACGAACGGCTGGCCGGCTACGACGCCATCGTGCTGATGGAGGTGATCGAGCACGTCGACCCCTCGCGGCTGGCCGCGCTGGAGGACGCGGTGTTCGCCGGGGCGAGCCCGGCGACCGTGGTGCTGACCACCCCGAACGCCGAGTACAACCCGCTCTACCCAGGACTGGCCGGCGGCGGGATGCGGCACGAGGACCACCGGTTCGAGTGGACTCGTGCAGAGCTGCGCAGCTGGGCCGAGGGCGTGGCCGGACGGCACGGCTACACCGTGGAACACCAAGGTGTCGGCGAGCAGGACGCAGCCCTCGGCGCGCCCACCCAGCTCGCCCTGTTCCGCAAGGCGGCCAGCGCGGGAGGCACAGGATGAGGACGTTGGACATCCCGGCACTGTCCCTGGTGGTGCTGGTTGGGGCCTCCGGTTCCGGCAAGTCCACCTTCGCCCGCATGCACTTCGGTGCCTATGAGACGCTGTCCAGCGACACCTTCCGCGGCATGGTCGGCGGGGACGAGACCGACCAGTCCGCCACCAAGGCCGCCTTCGACGCGTTGGAGTACGTGGCCGGGAAACGGCTCGAGGCCGGACTGCTCACCGTGGTGGACGCCACCAGCGTGCAGCGGGAGGCACGCCGCTCCCTGGTGCAGCTCGCGCGCGCCCACGACGTGCTCCCGGTAGCGATCGTGCTCGACCTGCCGGTCCAGGAGAGCATCGAGCGCAACGCCGCCCGCAGCGACCGGGACATCTCCGCCGGAGTGGTCAAGCGGCAGCAGGACCAGCTGCGCCGCAGCCTGCGGAACTTGGCCAAGGAGGGCTTCCGGAAGGTGCACGTGCTGCGCTCGGCCGAGGAAGTCGCCGCCGCCACGATCGCCCGCACCCGGCTGCTCACCGACCGCAGCGACGACCACGGCCCGTTCGACGTGATCGGTGACGTGCACGGTTGCCGCAGCGAGCTGGAGGCGCTGCTCGGCCGGCTCGGCTACGACCTGGTCCGCGACGACCAGGGCAGACCGGTCGATGCCCACCACCCCGAGGGGCGGCGGGTGATCTTCCTCGGCGACCTGGTGGACCGCGGACCGGACACCGTCGGGGTGCTCCGGCTGGCGATGGGCATGGTCGCCGGCGGCACCGCCCTGGCCGTGCCCGGCAACCACGAGGCCAAGCTGGTGCGGGCGCTGCGCGGGGCCAAGGTGACCGTCTCGCACGGGCTCGCCGAGACCCTGGCCCAGCTGGCCTCCGAGGACGAGGAGTTCCGGGACCAGGTCGCCGCGTTCTGCTACGACCTGGTCTCTCACCTGGTGCTGGACGAGGGCCGCCTCGTGGTCGCCCACGCCGGTCTGAAGGAGGCCTACCACGGCCGGGCCTCCGGGCGGGTGCGGGCCTTCGCGCTGTACGGGGACACCACCGGGGAGACCGACGAGCTCGGGCTGCCGGTGCGCAACCCGTGGGCGCAGGACTATCGCGGCCAGGCCGCGGTGCTCTACGGCCACACCCCGGTGCCGTCGGTGGAGTGGGTGAACAACACCGCCTGCCTGGACACCGGGTGCGTGTTCGGCGGCGCCCTGTCCGCGATGCGCTACCCGGAGCGGGAAGTGGTGGCGGTACCCGCCGAGCAGGTCTGGTACGAGCCGGTGCGCCCGCTGGTGGCTGAGGCGCCCGCCCGGGACCCGGGAGTGCTGAAGCTGGAGGACGTGCAGGGCAAGCTGCTCATCGAGACCGGCGAGCACGGGCGCATCGGGATCCGGGCCGAGCAGTCCGCCGGTGGGCTGGAGACGATGAGCCGGTGGGCGATCGACCCGCGCCGGCTGGTCTACCTGCCGCCGACGATGTCGCCGCCGAACACCTCCGCCCGGGAGGGGTACCTCGAGCACCCGGACGAGGCGTTCGCCTACTTCGCCGACCAGGGCGTGACCGATCTGGTCTGCCAGCGCAAGCACATGGGCTCCCGCGCCGTGGTGCTCCTCACCCGAGACCCCGCCCGCTTCGACGCGCCCGACGGCTGGCGGGGCACTGTGCACACCCGTACCGGGCGCCCGTTCTTCGACGACGACGCCCCGTTCCTGGACCGGCTCACCGCCGCGGTGGCCGCCGCCGACCTGTGGAACGAGCTCGACGCCGACTGGATCCTGCTCGACGGTGAGATGCTGCCGTGGTCGCTGAAGACCGGTGGGCTGATCCGCGACCTGTACGCCTCAGTGGCGGCGGCAGGGGAAGCCGCCACCGCTGCTGCGGTCACCGCTCTGCAGACGGCCTCATCGGCCGGGATCGAGGTGTCCGAGCTGCTCGAGCGGACCCGCGCCCGGGCCGGCAACATCGCCGGGTTCCGTGCCGCCTACCGGCAGTACGTGGGAGACGATGGCGCGGTGCAGTTCGCGCCGTTCCAGCTGCTGGCGGCCGGGAGGCAGACATTCGAGACCCGCGACCATGGCTGGCACCTGGACATCGCCGACCGGCTCGCGGCGGCAGCGCCCGATCTAGTGCTGGCCACCGACCGGTTGCGGGTGGATATCGGGGACGCCACCTCGGTCCAGGCGGCGGTCTCCTGGTGGGAGGAGCTCACCGCTGCCGGTGGTGAGGGCATGGTGGTCAAACCGCTGGCGAACCTCACCCGGAGTGGCAAGCGCCTGGTGCAGCCGGGGCTGAAGGTACGGGGCCGGGAGTACCTGCGCATCGTGTACGGCCCGGACTACACCGAGCCGGAGCACCTGAGGCGGCTGCGGGACCGGAACACCGGGCACAAGCGCTCCCTGGCCGCGCGGGAGTACGCGCTCGGGCTGGAGGCGCTGCGCCGGTTCACCGCCGGTGAGCCGCTGTGGCGGGTGCACCAGTGCGTGTTCGGTGTGCTCGCACTGGAGTCTGACCCGGTCGACCCGCGGCTCTGAGCCGCCCCGCCGCTGCCCCGGTCCTCGCGGGTGCTTTTGTGGTCGTAAAACCCCGGTTTTACAACCACAAGGGCACCCGCGGCGTGGGGTGGGTACGCTCGGCGCATGTGCAGCGACCAGGGCCGGCGCTGATGGCGCAGAAGGTCGACCTGAAGAAGGAACTCGACTCCTACCTCGCCCGGCGGGGTGTGTTCCGCGTGCTGGACGTGCCCACCCGCCGCTACCTGATGATCGACGGCCACGGCGACCCGAACACCGCCACCTTCACCACCGCCGTCGAGAGCCTCTACCCGGTGGCCTAC
>DATGRZ010000276.1:0-2589 GCA_035303065.1 Ruania sp.
CCAGTATGTAACACCCCGGTGGCACACACCACCGGACGACCACTCCCTGCTCCAGCCCGTCGCTGGCGCACATCTCCACCGCACACCTGAAAGGCACGCACGCTCATGTCCTACCTGCTGCACATCGACTCCTCTGCCCTCGGCGACGCCTCGGTCTCCCGCCAGGTCGCCCAATCGTTCCTGGAGGAGTGGGACGGCGCCGTGGTGCACCGCGACCTCGCCACCGCCCCGGTGCCGCACCTCGACAGTGCGGGCATCACCGCCCGGGAGACCGATCCGGCCGAGCACACCGAGGAGCAGGCTGCCGCCGCGGCGCTGCAGGGCGAGCTCATCGACGAGTTCGTCAACGCCTCCGCCTACCTGTACACCGTGCCGATGTACAACCTGACCATGCCGTCGGTGTTCAAGGCCTGGCTGGACCAGGTCGTCGTCGTCGGCCGCACGGTGCGACCAGCCCCGGCCGCAGGGCGACCTGCGGTGCTGATCTCCGCGCGCGGCGGCAGCTATGGTCCCGAGGCGCCGTACCACGGCTTCGACTACGTGGTGCCGACGCTCGAAGCGATCCTGGGACGCGCCGAGCTGCTCAGCCTGGACGTCGCCACCGTGGTCCCCGAGCTCACCTTGGCCCCGCACACTCCCTCGATGGCGCCTCTGCTGCCCAAGCATGCGGCCTCCATGGCCGAGGCACATGATCGTGCCCGCCACCTCGCCACAGCCCTCACCACCCGGGTCGCTGCCTGAGCGGCCCGGAGGCACCGGGCTCACCGCATCCCTGCGGACACCCGACACCTCTCCCGCACCAGGGGTCCGGACCCTCCCGCTCGGATTTTTGTTAGGCTGGCCTTACCTAATCAAGGAGGTCTTTGTGGCTCGTCGTGCACCGCAGCGTGCCGAGGTGGTCAGTACCGAGCGGATCACCCCGCAGATGATTCGGGTCGTGCTCTCCGGCCCGGGCGGCACCCCGTTGGCCGTCGACCCGGCAGGCAACACCGATGCCTACGTCAAGGTGATCCTGCCCCGCCCGGGAAGTGGCGTCGTCGAACCGTTCGACGTGGAGGAGGTGAAGGCTCAGATCCCGGCTGAGGACTGGCCGGTGATGCGCACCTACACCATCCGCTGGTTCGATGCCGAGACCGGGCAGGCCGCGCTGGACTTCGTGGTGCACGGCGGGGAGGGCATCGCCGGACCGTGGGCGGAGCGGGTGCAGCCCGGCGACCAGGTCCAGCTGGCCGGTCCGGGCGGCGCCTACGCCCCGGACCCGGAGGCGGACTGGCACCTGCTCGTCGGGGACGAGTCCGCGCTGCCGGCGATCGCCACTGCGTTGGAGGCGATGCCCGAGGGCGCCAAGGTGCACGCGTTCATCGAGGTGGCCGACCCGGCTGAGGAGCAGACCCTGCTCACCGCCGCGCACGCCCAGGTGCGCTGGATCCACCGTTCGGAAGCGACTGGCGGGCCGGGTGAGGACCTGGTGCGCGCGGTCACCGACCTGGAGTTCCCGCCCGGTCGGGTGCACGCGTTCGTGCACGGCGATGCGATGACGGTCAAGGAGCTGCGCTCCTGGTTGCGGTTCACCAAGGAGGTGCCGAAGGAGGACCTGTCCATCTCCGGGTACTGGCGCCGCGGCAACAACGACGAGCAGTGGCGCGCGGCGAAGAAGAAGTGGAACGCGGAGGTGGAGGCCGAAGAGCTGGCCCGCGCTGCGAGCTGACCCGCGACCAGCCAGCCGACCCACCGATCCGCGACCCCGCCCCACCCAACCTGCCGCCCTCAGCTCGCGAGGGTGCACCTATGGTTGCGATCTGCGCGATTCGCAGCCACAAGTGCACCCTCGCGGCCATCGGGCCACCCTCGGGGGGCGGGGAGCAGGTCAGCTGGACTTGGCCCGCAGCTCCTTCTCGCTGATCGGGCTGTCACCCGAGGCCCGCTGGCGCCGGTAGTACTCCCGAGCCTCGGCCTGCCGCTCGGCCTCCACCCCGGTGCCGATGGTGGCCCCGATGTGCTCCTTCGTGTAGCCGAAGGCGTCCACCAGGTCGACGGCGTGGGCTCGCAGCCGAGGCAGCAGCCGGTTGATGTAGCTGGTCACCGTGCGCGCCCGCTGGGCCGAGAGCCGACCGTTCAGCAGGTACCAGGCGAGGTTCTTCTCGATCATGGTCAGCCCGTACAGGTCCCGCAACCAGGTCATCACCGTGCGGGTACCGGAGTCCGTGATGCCCTCCAGCGCCTCGGTGAACGCCTCCCACTGCAGCAGCTCGGCGTGCGCCCGGGCCGCCTCGATCAGGTCGTGCTGGTGGGAGTTGAACAGGTCCGCGGCCACCTGCGGGGGTGCCCCCTTGCCGGCACGCAGCGCCAGGGCGACCTCCTCGACCATCGACTCCACCCGGTCCTCGAGGAGCTCGCGCTGCGCCTCGGGGTCGCGCACCTCGGTGGCCGACCGGGCCCGGGAGCCCCAGTCCTGGATCGACTGCGCGGTCCGGCGCAGCGGGGTGCGGTGCAGGGTCATGTCCACCGCCCGGTCGGCGACCCAGCGCACTGCGCCGGCCACGTCCATCCGGGCCATCTCCCGGCTGTAGTCGGTGAGCAGCCGCTTGC
>DATGRZ010000277.1:0-6278 GCA_035303065.1 Ruania sp.
GAGGTCAGAGGCCGGAGTAGGAGTGCCGGCTGTTGAAGAAGATGTTCACCACGTAGAAGTTCGCCAGCAGCGCCATGAACCCGACCAGGGCGAAGTAGGCGAACTTCTGCGCCGCCCAGCCGGTGGTGACCCGGGCGTGCAGGTAGGCGGCGTAGATCACCCAGATGACGAAGCTCCAGGTCTCCTTCGGGTCCCAGCCCCACGGCCGACCCCACGCATGCTCAGCCCAGATCGCCCCGGCCACCAGCACGAAGGTCCAGGACACGAACGCCACCGCGTTCAGCCGGTAGGCGAGCCGCTCCAGGTCCGCGGCCGCCGGCAGTGACTCGAGCACCCGGGTGAGCACCGTGGTCTTGGTACGCGTCGGCGCCGTGGCGACCCCTCCGCCTGGCCGGCCACCCTCAGCAGGTTCCTCTACGCTGCCCGGGCCGGCTCCGCCGTCATCGGCAGAAGACTCCACACCGGGAACGATCGCCGGGGACGGCCGGTCCGCCGCACGCGACTCCCGCCGGCCTTGCAGCAGCTGCACCACCGAGATCAGGGCACTGAGGCCGAACAGTCCGGTGGCCAGGGTGGCCACCGACACGTGGATCACCAGCCAGTAGCTCTGCAGCGCCGGCTGCACCCCGTCGGCCGCCACGTACAGCACCGAGGTGGCCAGGAACAGCCCGAGGAACGCCAGCATCGCCACGCCCACACCGAGGTAGCGCACGTCCTTGCGCCGCTGGATACCGAGGAACACGGCCACCAGGAAGAACGTGAACATCAGGGTGAACTCGTACATGTTCGCCCACGGGACCCGTCCCGCGGCCAGCCCACGGAGCACGATCGCCACCAGCTGCACACCCGCCGCAAGGTGCGTCACCGACATGCCGATCCCTGCCGCGCGCCGGCGCCGGCCAGGTTTCGCCCCGGCACCCAGGGCGGAGACGTCCACCGCGAAGGCGATCATGGCCACCACGTAACAGGCCATCGCGCCGTAGACGCCCAGGGTGCTGACGGTGCCGAGCTCGGTGTTCACGGGTTCTCCTTCGTCTGCTCGCCGGCAGGCTGGATGGGGTTGAGCGGGGCGAGCACGCGATCCAGCTCACCTCGCAGACCGGGGTCGTCGCCTCGGGCCAACGCTGCCGCCGTGACCACTGTAGCCCCGCCCGGTCCCGGGATGATCCGGGCCCAGATCCGCCGCCGGGGCAAGAACAACGAGGCGGCCAGGCCGGCGATGGCGATCGCGGCGAACAGCCCCATCCACAGGATCGACGGGTCGTAGCGCACGTCCAGCGCCGCGAACCGCGGGATGTCGTTCAGGGTGATCGTGCCCAGCCCGTCCGGGAGCTCGGCGGTCTCCCCGGGGCGCAGCAGGACCTGCGCCGGTTGGCTCGGGTCGTCCGGGTCGGGCACCTCGGTCAGGTTCGTGGTGTCCAGCGTGTACAGGTTCTGCGGGATGCCGTCGTTCAGGCCCAGGTCGCCGGTGTAGACGTTGAGGACCAGCACCGGGTCGTTCAGCTCCGGGTAGCTGGACATCAACGGCTGGCCTCCGGGGGTGATCACCGCAGTGGGCAGCAACGTGCCATTGAGGCCGAGCTGCTCCAGCCCGGCGGAGGTGTCGGGCACCATGATCGCGCCGTTGGAGGTGTAGCCGATGTCGTCGTCGGGCAGGAAGATCACCGGGCCGGACAAGGCGACCTCGCCGTCGGCGTCGGTCACGGTCACGTCCGGGGCATAACCGTTGCCGGAGAGATACACCCGGGTGGAGTTGGTCTCCAGCGGGTGGTTCACCTGGATGGTCTGCTCCCGGTCCGGGGCGTCGGAGCGCATCAGGGTGACGTCGGCGGTGAAGTCGCGCGCATCGCCGAGCTCGGTGAACACCGAGGAGAAGTCGTCCAGGCGGATCCGGAACGGTTCCATCGCCTCGGCGTCGTACCAGGCCCCGGTGTCGAAGGAGTCGTAGTCCACCGGGGAGTTGACGAACGTGTCCCCCTCGACGATCACGATCTGCCCGCGGTAGTGCACCAGCGACCCCCAGGCGGTGACCACCAGCAGACCGACCAGGGCCAGGTGGAAGATCAGGTTCCCGGTCTCCCGACCGGTGCCACGCTCGGCGGACACGGTGCGGATGGTGCGCTCCCGCCCGGCGGCGGTGGTCACCGACTCCGATCCCCACTCCCGGCGGTAGCGCCGCCCGAGGGTGCCGGCCAGTGCCTGCTGCACCTGATCGGGGTCCATCGCCGTGTGCAGCTCGGTGCGCACCGGGAACCGGGCGAACCTGCGCGGCACCCGGGGCGGCCGGGCGCGCAGGTTCTTCACGTGCGAGAGGGTGCGCGGGATGATGCAGCCGATCAGGGAGATGAACAGCAGCAGGTACACCGCGGAGAACCACGGCGAGGAGAACACGTCGAACAGGTGCAGCCTGTTCAGCACCGGGGCGGTGTCCGGGTGGTCCTGGTAGTACTGCGCCACCGCGTTCGGGTCCACGGAGCGCTGCGGGAAGAAGGCACCCGGCAGCGCCACTGCGGCCAGCAGCAGGAGCAGCAGCAGCGCCACCCGCATGCTGGTCAGCTGCCGCCACATCCACCGCAGCCAGCCCTTCAGCCCGAGCGACACGCCCTGCGGGGCGGGCGGCTTGCCGGCCGGCTTGTCCTCGACCAGGGTCTCCCCGGCTGCTGTCTTCAGCCCCTCGGGGCGGTAGGTCGCCATCCTCACACCACCGGGGTGAAACCGTCGATGAGGCCCTGCAACCAGGCGGCCCAGCGCGACCAGAGGCCGCTGACCAGGGCCAGGCCGAGCAGAAGGAGCAGTCCGCCGCCGGCGCGCATCACCGCCAGCCGGTGCCGGCGCAGGAACTCCACCATCCGCACCGAGGACTTCAGCCCCATCGCCACCAGCACGAACGGAACACCGAGCCCGGCGCAGTACAGCAGCACCAGCACCAGTGCGCGTACCGGGTCACCACCACCCACCGCGAGCGACTGCACCGCCGCCAGGGTGGGGCCGATGCACGGCGCCCAGCCGAGTCCGAAGACGATGCCCAGCAGCGGCGCACCCCACACGCCCGCCCGTGGGGAGATGTGTATCCGGCGTTCACGCTGCAGGAACGGCATCGCACCCAGGAACGCCAGGCCGAGCAGGATCACCAGCACGCCGAGCACCCGCATGATCACGTCCTGCCAGCGGAACAACGTGATACCGATCGTCGTCAGCGCCATGGTGGCCAGGGTGAACACCAGCGTGAAGCCGGCCACGAAGCCCAGCACGCCGAGCACCAGGCGGGCCCGGGATCCGCTGCCCTTGCCCGCCGGGTCGGCGCCGACCATGCCGCCGACGTACCCGAGGTAGCCGGGCACCAGCGGCAGCACGCACGGGGAGGCGAAGGAGACGAACCCGGCCAGCAGCGCTACCGGCGCAGCGGCGAGCAGCGAACCGGAGAAGACGACCTCGGCGAGGGAACCGGCCCAGGAACCCACTGTGGTCAGCCCTCCTCAGCGAGCGTGTCGTCGATCAGCGTGCGCAGCGTGGCCGGGTCGATCTGGCCGAGGATCCGGCCGGCGACCCGCCCGTCACGGTCCAGCACCACAGTGGAGGGCATCGCGCTCAGCGGGACCACACCCTGCATCGCCGCCACCCCCTCGGCGTCGCTGTCGTCCAGGCTCGGGTAGGGCATGTCGAAGGAGCGTTCGAAGGCCAGGGCGGTGCCTGCGTCGTCGGTGTGGTTCACCCCGAGCGCGTGCAGGCCGTCGTCGCCGTAGTCCTCGGCGATCGCGGCCAGGTCCGGCGCCTCGGCTCGGCACGGCGGACATGCGGCGTACCAGAAGTTCAGCATGACGACGTCTCCGCGCCAGTCTGCGAGGTCAATCTGCTCCTCCTCGTAGGTGGTGCCGGACAGCTCGACCGGGTCACCGCGGTCCGCCTCGGTCCAGGTCTGGACAGTCCCGTCACCGGAGACGTACCCGCCATCGACGTCCTGCGCCTGCTCCTGTGCATCCGAGCCGGCGCACCCGGCCGCCAGGACGAACCCGGCAGCAGCAGCGAGCGCGGCGGCCGCGCGCAGCGCGCGCCCACCTGCCCGGCCCCGGACCGAGGAGAGCGACGCCTTCACGGAAGCACCGCCGTCGAGGAGTCGGGCAGCAGGTCACGGCACGGTTCGGTGTAGTCCAGCGCCACCAGGGTGCCGTCGTCGAAGGTGAGGCTGGTCAGCGAGGCCAGGGTGCACCGGCGCCGACGGGGGTCGTGGATCATCGAGCGTCCTTCCAGGGTGCGCCGCACCACCCAGATCGGCAGCTGGTGGGAGACGAGCACGGCCTCGTGACCGGCTGCGCGGCGCTTCGCCTCCCGGATCGCGGCGAACATCCGCTCCGCCTGCTCGGTGTAGGGCTCCCCCCAGGAGGGTTTGGCCGGGTTGACCAGCTTCGGCCAGTGCCGGGGGTCGAGCAGCACGGTCGGGTCCTTGCCCACTGTGCTGCCCTCGAAGTAGTTCACCGCCTCGATCAGCCGGCCGTCGGTGTCCACCTCCAGCCCGAATGCCTCGCTCAGGGGCGCGGCGGTCTCCTGGGCCCGCTGCAGCGGGGAGGCGGCCAGGTAGACCAGGTCCGCCTCGCGGTCGGCGAAGGCGCCGGCGACGCGGGCAGCCATGGCGCGGCCCTGTTCGGAGAGCCCGAAGCCTGGCCGCCGCCCGTAGAGCACCCGGTCGGGGTTGTGGACCTCACCGTGCCGGAGCAGATGGACTGTGGTACGCACCATGGCCCCAGTCTCGCAAACCTTCCTGGGTGCTCGGCGCCACCGCGCGTGGGGGCACGGTGCACGCCGAGCATGGGTTCTCGGTGCACGTCGAGCATGGGTACTCGGTGCACGCAGCACGGGTCAGGAGACGGGCTCGCGGTCCGCCAGCGCGGCGCCGAGGATCGTGAAGATCGCCCCGAGGCGGGCGAAGTCCTCGGGGCTGAGGACATCCACCAACCGCGCCCGCACGGAGGCCACGTGGTGCGGTGCAGCGGCGGCCAGCCGGGCGAACCCGGCGTCGGTGAGCACGCAGTCCACGCCGCGCCGGTCGCAGGAGCTGGTGCGGCGGGCTACCAGTCCGGCCTGCTCCATCCGCTGCACGGTGTGGGTCAGTCGCGAGCGGGAGGCCACCACCTGGTCGGCCAGCTGGGACATCCGCAGGCTGCGCCCCTCGGCCTCGCTGAGGCGCACCAGCACCTCGTACTCGCTCATCGACAGGCCGGTGGCCTCCTCCAGGTCCCGTTCGAGTGCGTTCAGCACGGCCCAGCTGCCGCCGAGGAACCGGCGCCAGTGCAGCTGCTGCTGGGCATCGAGCCACCGTGCGTCCGGGCTCACACCGGTCTCCTTCCCTCAGGCCTTGACAGCAGCGTAGAGGACGGGCACAGTAATTACTACACACTTCAACTATTCAACTTGCAACCACATGAGGAGCATGCAGATGACCACGATCCCTACCGGCACCTTCGCCATCGACACCGCGCACAGTGAGGTCGGCTTCGTCGTCCGCCACTCCGGCATCGCCAAGGTCCGCGGCCGGTTCACCGACTTCTCCGGCTCGTTCACCGTGGCTGAGCACTTCGCCGACTCCAGCGCGCAGGTCACCATCCAGTCCGGCTCGGTGCACACCGGTAACGAGCAGCGCGACGCCCACCTGTGCAGCGCCGACTTCTGGAGCGCCGAGGCCAGCCCGGAGTGGACCTTCACCTCCACCTCCGTCGAAGGGGTGGGCGAGGAGTTCGTGCTGCACGGCGACCTGACCATCAACGGGGTCACCAAGCCGGTGGCGCTGGAGGTGGAGTTCAACGGCGCGCTGGGCGCTGCGGGTGAGGAGAAGCTCGGCTTCTCCATCGGCACCGAGATCTCCCGCAAGGAGTTCGGTCTGACCTGGAACGTAGCCCTCGAAGGCGGCGGCCTGATGGTCGGCGACAAGGTGAAGATCTCCATCGAGGTGGAGGCTGCCCGCGTGCCCGCAACCGTCTGAGACCGCCCGGCACAGACAGCAGCAGCCGGCGCCACAGGGCTCGTCCCTGTAGCGCCGGCTGCTGCATTCTCCGGTCAGTCCAGCGCAGCGCGCCCAGTCAGCCCGGCGCAGCGCGCCGGGTCAGTCCAGCGCAGCGCGCAGGCGGTCCGGGTCGATCCGGTAGTAGCCCACCTGCTCCCCGTCCACCAGCACCACCGGTACCAGCTCACCGTAGGCCTGGGCCAGGTGCGGATCGTCGTCCACGTTGCGCTCGACCCAGCCCTGCCCGCGCCCCTCGCAGACCACCCGCACCACACGGCGCGCA
>DATGRZ010000278.1:0-4837 GCA_035303065.1 Ruania sp.
GACCACCAGGTGGTGCTGGTGAACATCTACGGCGCCAGCTCCTGGGTGCCCGAGTCGAACGAGAACCTCACCGACATCGCCGCCGACTACCCGAACGTGGTGGTGGCGGACTGGCACAGCGCCGCCACCGAGCACCCGGACCAGCTGCAGCCGGACACCATCCACCCGGACATGGACGGCATGTACCTGTACGCCGACGTCGTTCAGGACGCCCTGGAGCAGCTGGAGGGCTGAGCCGACGGGCTCCAGGCAGGTGCCACCCTGCGCGCCTCCGGAGTTGGGCACGGCGGCCGGTGACGATCCACTCGCCGCGCACGCTCCGCCGTCGAACGCTCCGTGGGCCATCTCACCCACCGACAGAGGCGCAGGATTTCGCGGTCGCGGTAGTCTTCTCGGGAAAGTCTCGATGTCGAGGCATCGAGGACGGCGCGTGAGGAGAAGGGCTAGGCGCAGGTGGACCTGTTCGAGTACCAGGCACGAGATCTGTTCGAGAAGCATGAGGTACCGGTGCTGGCAGGCATCGTCGCCACCACACCTGAGGAGGCTCGCGCCGCCGCCGAGCAGCTGCTCGCAGCCGGCAGCAGCGTCGTGGTGGTCAAGGCCCAGGTGAAGGTCGGTGGGCGCGGCAAGGCCGGTGGCGTGAAGATCGCCAAGTCCGCCGACGAGGCCGCCGAGCGCGCCACCGAGATCCTCGGTATGGACATCAAGGGGCACACCGTGCACCGGGTGATGATCGCCGCCGGTGCGGACATCGCCGAGGAGTACTACTTCTCCGTGCTGCTGGACCGCGCGGAGCGCCGCTACCTGGCGATGGCCAGCGTCGAGGGCGGCATGGAGATCGAGCAGCTCGCCGTGGAACGGCCAGAAGCCCTCGCCCGGGTCGCGATCGACCCGCTGGTGGGCATCGACGCCGCGAAGGCCGCCGAGATCGTCGCCGAGGCCGGTTTCGCCGCCGACATCGCCGACCAGGTCGCCGCGGTCATCGGCAAGCTGTGGACGGTGTTCACCGCTGAGGACGCCACCCTGGTGGAGGTCAACCCGTTGGTGAAGACGGGCGCCGGCGCCATCGTCGCCCTGGACGGCAAGGTGACCCTGGA
Source organism: Ruania sp. (assembly GCA_035303065.1). Lineage (GTDB taxonomy): Bacteria > Actinomycetota > Actinomycetes > Actinomycetales > Beutenbergiaceae > Ruania. The sequence continues at coordinate 1,098 of DATGRZ010000278.1, forward strand.
CGAGAACGCCGACTTCCGCCACCCCGAGCACGCCGAGCTCGAGGACGCCGCGGCCGCCGATCCGCTGGAGGCCAAGGCCGCTGAGAACAACCTGAACTACGTCAAGCTGGACGGGCAGGTCGGCATCATCGGCAACGGCGCCGGCCTGGTGATGTCCACCCTGGACGTGGTCGCCTACGCCGGGGAGTCCCACGGCGGGGTGAAGCCCGCGAACTTCCTGGACATCGGCGGCGGCGCCAACTCTCAGGTGATGGCCGCCGGCCTGGACGTGATCCTGGGTGACGAGCAGGTGAAGTCCGTGTTCGTGAACGTCTTCGGCGGGATCACCGCCTGCGACGAGGTCGCCAACGGGATCGTCGGCGCCCTGGACCTGCTCGGCGATGCCGCCACGAAGCCGCTGGTGGTGCGCCTGGACGGCAACAACGTGGACAAGGGTCGGGCGATCCTGAACGAGCGCGCCCACCCGCTGGTCACCCTGGCCGAGACCATGGACGGCGGGGCCGCCAAGGCCGCCGAGCTGGCCAACGCCTGAGCATCCCCGGACCCGCGAGAGAGAAGCAGACCCACACATGTCCATCTACCTGAACAAGGACTCCACCATCATCGTCCAGGGCATCACCGGCGGGATGGGTGCCAAGCACACCGCCCTGATGCTGGACGCCGGATCGAACATCGTCGGCGGCGTGAACGCCCGCAAGGCCGGCACCACAGTGCAGCACAAGGACGCTCACGGTGAGGACATCACCCTCCCGGTGTACGGCACCGTGGCCGAGGCGATGGCCGAGACCGGCGCGAACGTCTCCGTGGCGTTCGTGCCGCCGGCGTTCACCAAGGACGCCTGCATCGAGGCCATCGACGCCGGTATCGAGCTGCTCGTGGTGATCACCGAAGGCGTGCCCGTGCAGGACACCGCCGAGGTGTTCGCCTACCTGCAGGGCAAGAAGACGCGGATGATCGGCCCGAACTGCCCCGGCATCATCACCCCGGAGGAGGCCCTGGCCGGCATCACCCCGCACACCATCACCGGCAAGGGCCCGATCGGGCTGGTGTCCAAGTCCGGCACGCTCACCTACCAGATGATGTACGAGCTGAAGGAGTTCGGCTTCTCCAGCGCCATCGGCATCGGCGGCGACCCGGTGATCGGCACCACGCACATCGACGCGCTGACAGCCTTCGAGAGCGACCCGGAGACCGAGGTCATCGTGATGATCGGGGAGATCGGCGGTGACGCCGAGGAGCGGGCCGCCGAGTACATCAAGACCAACGTCACCAAGCCGGTGGTCGGCTACGTGGCCGGGTTCACTGCCCCCGAGGGCAAGACGATGGGCCACGCCGGGGCGATCGTCTCCGGCTCCTCGGGCACTGCGGAGGCGAAGAAGGAAGCCCTGGAGGCGGTCGGGGTGAAGGTCGGCAAGACCCCGTCGCACGCCGCCGAGCTGGTCAAGGAGATCCTCTCCGCGCGCTGACCCGCCCAGCTCCCCGCCCGCCCTCCCCGCCCACCCGCGCTCCCGCGCTCCCGGGCTGAAACGATGCAGGCGACACTCCCTGCGCGGAGTCGTGCTCCCGGGTATCGCGTTCACGGGCGAAATATCGCCGAGGTGCGCCGCGCCGCGGTGCGGGAGGGTGCTGCTCGACACGCCGCCCCGGCACACCGCTGCCGGGGCGGCGTTGTCGCACCATGAGAACGTGACGACCTCCACCTCTGCGCGCCGCGTGGTCGAACCGACCGGCGCCCCGCCCCGCATCCGGCTGCCGGACCAGTGGCTGCGCGCGTTGCTGGCTGGCGCTGAGGCCGCGGTGCTGAGCTGGCTGGTGGTTGCCGTCCCGGCGATCGCCACCTATGTGGCCACCGCGTCTGCCCCGGAGCTCGGGTCGGCCGGCTGGCTGGAGGCGGCCCGGGTGGGCACCGCCGCCTGGCTGCTCGGCCACGGCGGCGCCGTGACGCTCGGTGAGCTGACCATCACCCTGGTGCCGCTGGGCATCACCCTGGTGGCGCTCGGTGTGCTCGCCGCCTCGGTGCGCCGGGCGCACCTGGGTTCCTGGGCCAGCGGCGGCTTCGCTGGCGTCGGGTACCTGCTGCTCACGACGGCGTTCGTTGCCTTCGCTGCGACGCCGGGGGCTGGTCGCGGGCTGCTCGGGGCAGTGGGCGTGACGGTGTGCGGGGTGGCCATCGGGCTGCGCGGCAGCGCAGCTCCTGCCTGGTGGACCCGCGCCAGGGCGAGGACGCCTTCCTGGGTGGCCGACGCCGTCGCCCTGGCCTGGCGGATCGCGCTCGTGCACCTGGCGCTCGCGCTGGTGGCGACCGTGTGGCTGCTGGTGACCCGGCTGGGGGAGATCACCGAGCTGCACGGTGAGCTGGGTCCGGACGTGGTCAGCGCGGTGGTGCTGGTGCTCGCCCAGCTGCTGGTGCTGCCGAACCTGGTGCTGTGGGCGGGTGCCTTCCTGCTCGGTCCCGGGTTCACAGTGGGCACCGACACGGTGTTCTCTCCGTCCGGGATCGAGGCCGGCCCGCTGCCGCTGGTGCCGGTGCTCGGCGGTCTGCCCGAACCGGACGGTCTGCTCGGTCAGCTGCCGGTGCTCGGCCTGGTCGGACTGCTCAGCGGCCTGGTGGCCGGGGTGTGGCTGGCACGACGGCTGCGCGGGCGCGGGGCGCTCTCGATGCTGGCTGCGGTGGCCGGTGGTGCGGTGCTGGCCGGGGTGGTGCTCGCCGGGCTCACCGCGTTGGCCGCCGGGGGAGTGGGCCCGGGCCGGATGGCCACGATGGGCGGCGACTGGCTGGCGGTCGGGCTCGCGATGGCCTGGCAAGGTGCGGCCGGTGCCGCCGTGGTGATCATCCTTGCCCACCCGGTCACCGCCGCCGGGGGCAGGCGGATGCGGGCGGCGGCCGGCGTGTGGTGGGAGCAGGTCACCGGCACGCAGTCCAAGACGAAGAGTCGCAGCTGAGGCCCGCCGCGCTCAGCCTCAACCGGTGTCGGTGACCAGCCAGCGACCGGACTCGCCCCGCACCAACAGGAACGCCCAGCTGATCTCGGTGCCGTTCTGCATGGTCTCGTCCGCGCCCTCCGGGGTGAACGAGACCATCACCGTGGCGGAGTCCTCCGGCTGCCCGGTGTCGTCGAGTGTCTCGCCGATGGTGGCGTCGGTCAGGTAGCCGCCCTCGAAGCAGGTGCTCAGCAGGTGGTCGGCGAAGCCGTCGGTGCTCAGCGTGCGGACCAGGTCCTCGTCGCGGGCGTTGATGCCATCGACCAGCGCTTGCACCACCTGCGGCGGATCCGCGTGCGGTCCCGGCGTGGCGACCATGGTGTCCGGGGCGGGGGAGGAGCACGCCGGGGCCGCGCCGAGGGCCAAGGCTACGGCGAGCAGCCCTGCGGTCCGGGCATACCTGCCGGTCATCTGGGGCCTCCTTCGCCTCATCGGCCGCTCAGCCGCCGGACGGGTTCAACCGCTCCTGCATCGCCTGCTCGTAGGCGTCGGTGCACACCTGCTCTGCCTGCACGGTCAGGGCCCGGTCCATGCACTCCTGGTGCGCCACCTGCTCGTCCCACAGGGTCAGCAGCGTCAGCGAGCTGAGCGACAGCACTGCTGCGATCGCCACTCCGAACATCAGGAATACCGAGGAGAACGTGGTCATCCCGACCTTGCGGTAGGTGATCAGTGCCCGTATCCCCAGGTACACCGCCACCGCTCCGGCGACCGGGGCCAGCAGCTGCCAGGGGATCGGCCAGCGCATCGCCAGCATC
>DATGRZ010000279.1:0-2725 GCA_035303065.1 Ruania sp.
GACCTTGACGGCCTCGCCCTTGCCGAGGGACTCGACCAGGACCTCCTGCAGCGCACCCAGCGCGGCGTCGGCGTCGGTCTTGGTCAGCGACGCCTTCTCGGCGATCGCAGCAACGAGATCAGTGCGGTTGACGGACACGTAAGTTCCCTCTCATCGTTCTTGATCGCTTCCCGAGCGGGAGGCGCCGTGGTCACACTACGACGGCGGAGCCTCCGGTAACGCAAATCCACGCCGTTTCTCGGCGTGTTTCCGCGAATTTCTGCGCTTCCGGACACGTCCGCGGGCATTCTTCTGTCACTTTCGTCTCATTCGGCACAACAGCCCCAGATCCCGGCCGGACGGGCCGGGAGGCCTGGAACTACGCTGACAATGGTCCGGGTGGTGCGGGGGGCCCGCCGTTCCGGGGAGATCGCTTCGGGAGAGTGGTGAACAGTCTGCGCGCGGGCGCCTGGCCGCTGCTCGGTCGCGACCGGGAGGTGCGCGCGGTCCGCGATGGGCTCGGCCACGGGACCGGTTCCCTGCTGTGGGGACCGGCGGGCGTCGGTAGGACGACAGTGCCCCGCGCTGTTCTCCATGAGCCCATGAGCTGGGCGACGTCTCGGTCGGCTGCGTCAGCAGCCGGGTCGTGGCTCGGCACGCACCGCTGACCTCGATCGCCACCCGTGTCCCGTCCACCCCTCGCCGGAGCGTCGTTCCGTGGTGAGATAGGAGAGCCGAGACGAGAGGGAGACGACTGTGCTGCTGTCACCAGAGCTGCTGGAGCGGATCCGCCGACGAGCCGCCGGCTACGACCGGGAGAATGCGTTCTTCACCGAGGACTTCGCCGAGCTGAAGGACGCCGGGTACCTGACCGCGCTGGTGCCCACCGAGCTCGGCGGCCTGGGGATGAGTCTGGAGGAGGTCAGCCGGGAGCAGATGGCCCTCGCCGCTGCGGCGCCGGCGACCGCGCTGGCGGTGAACATGCACCACGTATGGGTGGGTGTGGCCAAGGTGGCCCACGACCGTGGCGAGACGTTCATGGACCAGGTGCTGACCGAGGCGGCCGCCGGGGAGGTCTTCGGCTTCGGCGTCTCCGAGCGCGGCAACGACCTGGTGCTGTTCGGTTCCACCACCGAAGCCCGCCCGGACGGCGAGGGCGGCTACACCTTCCACGGCACGAAGATCTTCACCTCCCTGTCCCCCGCCTGGACCCGGCTGGGCACCTTCGGCACCGACACCACCTCCCCGGACGGGCCGAAGTCGGTGTACGCCTTCATCACCCGCGACGGCGGCGGGTTCGAGATCAAGGACGACTGGGACGCCCTGGGCCAGCGCGCCTCGCAGTCCTGCACCACAGTGCTCGATGGTGCGCACGCCCCGGCCGAGCGGGTGGTGCGCCGGCTGGACCCAGGACCGAACCCAGATCCGTTGATCTTCGGCATCTTCGCCTGCTTCGAGCTGTTGCTGGCCTCGGTGTACACCGGGATCGCCCAGCGTGCCCTCGATGTCGCAGTAGCCACCGTGGCCAAGCGCACCTCGTTGAAGAACGACGGCGCCCCGTACGCGCACGACCCCGACATCCGGTGGCGCCTGGCGCACGCAGGCATCGCCCTGGACGGCATCTACCCGCAGATCAGCGCGCTCACCCGGGACGTGGACACTCTGGCCGACCACGGCGCGATGTGGTTCCCCCGCCTGTCGGCGGTGAAGGTACGGGCCACCGAGACGGCCAAGGACGTGGTGGACGCGGCCATCCGGGTCAGCGGCGGCGGGGCGTACTTCAACCGCAGCGAGCTCTCTCGGCTGTACCGGGACGTGCTCGCCGGGCTGTTCCACCCCAGCGACGACGAGTCCGCGCACAGTGCCTGGGCGAACGCCCTGCTGGGTCCTGTCCCGGACTGAGCGCGGCGCGGACCGGCCAGGGGCGCGGGTTAGCATACGCAGGACCAATCTCCCAGACGAAGGAGTGCTCGCTCCATGGCGGCAGGATCCGTTCTTCAGGCCCAGGACGCATGGGGCGGCTACCCCGGGAACGAGGTCCTGCAGGGTATCGACCTGACGATCACCCCCGGGGATGCACCGCTGGGCATCGTCGGCCCCTCCGGTGTCGGGAAGACCACCCTGGCGCGGCTGCTGCGCGGGGCACTGCGGCCCAGCCGCGGCTCGGTGACCTACGGCGGGCGTGCCGTGGACCGGATGCGCGGCAAGCCCGGTAAGGAGTTCCGCGCCAACGTGCGGTTCATGTCCCAGGACTCGATGACCATCTCCGACCCCCGCCTCACGGTGACGGTCACGTTGCGCACCGCGCTGAAGGAGGCGCGCAAGGCGGGCCGGACGCACGCGACGCCGATCGAGGAGCTGCTGGACGCCGTCGCGCTGGCGGGCCACTTCGCTGACCGCCGGATGATCACCCTCTCCGGTGGGGAGCGGCAGCGGGTGGCGCTGGCCACTGCACTGGCCACCCGCCCGCAGATCCTGGTGCTGGACGAACCGTTCACCGCTGTGGATCCGGCCGCACGCGGGGACATGGCGCGGCGGCTGGGCGGCCTGCTGGACCGGCTCGGCACCGCTGCCGTGGTGATCTCCCACGACCTGGAGCTGGTGGCCCGGATGTGCCCGAGCGTGCACTTCCTCGCCGAGGGGAGGTTCGTGGCCTCCGGTCCGCTGGGTGAGGTTCTCGCCGCCCGGGAGCACCAGGCGGTGGCCGAGCTGGCCGAGGCAGCTCCGCTAGCGGTGCAACGGTTCC
>DATGRZ010000280.1:0-2741 GCA_035303065.1 Ruania sp.
GGGTCCGTGGCCGCGTACGGGCGCCCGTCCCGGGCGGTGCCGACCACCATCTCGTGCACCCGGTTGATCTTGTCGATCATCTTCTCGGCGGACTCGATCGGCCCGAACGTGGTCATCGCGATGAACTCGCTGGTGCGCTGCAGCCGACCCCACGGGTCGTCCCGGTAGCCGGAGTGCTCCCCGACCCCGGCCATCGCCAACGGGTGCAACGACTGCAGCAGCAGCGCCCGGATCCCGCCGACGTACATCGAGGCGTTTCCGTGCACCCGGCAGATCGGCTCACCCGCCTTGTGCCGGCGTTCCCCAGGTGCCAGCCAGATCGCTGTGGAACGCTTCTCCGCCCGGGGACCCGCGACCCGGGCGCGCAGCGAACGCGCGAGCTTGGCTCTGGTGGCGGCGACGGGGTTGATCATTATTCGACGATAGCCCGGCGAAGCGCCCGATGGCTCACCTGACGATCACCCGATGACGCCCATGAAACGCTGGATGGCGAGCAGCGCATGGAGGGCGTGCTCCATATCCGCGTCGGTGCGAATCTTCAGAGTGCCCACAGCACGATCGTGACACACAGTGTTCTGGACGCCTTGCACATGAGGCCGTGCCTAGCGCTCGCGCCCGCACAGGTGCCCAGGTCGTGGCTGACCGCTCGTTGCGCACGTCCGGGAATTCTCCGGCCCCCTTCGTCGTTATGTCATTCAGGGAACATGGGGTCCAGAAAGAGAAGGGGTGTTCTATGCGCAAGAAGAAGTACGAGGAGCTGGAGCTCGAGGACGGCACGGTCGTGCGGTACCGCCGGCACGAGAACGGTGGTGGCATGGTCGCGATCCGTGCCTTTGCCGACCCGAGCGCCCGCATCGAGGAGAACGCCTGGGTCGACCAGGACGCGACCGTTGGCGCCGACGCGCGCCTCGGCGCCAGCTGCTGGGTCGAGCCTGGCGCACAGATCGGTGCAGGTGCCTACCTGGCGACCGCCGTCCGCGTGGGCCAGGGGGTCGTGGTCGGCGACCGGGCACGCATCGGCAGCCGCACCCACCTTCGCGCTGGCGCTCGAGTGCGCCCCGGCGCCGTGATCAGCCCGGATGCCGAGATCCAGGCAGCAGTGCACGACTCCCGCGCCGCGTGAGCACGCACCGGAGGCGCTGAGGTCCCGCACGGCCCAGATGCAGGAGCCCCCGCCCACACCTACGCTAGGGCGCAATCGAGGCTGAGAGGTGCGTGATGGGCTCCGGTGCGGCGGATCCATCAGACCGGCGACCAGGCTCGGGTCCGGCAGACCTCTATGCACCGTTCCGGTCGCGGGCCACCCGGATCGTCTCGATCGTGGTGATCATCGCGATCGTCGCCGGTTGGGTGGTGTTCGTACTGCTCACCAACCGGCTCGACCAGCCCCCGCGGAACTTCCAGATCTCCACTGCCGCACTGGCACTGGTGTTCTGCGTGTTCCTGCACCTGATCGGCAGCGTGGCGGCGTTCCCCTCCAAGGACGGGCTGCGGGTGCGCAACATCCTCGGTAACAGATGGCTGGACTGGGAGCAGATCGTCTCGGTGCGCTTCGGCGAGCGGGACTGGGTGCAGCTGGACCTGTCTGATGGCCGGGTGCTGTCGGTGCTGGCGATCCAGCAGGTCGACGGCGAACGCGCCCGGGCAGCCGCACGCCGCCTGGCCACGTTGGTCGCCGAGACCGAGCACCCCTCCGGTGATCAGTAGCTGCGGCGTCGGGCGCCGCTGGAGATCTCACGCGATCTTGTTGCCGTAGCGCTGTCGATCGCGCGCCGACAGCGCTGCGCAGTGCAGCTACTCCCTCGGCACCGACCTCGTCGGACGTGCCATCGACGCAGGATCTCGATAACCGCCTTATCGACCGCCCGCACCCACTCGGCCCACCGATCGGCCACCCTGGCTGCCAGCGCGCCATTAGGCTCGCGTTCAACGGGTGGTGACGGAGGAAGCAGCGTGCGGGAATCGGACTGGGAACAGCTCGCGCTGGAGCGACTGGCCGAGGAGCCCCTCGGCTGGCAACCCCTGACCGGGCGAGACATCGCACCCGGGGCGACCTCCGCCGTCGGGCATCCCGCCTACGCCAGCCTGGGTGAACAGCCCCAGCGCGAGTCCTGGGCCGAACCGGCGATCCCGTCCCGGTTCCGGGCCGCGCTGCGCCGGCTCAACCCCGAGGTGCCCCGGCAGTACCTGGACCAGGCGATGGTCGAGATCCTCCGCCCCGCATCCTCGGATGCCATCGCGGAGAACAAGCGCATCCACGACTACCTCACCGAGGGCTACCGGATCTCCTACGTGGCCGACGGGCGCGAGCACAACCCCACCATCCGCCTCCTCGGGACCACCCCGGAGGACAACGAGTGGCTCGCCGTCAACCAGGTCACCGTGATCACCACCGACGTGGAGCGCCGCTTCGACCTGGTGCTCTACCTCAACGGTCTGCCGGTGATGATCATGGAGCTGAAGAACGCCTCTGCCGCCGCCGACATCGCCACCGCCCAGGCGCAGATCGCCACCTACGTGCGCGAGCTGCCGGAGGCGTTCCGGTTCTGCGTGCTGTCGGTGGTCTCCGACGGTGTGGTCGCCAAGTACGGCACCCCGTTCACCCCGCTGAACCACTACGCCCCGTGGAACGTCGACGAGGAGGGCGCCGTGGTCAGCCCGACCGCCACCGGCGACCACGCCCGCGCCACCGACGGCATCACCGTGATCGGCGATGCGGCCGCCACCGCCCTGGACGTGCT
>DATGRZ010000281.1:0-5311 GCA_035303065.1 Ruania sp.
AATGACCATGACCGCACGCCGGCGTTGCGCCGCCGCCCTCGCCCTGGCCGCCGGACTCCTCGGAGGAGCGATGACCACCACCCCTGCGTCGGCTGCCGACCCCGAACCGGTCGAGGCCGGGATCACCGTGCCGCGGGTGGAGGGCATGGGCCCGGACTGGATCGACGGTGTGGATGTCTCCACGGTCCTGTCCCTGGAGGAGTCCGGGGTGGTGTTCCGCGACTTCGACGGTCAGCCGGCGGACCTGTTCGAGGCGCTTGCCGAGGCCGGGGTGAACTGGGCGCGGGTGCGGGTGTGGAACCAGCCCTACTCCTCGGCTGACCCCAGCCACGGGTACGGCGGCGGCAACGTGGATGCCGAGCGCGCCACCGAGATCGCTCGGCGGGCCACCGAGGCCGGTATGCAGGTGCTGGTGGACTTCCACTACTCCGACTTCTGGGCCCACCCCGGTCAGCAGCTCTCCCCCCGCGCCTGGCGGGGCATGGACCTGGAGCAGCGCGCGCAGGCGTTGCACGACTACACCGCAGAGACACTGACGATGATGGACCAGGCGGGCGTCGCCGTCGGGATGGTGCAGATCGGGAACGAGACCACCGGGGGCGAGATCGCCGGGGTGAGCGGCTGGGACAGCACGGCCAGGCTGTTCCAGGCAGGCTCGACCGCAGTGCGCCAGACCTTGGGACCGGACGTGAAGGTCGCCGTGCACTTCACCAACCCGGAGCGCGCCGGGCAGTACGCCTCGGTCGCCCGGGAGCTGGCTGAGCTTGGTGTGGACTACGACGTGTTCCTCTCCTCCTACTACCCGTACTGGCACGGGACGCTGGCGAACCTCACCGCCGTGCTGGACGAGGTGGCCACCACCTACGACAAGGAGGTGGCGGTGGCCGAGACGTCCTGGGCGTACACGCTGGCCGACGGTGACGGGTTCGAGAACTCGGTGAACACCGCGCAGGAGAAGTACTCGGTGTCGGTGCAGGGGCAGGCGCTGGCCCTGCGGGACGTGATGCAGGCGGTCGCGGACGTCTCCGAGGGCCGCGGGCTGGGCACGTTCTACTGGGAGCCGGCCTGGCTGCCGGTCGGGCCGCCGGAGCAGGCGGAGGCGAACTGGGACCTGTGGCAGCAGCACGGCTCCGGGTGGGCGAGCAGCTACTCGCAGGAGTTCTACGACCCGGACGGCTCCCTCGGTGAGGAGCCGGCGGAGACCTACGGCGGTTCCGCCTGGGACAACCAGGCGCTGTTCGCCTTCGACGGCACCCCGCTGGAGTCGCTGCGGGTGTACACCTACGCCGAGACCGGGTCCATCGGGCCGCGGGAGGTGGATGAGGTGGCGAGCCCGTCGGTGACCGTGGCTGACGGTGAGCCGATCGAGCTGCCCGGGCAGGTGCAGGTGTTCTACACCGATGGCACCAGCCAGGCCCAGGACGTGACCTGGTCGGACTCGATGGAGTGGATCCTGGGGCCGGGCACCTACACCGTGCGCGGCCGTACGGCTGCCGGGCTGGAGGCGACCGCGACGGTGACCGTGCTGGGCGAGGTGGACTCCGGCCGCAACTACGTGGTCAACCCCGGTTTCGAGGACGGTGTGGACCCATGGACCGGCACCGGCAGCGGGTACACGATCAGCGCGACCGACGACCCCTACACCGGGGAGCGGTCGCTGCACTTCTGGTCCGAGGAGGACTACTCGTTCGCGATCGAGCAGCGCCTGACCGGGGTGCCGGCCGGGCAGTACCGGCTCTCGGTGCAGGTGCAGGGTGCGGATGCCGGCGCCGAGGACGAGATGCTGATCTCGGCGGCGTCCGGGATCTCGACCGTGACCGCGGACTTCACCCTGGCGGGCTATGAGAACTGGCAGAACCCGCAGACTCCGGAGCTGACTGTCGCCGCGGACGGGGAGGTGACCGTGCGGGCGGAGCTGACACTGAGCGCCGGTGCCTGGGGCACGTTGGACGAGGTGCAGCTGGTGCCGGTGGCCGAGGCCGAGGAGGTCTCCACCGAGGAGCTGGCGGCGCTGGTGGACCGGGCGGAAGGCCTGGACCGGGTGGGGTACACCGACTCCTCGCTCGCGGCCGTGGATGCGGGGCTGGTGCGCGCCCAGTTCGTGCTCGGGTCGCCAGCACCGGGGCAGGTCAGCGTGGATGCGGCGGCCGAGGAGCTGGCTGCGGCGCTGGCTGCGCTGGTGGAACGGCCGGTGGAGGAGCCTACGCCGACGCCTACGCCTACTGGCGAGCCCACGCCTACGCCGGAACCGACCCCCGCGACGGACACACCGAGCACACCGGCTGCGGGTGCCGGGGCCGATGAGGCCGCGGGCGCCGGCGAGGAGACAGACGACTCGGCCGGTGCGGCCGAGCTCAGCCGCACCGGTGCCGTGATCCCTCCGGCGCTGCTGCTGGTGGCCGGCGGGCTGCTCGTGGCCGGTGCCGTGCTGCTGCTCCTGCGCCGGCGCCGCACGACCCCCTGACCCCCTGCGCCCGAACCGGGTCGCCAGGTCCAGGGTGCGCGATGGCGCACGCGGGACCTGACGACCCGGGGGTGGGCCCGGTACGTCGCGTACCCTGTAGCGAATCCACCCCTGAGACCGTGGGGTCGGTAACGCAGCAACGAGGGAGTACGCATGCGCAGCATCGGCCGTCGAACCGTCCTGACCGCGGCCGGGGTCACCGCACTGGCCGCCACCCTGCCGGCGCCTCAGGTCGCCTTCGCCGCCGAGGGCGGTGCCACCGGGGGCGCCACCGGGGGCCCCGCCGGCCGCGACAACGCTGGCGACGCGCCGTCCGCTGCGTCGTCCCTGCTGTCGAACATCGTCGGCAGCCTGGCCGGCAGCGAAGAGACCAACTCCTCCCCCGCCGTCCAGGACAAGCTGAACGATCTGTATGAGCAGGCTGCTCAGAATCTCGCCGACCTGATCACCGACCCGAGCACCGAGCTGTTCCCGGGTCGGCCGTTGGGCAGCAGCGACGGCAACCTGGAGACCACCTACCAGAAGCTCTACGAGATCGCAGTGGCCACCGCGATGCCGCTGCCGTCGGGGGCCACCGTCCCCGCGGACCTGAGCGGGAACACCGAGGTGCAGCAGCAGGTGATCGACGCGCTGCGCTGGGTGCACGAGCACTACTTCGCCGACCAGGACGCCGGGTACTACGGCAACTGGTACAACTGGGAGATCGGCATCCCGACGCACGTCAGCCGCACGCTGGCGCTGCTGGCCGACGAGGTCGCCGCCGCGGACCCAGACCTGGTGCAGGACTACGTGCAGTCCATGGACGCCTACCTGCGGGAGGGCAAGGACGGCGACGTGGACCTGGACTCGCGGTTCCACACCGGCGCGAACCTCGCCGACATCACCACCAACCGGATCGTGCAGGGCGCCGTGCTCGGGGACACCGACCGGATCTCCAAGGCGATCTCCGACCAGCTCACCGTCTACCAGATCATCGACCCCTACCACCTGCAGCACGGGGTGACCGACGGGTTCTATGCCGACGGGTCGTTCCTGATGCACTCCTCGGTGCCCTACACCGGCAGCTACGGCATCGGGCTGCTCGAACGCGTCACCACCACGATCGCCATGCTCACCGGCACCGAGCACGCCACCGACCCGGCGTTGGCGGCCCAGATCAACACCTGGCTGGCCACCGCGTTCGCACCGGTGATCGTCGAAGGCTGGATGATGGAGATCGTCAAGGGCCGGGCCGTCTCTCGCACCAGCACCGGGTACACGAACGCCACCAGCGTGGTGGAGTCGGTCGTGGCCCTGTCCGCCCACGCGGACGCCGAGTCGGCTCCGGACCTGGAGTCCTACGTGGCCTACCTGCACGGTATCGAGCAGATGGCGATCTCCCCGTCCTCGTTCGCCGACCCTGCGAACATCGTCCGCTATGCCGAGGTGGTCGCCGACGAGGAGGTCACCCGCGCGGACCTGGTGCCCGCTGCGGCGACGTTCGCCTACAACGCGATGGACCGGCACGTGCACCACCGTGCCGAGTTCACCTTCGCGCTGGCCCGCAGCTCGGAGCGGGTGAGCAAGTACGAGTACATGAACGGGGAGAACCTGCGGCCGTGGTTCCAGGGTGACGGCGCGCACTACCTGTACCTGGCCGGAGAGGACCAGGGCGAGGCGTTCGGCGTCGACTACTACACCGCCGTCGATCCGATCCGGCTCGCCGGGGTGAGCGCACCGGAGGAGGAGCGCGAGACGATCCCAGAGCTGTACGGGCTGCCCTACTACGACAACCCGGAGGAGGACTTCACCTCCTCCTCGGTGAAGCAGAACCTGTACGTGTACTTCCCGTTGGGCACGAACGCCTACTCGGGCGGCACCACGCTGGGGACCTACGCCGTGGCCGGGATGCAACAGTCCGACGACGCCGCGTACGTGGCGAAGCAGGCCGGTGAGCTGCCTGAAGACTTCGTGGCGTACGCCAACTGCCGGTCCTCGAAGTCCTGGTTCATGTTCGACGACGAGATCGTGGTGCTCGCCTCCGGCATCGACGACGAGCACGACCGCGACGTGATCACCACTGTGGACGCGCGGGTGTGCGACCCCACCGACACTGTGCACCTGGCCGGCAAGACCCGGCACGGCCGGCCGGTCACGGGGCCGGGCAGCGTGGACGATCCCGCCTGGCTGCACTACGAGAACGCCACCCGCGGCTCCACCCTGGGGTACGTGTTCTACACCGAGGGCGAGATCGACGTGCGGCTGGAGTCGGTCGAACGGCCACGCAGCTACGTGCGCACCTCGAACAGCGACACCCCGATCAGCAAGCGGGTCTTCGACGTGTCCCACACCCACCAGCCCGGACAGGACAGCGGGTCCCTCGCCTATGCGATCGTTCCGGGTGCGAGCCAGCAGGCACTGGCACGGTATGCCCGCTCCGGCCCGGAGGTGGTCGCGCACGACACCCAGGTGCATGCCGTGCGGCACGCCGGGCTGCGGCTCCTGGGGCTGAACACGTTCGCCGACGGCGACCACCAGATCGGCAGCCTCACCGTGGACGGACCCGCCTCCGTGCTGGCGCAGGACGACCGCGGGCGCACGGTGATCGCAGTCTCGGACCCGACGTTCGCGCGGGAGACGGTCAGCGTCACCATCCGCGGCCGGCGCCCGCTGCTCGAGGCCGACGACGAGGTGACCGCGCACCGGGTGCGCGGCGGCACCCGGCTGGACTTCCGCACCCACCAGGCGTACGGCAAGACGCTGACCGCGACGCTCCGCGGCGGCGGGATCGCCTGACCGGCGCACACTCCCGGCGAGGCACCCGCCACCCGCCGCGCGGATCCCGCCGACTGAGGCACTTTTCGCCGT
>DATGRZ010000282.1:0-15242 GCA_035303065.1 Ruania sp.
AAGGGCATGAATTGGCTGAGCAGGTCCGCCAGGGACCCGTCGGCGTCCGGCCTGCCGGCCCAGAGGACGCCGAGTTCCTCGTCGACATGCTCCTGCAGTGTGTGAACTGGTCCGGCGAGGAGCGCTACACCCGCAAGCAGGTGCTCAAGGACAAGGCCACCTCGCTGTATGTCGCTGGTTGGCAGCGCGAGGGCGACCTCGGGATCATCGCGGTCGACCTGGCCGGACCCAGCGGGCTGCAGATCCCGATCGGCGCAGCCTGGCTGCGCCGGTTCCCCGCCCGCAACCCCGGCTTCGGGTTCGTCGCCGAGGACGTGCCCGAGCTGGCGATGGCGGTCGCCCCGCACCAGCGCGGCCGCGGTATCGGCACCGGTCTGCTGCGCTCGCTGGCCGCGAAGGCCCGCGAGCAGGGGATCGAGCGGATCAGCCTGAGCGTGGCCGACGGCAACACCGCCAAGGACTTCTACACCGGGCTGGGTTTCACCAGCTACGCCAAGCAGGAGGAGGCCACCACCCTGGTGCTGGACCTGCGCACCTCCCCGCTCGGTCAGCCCACCCGCTGACCGGGCACACCGGCACAGGTCACACCGTGCCCTGGAACACCACCACGCGTTCGGTGGTGTCCACGCTGAACTGCGCCACCACCTGGTTGATCGCGGTGATGGCATAGACCGTGCGAGTGCCGTCGTCAGCGGGCCAGGGCACCTCCACCAGGGTCAAGTCCAGGGCCTCGATCACCGACCGGAACACCTCCAGCTCGGTGCGGTCGGTGTTCTGCCCGTCGGAGAACCGTGCCAGCGCCGACCACTGGGACTGGCGCACCAGGTCGAGGAACCGCCGCACGGCGCCGGTGGTGGACCCGAGACCGACGCCGGAGTCGATCACCACCGCGCTGTCGGCCTTGACCAGCGGGGCGAGATACTGCAGCGTGCCGTCGGCCCAGGAGAGCACGTACTCATACTGCTCCTGGGTGGTCGGCCCGGGATCCTGGGTCACCGCGACGTCGATGGTCGCCCGCGCCAACGGGTCACCGTGCCAGCTGGCGATGACCTCCACGTCGGTGACCTCCAGCTCCACCGAGGCGACCGGTTCGCGCTCCGCCCAGTCCTGCGCCCAGGCCGCCGCGACGGCTGCCACCTGGTCGCTGAGCTGCAGCTGGGAGCGGAGGTCGGCCACCGCCACCTGCACTGTGGAGCCGGGGTCGATCAGGTCGTTGCCGTGCGGCTCCTGTGTGCCGAACGCGGTGGCGATCTCGCTGAGCATCTCGGTCAGCTGTGCCGTCGGCCCGGTCACCGAGGGCGCGGGCTCCGGCGGCGGGTCCGGCACCCGGTAGGCCTGGCTGGAGCAGCCGACCAGCACCATGACGAGCAGCGCAGCACCCAGCGGGCCCGCTGTCCGGGGGCGGCGGCGTGGCATCGTCGTCCTTCCCCGTAGGATCGGTGGCAGCCTGACCATGTCGGTCCTGATGGTAGACCATGACCCCGGAGCGGAGAGGAGGGCGGATGCCGGAGCACGTGCCCCCGGAGATCGAGGGCTTCTCCTTCCGGCAGCTGATCGGGCGGGGCGGGTTCTCCGACGTCTACCTCTACCGCCAGCAGATGCCCGGCCGGGACGTGGCGATCAAGGTGCTCCGCACCGAGCCGGGTGAGGAGGTGGGCCGCACCCAGTTCGCGGCGGAGGCGAACCTGATGGCCCGCGTGTCCAGTCACACGGCGATCGCCTCGATCTTCACCGCGGACGTGGACGACGAGGGTGAGCCGTACCTGGTGATGGAGTACTGTCCGGGCGGCAGCCTGGGCGAGAGCTTCCGCAGCTCGCCGCTGTCGGTGCCGCGGACGTTACGGCTGGGGGTGCGTCTGGCCAGTGCGCTGGAGTCGGCGCACCGGGCCGGGATCGTGCACCGGGACGTGAAGCCCTCGAACGTCCTGCTCACCGAGTATGGCGTGGCGGTGCTCACCGACTTCGGCATCTCCACCATCGACGAGGCGTTCCCGGAGGCGACGCTGGCCCGCGCGCAGGTGTACTCCGAGGGGATCGAGGACTCCACGGCTGTGGGGATGAGCCTGCCGTGGGCGGCACCGGAGTCGCTCGCCTCTCCCCCGGTGGCCGACACCCGCTCGGACCGGTTCAGCCTGGCGGCCACGCTGTACTCCTTGCTCGAGGGCCGCTCCCCGCGGGAGGTGCCGGACGGGCCGAACGGCGCGAGCGCTATCCGGGCGAGGATCCGCACCGGTTTCATCGCCCAGATGCAACGTCCGGACGCACCGCAGACGCTGCAGGAGTTGCTGCGCCGCGGGATGGCCTACGACCCTGCCGCCCGCTTCGACAGCTGCCTGGAGATGGCCCGCAGCCTGCAGCAGGTGCAGCGCGAGCTGGGCCTGGAGGTCACCCCGGTCGAGGTGCCCGGGGTGGAGGATGTGGAGGATCTCGACGGCGGAGCCCACCTGACGAGTGCGGGTCCCGGTGCCAGCAGCTCACCTGGGCCGGGCGCGGCGGCCATCCACCCAGCCGCACCCGGCCCAGGGGCCGGCGCAGGTGCCGGGGAGAGCACCTGGCTGCCGGCGGCCCAGACGCAGCTCCCAGCGGCGGGCACCGGGGCACCTCCGGCCGCGCAGACCGGGGTGCCACCGGCGGGCACCCAGCCGCCACCGGACCCGGCCGAGCGGGTGGAGCTGCCTGCGCCGCACCCAGCACAGCCGCTGCCCGCACCGACCGCCGGTACCGCCCCGCACACCCCCTCCGGACTGGTGTCGATGGCTCCGGCGCACGTCGGAGCTGCACCACGCTCAGAACGGTCCCGCCGCGCCGAGCGCATCGCCCTGGCGGCTGCGGTCGTGTTCGTGGTGGTCGGCGTGGTGACCGGAGCGAGCTGGCTGATCAACCTCTACCGTGACCCGCACTTCACCGGTGCTGCCATCGACAACCTGACCATCACCAAGACGGCTGCGGACGCCTACGAGATCACCGTCCCGGACGGCCTTGAGCTACCGGACGACCTGCAGGTGCGGGTGCTCGACGAGGGTGACGGCACCGCCCTGGAGGAGTACTCCGTCGCGACTGTGTCCACCGACCAGTCCACCTGGCCACCAGGAGATGCGGTCACGCTGAACCCCTGGGCCAGCAACGTGGTCGGTGAGGACGTCTACCTCTCTGCAGAGGATCTGCGCAACCAGCTGCACCTGGACCCGGCGACCGAGCTACGCCCCGGCACCGTGCTGCTGGCGGTGGCACCGCGGGCCTACTTCGCCAACCGCGCCCCGGACCTGGAGATCACCGACGGGGACAGCGTGCTGGCTCTGGTGACGATCGTGCCCTGACCAGCAGGGGCCCGGAGGCTCGTGCCCTACCAGCAGGGGCCCGGAGGCGGCCGCCCTCGGCGGGGGCAACCCAGCAGCAGCGCACACTGCGCGCTGTCTGGTCAGAGGCAGCCGCCCCAGGCGGCGAGCAGCAGCGGCAGGTGGACGGCCGCGTTCACCACCGCCAGACCGGCCAGCAGCGCTGCCACCGCCACTGCGGGACCACGACCGCCCGCTTCCGGAGGGCAGACCAGATGCCGGATGCGGTCCGGACCGGCCGCGTGCAAGGCTTCCGCAGTGCCCGCACCGAAGGACACCGAGTCCTCCCGCCTGCCCAGCCGCAGCAGCGCGCTCGCCAGGGCAGGCGTGCCGACGCTGCGGCGCGCGGCGTCGTCGGCTGCGATCTCCAGGTAGAGCGGCAGCGCGGAGCGGACAGCGGCCAGCAGGGGCACCCAGCCCAGAGGCCGCACGAGCGCCGCGGTGAGCAGACTGATCAGGTGGTGGTGCTGACGCAGGTGTGCCTCCTCGTGCGCGAGCACGGCTGCCAGCTCCTCAGGTGCCAGCGTGGTGCGGCAGCCTTCGGAGAGGATGATGCCGCCGTGCCGCGCGGGCAGGGCGAACACCTGCGCACCCTCGCCCGGGACCAGCAGCACCTGGTGCCCGAGCACTGTGGTGGGGGTGCCAGCGAGCCCGGCGGCGACCTGCACCGTGCGGCGGCGACGACGGCGCACCTCTGCGCCGCCGACAGCCATCAGCACCGCACCACCGAGCAGCGGGACGCCGAGCAGTGCCACTGTCGGCACGACCGTGGTCATCGTGGTGCCCCCGAACGGGTTGGCCGAAGCGAGGCAGCGCTGGCACACCTCGCCCGCCGTACCGGTCAGCACTGCCGGACCGTCGTTCACCCAGGAGAGCATCGGGCCCAGCGCGAGCAGGGTGAGCACCCAGAGCGCAGCTGTGGCCAGCAGCAGGGCGGCTGCCAGTCGGGGGACGCGGACCAGCACTGGTGCGGACCGGCGCACCATCCAGGCTCCGCCCGCGCCGACGGCGACCACGCCCAGCCCGAGCAGCAGCACGAGCAGCAGCGCCGTCACGACTCGGCCTGCTGCTCGTGCCGGTCGAGGTAGGCCCGGAGCAGCTCGAGGTCGTCGGGCGGCATAGTCTCCACGAAGTGCAAGATCGAGGCCTCCCGGTCCTTGCTGGCAGCCAGCGCGTACCCCATCACCGCAGCCGTGTGCTCCGCCCTGGACAACGCCGGGTGGTACCGGGTGGAGTGTCCCGACCGCTCGGCAACCACCAGCTCTTTGCGGCTCAGGTTGGACAGCACTGTAGCGATCGTGGTGTAGGCGGACGTACCGCCGAGGCGCTCGATCAGCTCCCGCACGCTCAGTCCAGCCTCGTCCCAGAGCGCATCCATCACCTTGGCCTCCAGGGCACCGAGACGGGGCGGCTCCGGACCATACCCTGCAGAGTCAGGAGAGTTCGCCGACCCGGCAGGATCCCTGGATCGCCCGAGCCCGCCAGAGGGCGGCCCGGCGCTCACCGCGCCACCTGCGCGGTGCGCGGTGCGACCGGGCAAGCCACCTGCCCGCGCAGCCGCCAGTACAGCGCCAGGCCGGTGAGCAGCAGAGCGGCTGCGGCCAGCACGGGCTGGAACGGTGCGAACCAGGTCAGTGCCCCGGTGTAGCCCAGAGCGATCAGGGCAATCTTGTTGCACACCGGGCAGCCGACAGCGAACCAGCCGAGCACAGCGCCGAACACGCCGAACCGGCTGCTGCGCCCGTCCGGCTTCTCCTCTTTCTCCTCGGTGCGTACGTAGGTACCGACCAGCAGGCCGGCAAGCAGGGAGGTGAGCAGCCAGACCGGGTAGTCCCACCACACCGGTGGGATGTCCCGCATGAACAACGAGTTCGGGATGAGCACCGTGGCCACCCCCATCAGCAGTGCGATCGCCACCGTCGCCGCTGCCGCGGTCAGCACCTGCTTGCGGTTCCAGCTGCGCAGCGCGAGCACCACCTGCACGAAGGAGGGACGCCCGGCACGGGCCGGCGAGCGCTCCGCGAGATCAGGTCGGTCAGCAGTGGTCATCCACCCAGTATGCCATGTTCTACTATGACCCATAGTTACTATCACTCATAGTCGTTCTGTGGAGGTCGTGTGACCGACAAACCCGAACGCCGATCCCTGTTCCTGCCGATCCTGGTCAGCGCAGTGGCGATCGCACTGATCGTCCTGGTCCTGGCCCTGCGCAGCGGTGAGGACACCTCGCCCACCACGTTCGAGGAAACGGCCAGCACCTCGGACAGTGGCGAGGACAGCGGCGAGGCGCCCACCGCCGTCGACAATCCGGACGAACCAGACCTGACCGTGGTAGAGCGCCGGGACCCGGACGACCCGCTCGCCGCCGGACCGGTGGACGCCCCGGTGACCCTGGTGGTCTTCTCCGACTACCAGTGCCCGTTCTGCGCGAGCTGGAACGCGGACACCCTGCCCGCTCTGCTGCCGCACGTGGAGGCAGGAGACCTGCGGATCGAGTGGCGGGACGTGCAGGTGTACGGGGACGACTCCGAGCGCGCCTCGCGTGCTGCCTACGCCGCCGCACAGCAGGGAGAGTTCTCCGCCTACCACGACGCCCTGTTCGCCGGAGGTGACACTCGTTCGGCCAGTGGCCTGAGCAGGGACTCCCTGGTGGACCTCGCGGCAGAGCTCGGGCTGGACGTGGAGCAGTTCACCGCCGACCTGGACTCGGAGGAGACCACCACCGCCGTGGAGGAGAACGCTGAGGTCGGGTACAGCCTCGGGGTGTACAACACTCCGGCATTCCTGCTCGGCGGCGAACCGATCCTCGGCGCCCAGCCCACGGACGTGTTCGTCTCCGCCTACGAGCAGGCCCTGGCGGAGGCCGGCTGATGGAGGTCGGTCTGATCGCGGCGTTCCTCGGTGGCGTGCTGGCATTGCTCAGCCCCTGCGGGGCGCTGCTGCTCCCGGCGTTCTTCGCCTCGTCCATAGGCGGCGGTCTCCGGCTGGGCGTGCACGCCGCGCTCTTCTACGTCGGCCTGTTCCTGGTGCTGGTACCGCTCGGACTGGGCGCCGGCGCGGTGGGGGCATTCTTCGTCGCCTATCGCACGGCGATCGTGGTGGTCGCCTCGCTGCTGCTGATCGGGTTCGGTGTGCTGCAGCTGTTCGGGTTCGGGTTCGATGCGTCCCGGCTGGTCCCGGGCGCGAGCGGCCTGCACGAGCGCGCGGCTCGGCGGACCGGACTGACCAAGACCCTGCTCCTGGGTGCGGCCAGCGGCCTGGCCGGATTCTGCTCGGGCCCGATCCTCGGGGCGGTACTCACCCTTGCTGCCGCGCAGGGCGAGCCGCTGCTGGCGGGTGCGCTGCTGGCCGTGTACGCAGCCGGGATGGTGGTGCCGCTGCTGGGCCTCGCCTGGGCGTGGAACCGGATGAGCGACCGGGCCCGCCTCACGCTGCGCGGACGCACCTTCACCGTGCTCGGCCGAGAGCTGCACACCACGTCAGTGGTCGCCGGGCTGCTGCTGATCGGCGTGGGCGTGCTGTTCTGGGTCACGAACGGACTGCTCACCGCACCGGCCCTGGTGCCGACCGGTGTGCAGATGTGGCTGCAGGAACGTAGCGCACTGCTCAGCGGACCGGTGGTCGACATCGTGGTCATCGTGCTCGTGGCCGCCGCGATCCTGGCCGTGTGGGCCCGCCGCGGCAGGAAGCGACGACCGGCCGCGGAGCAACCCGGCGAGGCAGCTGACCGGTCCCGCAGCAGCGACAGCGGGGCCGGCCGGTGATGCGGCGCCGGTCGATGGCCGTGGCCGGGGTGGCGGTGCTGGCGACCGTGCTCGGGGCGTGCTCCGGGGGACCGGAGCAGCCCGAGGCCAGCCCGCCCCCCGAACAGCTCGACCTGGAGCGCGAGCCGCAGCCGGACGGTGACCCGCTCCCGGAGGTCCCGGTCGAGGACCTGTGGCTGCCCTATCAGGTCGACCAGCTCGCCCTGGTGGAACCGCCCTGGCCGGCCGCGTCCGTCCAGGAGCTGGGCGGCGTGCTCCTGGCCCCGGCAGAGTCCGAGGGTGCGCTGGAGTTCCGGGCGGTCGATGCCGAAGGGACCACGCTCTGGTGGGCCCAGCGGCCGCCCAGCTGTACCGGGTTCGTGCTCACCACCACCGGCGAGGGTCAGGACCTGGCCGTGCTGGCCGACCTGGAGGCATCCGCGGAGGATTCCTCGGAGGCAGTGTCCACCACGGTCAGCGGCTACGACCTGCACACCGGTGAGGAGGTCTGGGGTCCGGTCGACGTACCGGGACCACACCTGGGCCCAGGGCTGGTGTTCGCCCAGATGCCGGAGCAGCTCGGGGAGCCGACCGGCGCCGTGGCGCTGGACGCGGACACCGGCGAGCCGCTCGAGGTGCCCGACGACGCCCGGGTGGTCGGTGAGTACGGCGGGACCGTGCTGACCGTCGATGACGGCACGCTGAGCGCCCTGGCGCCCGGCGACCAGGGCGGCCAGGGCGGCCAGGGCGGCCAGGGCGGCCTGGAGCCACGCTGGCAGGTACCGGTGGCCGAGCACGGCTGGTCCGCCGAGGAGGTCGCCGCGGTCGCCGGAACCCGGCCTGGGACGGAGGTCGCCCTGCTGGAGGTCGGAACGGACGGGCACGCGCTGGTCAGCCTTGCCGACGGTGAGGTGCTCGCTGAGGGGGTCCGGGACGCAGCCACCGATGCGGCGACCGGGACCGTGGTGCTGCTGGACGAGCAGGGGCTGCACGGGATCGATGCCGACGGTGCTGACCTGTGGTCGGCGGGCGCCGGGCCGGAGGCCGAGATCCAGGCCGTGGGCGGTGCGTTGGTCTACCTGGTTGACGACGGCGAGGTACGCGCGCACAACGTCCTCACCGGGGAGGTCGCCACCGCCTACGACTCCGAGGGGTCCGGTGAGCTCGCGATCCCCGAGCTGATTGCCCCGACCGGCGCTGTGCTGCTGACCGCCGGCGACGACCCTGTGCTCGCCACCACCCGACCGGCCGATCCTGCTGCTGTCGAGGAGCCTCCCGCCGACGACCAGGCGTCATGACCCTCAGCTGACGTCGCGGCGCCCCTGGGGGTTGCCCTGCACGGCCTTCGGTACCGCGCGCAACCGAGCTCTGATTCCGAGGCCGGCCAGTGCCGTCACCGTGCCCAGCGGGAGGAGCCACCGCAACAAGGGGTTGACTACCGTACCGGGGGTCCGGCCGTCCCGGAGCTCGACCTCGAGGAGGATCAGCCCGGGCTCGTCGACCGGTAGCGCCTGGAGCACGCTGCCGTCCGGGGCGAACGCCTGGCTGGTGCCGGTCGTGGAGAGATTGATCACGCTCCGCCCGGTCTCGATCGCCCGCATCCGCGCAAAGTCGAGCTGCTGCAGGTTCTCGTCCGTGCCACGGAAGTCCGCGTTGTTCGTCTGGAACATGAACACCTGGGCGTCGTTACGGATCGCCGCCAGGACGACGTCGTCAAAGACGACGTCGAAGCAGATCGCCAGGCCGACCTGCGTGTCATCGACGGCCAGCAGAGGCAGGTCGGTGCCGTGGGCATACTCGCGTTCCAGCAGGTTGACCAGATCGGGGGCGATCGCCTCGTAGAACCACCGGTCGGGCACGTACTCACCGAACGGGACCGGATGGTGCTTGGCATGGGTGGCGACCGGGCCGTTCTCGGTCCACAGGAAGGACGTGTTGTACGTGCTGGCGCCGCTGGTGGAGGCAGCGTTCAACAGGATCGGCGCACCGTAGCGGCGCGCAGCAGCATCGAGGAGGTCGGTAGTCTCCGGATCTGCCATCGGATCACGATCCACGCTGCCCTCCGGCCAAAGCACCAGGTCCAGCTGCTCACCCTGCAGCGGTTCCGAGGCCGCCAGCTGCGATTCCAGGACCGCCAACGGGCCGGCCCGGTCCACATAGGCCGCTGGGCCATCACCCTGCACCGCCCCGACACGAATCGTGCCGGCAGGGCTGGTCGGGAACGCAGGAACGACGAGCGGGACGAGGACCAGCGTCGGCACGGCGATCGCCGCCGCAGCCACACTGCCAGGACGAGATCTGCCCGGGAGCCGCCGGTGGGCGCCGCCGCGCCACCAGCGCACCGCCTCGAGAAATGCGGCGCACAGCGCCACCATCAGCCAGCCGAGCCCGGTCACACCGATCCAGGAGGCGACCGGCGCGATCGGGCTGTCCGCCTGGCTCATCGCCACCCGGCCCCAGGGGAATCCCCCATACGGCCAGGTGCCGACGACCAGCTCTCGGGTCACCCAGGCACCGGCCACGACCAGCGGCAGCAGCACCAGACGGACCCGCGCCGTGTCCCGCCACTGCGGCACCCACCGGTAGGCGAGCGTGATCATCGGGGACAGCAGGGCCACCAGCGATGCCTCTGCCCCGGCCAGTGCGACCCAAGGCACCCAGGCCAGTGGATGGTCGCCGAGGAACCCTCCGGCCCAGGACACGTGCGGCAGGTAGAACGCCAGCCCGAAGACTCCGCCGACCAGCACCGCTGCCCAGAACCGGCGCCCGACCAGGGAGAGCAGTGCGAGCGTGATCGCCGGGAAGGCCAACGGCCACCAGCCCAGCGCCGGGAACGCGGCGTCGAGCAGGAGCCCGGCGGCGGCCGCCGCCAGCACTGCCCAGCCGAGCCGGAGGACAGGCGCTCGGAGCATGGTGCCCCTTCCGTCACATTACTACCGAGCATAGTCGACTATGTGAGATAGTCGACCTGTGGACAGACGACGATCACCCGTGAAGCCTGCCCCGTCGGAACGAGCCGTCGCCCTGGAGACGAAGTACCAGCGGGCACGGAAGCTGAATGTTGTGCTCGGCGCAGCGGTGGCGTTCCTCCTTCTTGTGGCGGCAGCACAGTTCCTCCCTGACGGGTCGCCGACCGCCACCGCGCCACCGGCAGAACCTGCCGCGGATGTCGGCGAGGCCGGGGACGACGGCAGCGCGGCCGAGCCGGAAGGCGACGGCCAGGAGTACGAGTTCGTCCGGCGGGACCCGGACGACCCGATGGCGATCGGCGATGTGGACGCACCCGTGGTGCTGACCGAGTGGGTCGACCTGCGCTGCCCGTTCTGCGCCGTGGTGAGCCAGGAGACGATGCCGACGTTGATCGAGGAGTACGTGGACAGCGGCCAGGTGCGGATCGAGTTCTACGACGTGGCGTTCTTCGGTGAGCAGTCCGCTGATGCCGCCGTCGCAGGGCGAGCGGCCGCAGAGCAGGACATGTTCATGGAGTACATGACGGCGGTCTTCGAGGCTGCTCCGGACGGCGGTCACCCGGACATGCCCCGGGAGAAGCTGATCGCGTTCGCCGAGCAGATCGGCGTCCCGGACCTGGAGCAGTTCACCGCGGACCTCGACGATCCCGAGCTGCGAGCGGACGTTGACGAGAGCACCCAGTACTCCCAACAGCTGGGCGTCACCGCAGTGCCGTTCTTCGTAGCCGGCGAGAGTGCACTCTCCGGGGCACAACCGACGCCCAGCTTCGCGGCGTTCCTCGACCAGGCCCTGGCGGAGGTGGAGTGAGATGGAGGTCGGACTCCTCGGCGCCTTCCTCGGCGGACTGCTGACCCTGCTCAGCCCGTGCTCGGCGATGCTGCTGCCCGCCTTCTTCTCCTACGCCTTCGCGAGCCCGAAGGAGCTGGTCACCCGCACCGGGGTGTTCTACCTGGGGCTGGCCACCAGCCTCGTCCCACTCGGGGTGCTCGCCGGAACGCTCGGCGCGTTCGTGAACGAGCACCGATTCACCTTCGTCACCGTGGCCTCGACCATCGTGATCGCACTCGGCGCAGTGATGCTGCTGAACATCCCGGTTCCCCTGCTTTCCCGCACCCGGGCCACCGACGGCACATCGGCGACGGCGGTCTACGCGCTGGGCACGATCTACGGGCTCGCCGGGGTGTGCGCCGGCCCGCTGCTGGGCGCTGTGCTGACCGTCGCCGCAGTCTCTGGCAACGCACTCGCCGGCGGTGTGATCCTGCTGGTGTTCGCGGCCGGGATGGCACTGCCGTTGCTCGTCCTGGCCCTGGTCTGGGGGCGGTTCCCGTTCGTGAAGCGGCTCATCCGGCCGCGGGAGGTGAAGATCCGTGGCTGGCGCAACACCTGGACCGGCATCATCGGTGGCACACTGACCATCGCCGTGGGTGTTCTGCTGCTCGCCACCGCCGGCACCACCGAGCTGACCGACCTGCTCGGGGCCAGCCAGCAGGCGGCCCTGGAGGGTGCCGTGCTGCAGAGAGCGAGCCAGGTGCCCGACCTGGTCGTCGCCGGCGTGGTCCTCGCAGTGGCGCTGATCAGCTGGCTGCTGGTCCGCACCTACCGGAAGCGCCAGGACGCGACCGCTGCTACGACCTCCGCAACCAGCACTACCGAGCCAGAGACCACCAGCGAACGAGAGAAGGACCCGAGATGAGCGCACCCACACCTGACCAGCAGCCCGGCGACGTCGTGCTGCACGTCTCGGACACCGCTGAGGACGTGGCCCGTGCGAACGCAGCAGCCACAGCCCTGACCGAGGCGGACCCGCAGCTACGAGTGCGGATCCTCGTCAACGGCCCCGCGCTCGCCGGTCTCACCGACAGCTCGAGCACCATCACTCCCAGCGAAGGGGTCACCGTCGAGGCCTGCAGGGTGGGGCTGCAGCGGCGCGGCATGCTCGACGAGCCGCTCCAGGCCGGCGTCCAGGCCGTCGAGTCCGCAATCGTCGCGATCGTGCAGGCCCAGCGGGCCGGCGCAGCCTACGTCCGGCTGTGAGCGCACCTGTGGCAGCCGTCCGCCGCTGAGCGCGCCCCATTGCGCCCTCGCGGCGGCTCCGTGCCAGGCGGGAGATCCAGACGTCACGCGACGTCGTAGATGCGCACCTCTGGCTCCGCCTGCAGCAACGGGGTGAGGCCACCGACCACGTCCTTGGTGAACAGGTCCGTGTTCAGGTAGGCCTGGGCGTCGGCGACGGTCTGGAAGCCGTGCAGCACCTGCACGTCCTCCTCGCGCACCAGCAGCTCCTTGCTCGTGGCACCAGTGACGGTGTCCAGGAACGGCTGCTTGTACTGGGTGTACACGGCCGCAGCTGCGGGGCGGTCGGCCTCGTTCACGGCCAGGGTGATCTCCAGGTAAGCCATCGTGTGCTCCTCCAACGTCGCTGCGGCAGGCTCTCTGCCGCCGCGACACGGTAAGCAGACCACTCACCAGCGCAGTAGGCCCGCTCCGCGAATGAAGCCATAGCGGCTAGATATGACTGAGGCTGTCGGCCACCTTCGCCAGCTCGGGCGCGATGCTGGAGCTGGGGTTCCAGACGGTCTCGTAGAAGATCTCGATCACGGCGCCGTCCTCGTCCAGCACGGGCCGTGCCGGGGACTGCGGGTCGGCCACCTTCGAGGCCGGCAGCATGGCAGAACCCAGCCCGAGCGTGCTCCACTCCTCCAGCACCCGGTAGCTGGAGGCCTCACCGGCGTAGGTACGTACCGGCAGCTCCCGTTCGGCCAGGAGGTCGCGGGTGAACGTGGTCAACCCGCAGGTGTCCGGCATCAGGATGAGCTCCTTGCCGACCAGGTCACCGAGCGCCGCCGACGGGGCGGCATCGTCGTCCTCAGCACGCGCCTCGACCAGCACGAGCGGCTCGGAGTCGATCACCCGGTGCTCATACCTGGGCATCGGGCCGACCGAGGGCACCACGATGAGGTCGAGTTCCCCGGCCACGAGCCCGTCACGCAGCTCGGCCATGTTCGCTTCTCGGAGCACTAGCTGCCACGGCCCGTCGGCGGACGGCAGGTCCCGCACCGCACTGTAGGTGCGGGCCACCAGGCCGGCGTCGATCAGCGGGGAGACCCCGGCCCGGACCGTCTGCCCGGACGGGGTGCTCCACCGGCGAGCCTCGGCGATGATCGTGTCCAGCGCGGCCACGCCCCGCTCGATCATCGGGAGCATCAGCAGCCCGAACGGTGTGGGCGTGACGCCGCGTGGCGAGCGGACGAACAGCTTGTCACCGAGGAACTCCTCCAGAGCCGCGATCCCGTTGGACAGTGCCGGCTGCGTCACTCCGTGGGCACGTGCTGCTGCACTGAAGGACCCCGCCTCCCGCACCGCCTGCGCGTACCGCAGTCCCTCGGGGCTCATCCGTCCAGCCATACAGAGACCTTATCGCCAGATTCACCAGTCAGCACTACTGGGCACCGAGTGGCGGCCGTAGCCTACAAGCCGGGTCCGCAACGCCCACGTGCGGACCGGGAAGGAAGCTTCGTGTCCGCTCTGGCCATGCAGGTGCACCCGTCCGACCAGGAGCTGATCCCCGCACGAGTCCCTCTCGAGCCAGCCCCCGAAGGCTGGGTGCGCATCGCTGTGGCCGCCGCCGGGGTCTGCGGCGCAGACCTGGGCACAGTGTCCGCCGGCGCTGGCTCCTCGTCGCCGGTCACCCCGGGGCACGAGGTCGCGGGCACGATCGCCCAACTCGGTCCGGGTGTCACCGGGTGGAGCGTCGGCGACCGGGTGGCCGTCGGCTGGTTCGGAGGCAGCTGCGGGCACTGCGATGCCTGCCGCCACGGTGAGGTGGTGCACTGTCCGGACCGGCAGATCCCCGGGATCAGCTACCCCGGGGGCTGGGCCGAGTCGATCACGGTACCGGCTGGTGCGCTGGCCCGCGTCCCGGACGGTCTGGACCTCCTCGATGCCGCACCGATGGGCTGCGCCGGGGTCACCACGTTCAACGCGGTGCGCCGCGCGGGCGTACCAGCCGGCGGCCGGGTCGCTGTGCACGGGTTCGGCGGGCTGGGCCATCTCGCTGTGCAGTGGGCTGCGGCGATGGGTTACGAGGTCACCGTCATCACCCGTGGCAGCGACCGCAGGGAAGCCGCCGACCGGCTCGGCGCGGCACACTACCTGGACAGCAGGACGACACCGGTCGGGCAGACCTTGCGCGCAGCGGGCGGAATGCACGCAGTGATCAGCATCGCAACCACTCCGGAGCCGGTGCCCGAGCTGCTCACCGGTCTGCGCCACCGCGGCCGGCTGGTGCTCCTCGGCGCGGCCGGGGGCACCTTCGAGGTTCCGCTCGGCGATCTGGTGATGAACGCCCAGACCGTCTCTGGGCACCTGACCGGCAGCCCGGTGGACACCGAGGAGGCGATGCAGCTCGCCCTGGTCACCGGGGTCCGCCCGGTGACCGAACGTGTGCCACTGACCGATGCGGCGCAGGCCGTGCAGCGGCTCCGCAACAGCAAGGTGCGGTTCCGCACCGTCCTGCAGCCTGCGGGCTGACCCGCGCCCCTCCCCCGCCCCTGGCACGCAGTGGCTGACCACAGCC
The DNA here is from genome assembly GCA_035303065.1 of Ruania sp. Lineage (GTDB taxonomy): Bacteria > Actinomycetota > Actinomycetes > Actinomycetales > Beutenbergiaceae > Ruania. Next base: position 14,625 of record DATGRZ010000282.1, read on the forward strand.
GACAGCGAAGGATTCCGTTTGACCAACCGATCGACCACCGCAGCAACGACCACCCCGGACCCGACCGCCCAGCGCATCCAGCGACGCACCATGGTCGTGCTCGTCCTGATGCAGGTGATCGGCACGGTCGGCGTCGGGGTCGCCCCGTCGATCGGGGTGCTGCTGGCAGGTGAGGTCACCGACAACGAGGCGTGGGCGGGCCTCGCCCGCACCTCCAGCACACTGGGGGCCGCCCTGCTCGGCCTGCCACTGGGAAACCTGGCCGCACGGGCCGGGCGCCGCACCGCTCTGGCGACCGGGTGGTGGACCGCCGCCGGCGGCAGTGCCCTGCTGGTGCTCGCCGCCCAGCACAACCTCGTCGTCCCGCTGTTCATCGGGCTGCTGCTGATCGGCGCTGGTTCCGCCGTGAGCCTGCAGGCCCGGTTCGCGGCGACCGACCTGGCCACCCCGTTGCGCAAGGGGCGGTCGCTGGCGCTGATCGTCTGGGTCGGCACGCTCGGGTCGGTGCTCGGACCGAACCTGGGGGTACCCGGTCAGCTGCTCGGGCCGAGCACCGGGCTGAACGTGTACGCCGGGGCCTTCCTGATCGCCGCCGTGTGCCTCGCCCTGGCCGGGGTG
>DATGRZ010000283.1:0-4307 GCA_035303065.1 Ruania sp.
CGCGAACACCGACGACGACTGGTTCCTGCGCTGCGACGTGCGCGAAGGGCTGGCCACCTGGTTGCGGGAGCACAACCCGGACGCGTTGCCGCTGCAGCGGGTCACCCTCACCGAACCGGTCGAGCCACCGATCACCGCCCCTGGGCTGCCGCACAGCGCCCGCAGCGACAGCCAGGTGCCCGATGGGCCCGCCGGCGGCGACCACTAGTCGGTCACAGCTCGAGGGCGGCCCGCACCTCGGCGCGCAGCCGGTCCAGCCGGTCGGCAGCGCGCTGCCGGCTCGCGCCCAGGTCGGCGGCAGCAGGGACCGGTTCGATCACCTCCAGGTAGCACTTCAGCTTCGGTTCGGTGCCGCTGGGGCGCACGATCACCCGGTCCCCGGCCTCGGTGGTCCACACCAGAGCATCGGTGGCCGGCAGGTCTGCGCTGCCCTTGCTCAGGTCCTCCCGACGGGTGACGGCGGAGCCCGCCAGGGTCGGGGGTGGCTCCGTGCGTAGCTGGTCCATCAGGCGGGGGATGTCCGCCAGGTCGGCCACCCGTAGGGTCACCGGGGCGGTGGCGTGCACCCCGTGCCGGACGGCCAGATCGTCCAGCAGGGACTGCAGCGAGCCGCCGGAGGACTTCAACCGGGCGGCCAGGCGAGCCAGCGCCACCGCTGCTGAGATGCCGTCCTTGTCCCGGACCGCCGCCGGGTCGGTGCAGTAGCCGAGCGCCTCCTCGTAGCCGAACGCCAGGTCCGGCACCCGGCTGATCCACTTGAACCCGGTGAGCGTGATCTGGTGCTCCAGGCCGTGCGCGGCAGCGATCGCGCCGAGCAGCCGGGAGGAGACCACCGAGCTGGCGAGCACCCGCCGGCTACCGTTCTCGCCCCGTTCGAACCAGGTTTGTGCATCGGAACCAGGCTGTACCGGTGCTCCAGTGCGCGGAGCTGGTTCGAACGGGCTGGCCGGTGCGGACAGGTGCAGCGCGACGTCCTCACCGAGCAGGGCACCCACCTCGTCCCCGGTGAGCTGACGCCAGCCACCCTCGGTCGCTGGATCCGGGATCGCCGCCGAACAGCGGTCGGCGTCCGGGTCGTTGGCGATCACCAGGTCGGCTGAGACCTGCCGGGCCAGGTCCAGAGCCAGGTCCAGGGCACCGGGCTCCTCCGGGTTCGGGAACGCCACAGTGGGGAAGTCCGGGTCCGGGTCGGCCTGCTCGGGCACCGGGCGGACCTCGGCGAAGCCGGCACGGTGCAGTGCAGCGACGGCCAGCGCGCCGCCCACCCCGTGCATCGCCGTGTGCACGATCCGCAGCTCCTGCCCGGGAACGAACTGGCCGGCGGCGCGGGCCAGGTACCGCTCCACGACCTGCCCGTCCAGGACCGTGCGCACACCACCGGACCGCTCGGCGTCCGCGGCCGAACGCGGCACACCGGCCACCGAGGACACCGCAGCGATCTGAGCGGCGATCTCCTCATCCTGCGGGGGCACGATCTGCGCACCCTGCCCGGCGTCAGTGACCACCCGGCCACCCAGGTACACCTTGTACCCGTTGTCCGCGGCCGGGTTGTGCGAGGCGGTGACCATCACCCCGGCGTCGGCGTGCAGCTCCCGCAGCGCATAGGCGAGCACCGGGGTGGGCAGCGGGCCGGGCAGCAGCAGCGCCCGGCCACCGGCCGCGGCAACCACGTCCGCCGTGTCACCCGCGAAGTCCGCCGAGCGGTACCGGGCGTCGTAGCCGATCACCACCACCGGTTCGGCGTCTTCGCCGAGCACGTCGGTGAGGTAGCGGACCAGCCCGGCGGCGGCCCGGATGACCACCGCCCGGTTCATCCGGTGCGGCCCGCCACCCAGCCGCCCGCGCAGCCCGGCGGTCCCGAAGGTCAGCGGCCCGGAGAACCGGTCCGCGAGGTCGGCACGGGCCGCCTCAGCCGCCTCGGCATCGTCCCCGGTGACCGCCTGCAGCAGGTCGGTGAGCTCCGCGGCGGTGTGCGGATCCGGGTCGTCGGCGACCCAGGTGCGCACCTGCTCCAGCAGCTCTCCGATCATGCCAGCTCCCGGCGGACGATCTCGGCCAGCAGCGCGCTGATCCGCGGCCCGGCGGCCTTCCCGGCCTCGATCACCTCCGCGTGCGAGAGCGGTTCCGGGGAGACCCCCGCTGCCAGGTTCGTCACCAGCGAGATGCCCAGCACCTCCAAGCCGGCGTGCCGCGCGGCGATCGCCTCCAGAGTGGTGGACATGCCCACCAGGTCACCGCCCAGACGCCCCACCATCTGCACCTCCGCCGGGGTCTCGTAGTGCGGTCCGGGCAGCTGGGTGTACACCCCCTCCGGCAGGTCGGGGTCCACCTGGCGGGCCAGTGCCCGCAGCCGCGGGGAGTACAGGTCGGTCAGGTCCACGAACGTGGCCCCCTCCAGGGGGGAGGCACCGGTGAGGTTCAGGTGGTCGCTGATCAGCACCGGAGTGCCGGCCGGCCACTCGGTGCGCAACCCGCCGCAGCCGTTGGTGAGCACCACCACCCCGGCGCCGGCGGCCGCAGCGGTGCGCACCCCGTGCGCGACCGCGCGCACGCCCTTGCCCTCGTAGTAGTGCGTACGGGCGCCGACGATCAACGCATGGCGAGCTCCGCCGTCGACCTCGATCCGGACCGACCGGAGCGTACCGGCATGCCCGGGGACCCCCGAGGCGCTGAAACCGGGCACGTCCGGTGCCGGCAGCTCGGCGACCTGTTCACCGAGCAGGTCCGCTGCACCACCCCAGCCGGAGCCGAGCACCAGGGCGATGTCGTGCCGGGGCACACCGGTGCGCTCGGCGATGGTGGCGGCGGCCGCACGGGCCGCGTCGAACGGGTCGGCGGGAGCATCGAGCAACGTGTTCACACCCGCGAACCTACCTCTGGAGTCGCTGCCGTGTGGACGACACCGGCACAATGGCAACCGTGACCAGCACTCCTTCAGTCCCGGTGACCGCAGACCAGCACGCAAACGTAGGCGCCTCCAGCACCCGGGGCGGCTCCCGGGTGGTGATCATCGGCGGCGGGCCCGGCGGGTACGAGGCCGCCTTGGTCGCCGCTCAGCTCGGCGCCGCCGTCACGGTGGTGGAACGCCTGGGCGTGGGCGGCTCAGCGGTGCTCACCGACGTGGTGCCGTCCAAGACGCTGATCGCCACCGCGGAGTGGATGACTCTCACCGAGAGCGCCGGTGACCTGGGCATCCGGCCCCGCGGGGAGGCCGACGCGTCCTTCGAGGCGGACTTCGCCACGGTCGACGCCCGGGTGCTGCGCCTGGCCCGGGCACAGAGCCGGGACATCCACGCCAAGCTGGAGCGCGAGGGTGTGCAGGTGATCGAGGGCACCGGGAGGCTGACCAGCCCCTCCCAGGTGGCCGTGCGAGCTGCCGACGGGCAGCAGCTGAGCCTGGAAGCGGACGTGGTGCTGCTCGCCACCGGTGCCCGCCCGCGGGTGATCCCCACTGCCCAGCCGGACGGGGAACGCATCCTGAACTGGACCCAGCTGTATGAGCTGACCGAGATCCCGGAACGGCTGATCGTGGTCGGCTCCGGGGTGACCGGGGCGGAGTTCGCCGGCGCCTACCGCGGCCTGGGCGCCGAGGTGGTGCTGGTCTCCAGCCGGGACCGGGTGCTGCCCGGGGAGGACTCCGACGCCGCCGACCTGATCGAGGCAGTGTTCAAGCGCCGCGGTATGCAGGTGCTGTCCCGCTCCCGGGCTGCCGCCGCCCGCCGCACCGAGACCGGGGTGGAGGTCGAGCTCACCGACGGCCGGGTGGTCACCGGCTCGCACTGCCTGATCGCCGTCGGCGGGGTGCCGAACACCGAGGACCTCGGTCTGGCCGAGGCCGGGGTGGCCACCACCGAGTCCGGACACATCCACACCGATCGGGTCTCCCGCACCACAGTGCGCGGGGTGTACGCCGCCGGGGACTGCACCGGGGTGCACGCGCTCGCCTCCGTAGCCGCGATGCAGGGCCGGATCGCGATGTGGCACGCCCTGGGTGATGCCGTCTCCCCGCTGGACCTGAGCCAGGTGTCGGCGAACGTGTTCACCGCCCCGGAGATCGCCACTGTGGGCGTCTCGGAGAACCAGGTCACCTCCGGGGAGGTGCGCGGCGAGGTCGTCACCCTGCCGCTGGCCCGCAACCCGCGGGCGAAGATGCTCGGCATCCGGGAAGGGTTCATCAAGCTGTTCGCCCACCGCGCCTCCGGGGTGGTGATCGGCGGGGTGGTGGTGGCCCCGCGCGCCAGCGAGCTGATCTTCCCGATCACCCTGGCGATCAGCAACCGGCTCACCGTGGACCAGGTGTCCAACGC
>DATGRZ010000284.1:0-12188 GCA_035303065.1 Ruania sp.
TGCGCCGGGAGGAGTACATCGGCGAGTGGTTCCCTGAGCCTCTGCTCGAGGACCCGTATCAGGAACCGGAGCGTGCCGCCGAGCTCGCAGACTCGGTATCGACCGCCGCGCTGGTGCTGCTGGAGCGGCTCAGCCCGCTGGAGCGTGCCGCGTTCGTGCTGCGTGAGGTGTTCGGCTTCGACTACGCCGATATCGCTGACACCCTGGGCCGTAGCGAGGGTGCGTGCCGGCAGCTGGTGGTGCGGGCACGGCGGCACATGGCGCGTGGGCGGGCCCGGTTTGCCGCCGACCGCCGCGCGCAGCAGGAGCTCGCGGCCCGGTTCTTCGCGGCCATCGCCGACGGTGACGTCGACCGGTTGCGCGACCTGCTTGCCGCCGACGTGCAGCTGGTCACCGACACCGGCGGCAACGCTCCGGCACCGCCGCGGCCGATCGTGGGCGTGGAGAACACCGTGCGGGTGCTCGGCTCGGTCCTGCCGGAGCTCGGCCGGGTCGGACTGAGGCTTGAGCCGCAGCAGATCAACGGGGAGCCCGGGGCGCTCGCCCGGGACCGAGACGGCAACCTGGTGCAGGCGATCACCCTGGAGACGGCCGAGGGCCGGATCTGTACGATCCGGTCGGTGAGCAACCCGGACAAGCTCAGCCATCTCGGCCCCGTGGCCGATCCCTGGCAGCTCGCCCGCGACTACCGCGAGAGCCGCCGCCGGGAGCGCTGATGGCGCTGCCGCCGTCCCGGCGCCGCCGACCGCAGTGCTGATGTCACAGCCGGAGCGGCCCAGTTGTCCAAGGGGTGGACACGCATCCAATCACCCTGGGAGACATCATGACTGCCGAGACTGCCCGCTCTGGGCACCCTTCTGCCACTGCCCTGCACAGTTCCGGCTGGCGCCGTGAGCTGTCCGTCGCCGCGGTCGTCGTGATCGTCGCGACCCTCGTCAACCTCTGCCTCTATCTGACCGGCCGCGTTGCCGGCGCCACGCTCCGGCTCGATCCCGCCGTGGGGCCGGCCGATCACCAGATCACCGCCCCGGACGTGGCCTGGAAGACGGCGGTCCCGCTCGCTGCTGGGGTGCTGGTGCTGCTGCTCGTCCGACGACGCTCCATCCGGTGGCTGACCGTGCTCACCGTGCTCGGGGTGATCGTGGCTCTGGGCACCGGTGCGGTGCCACCGTTCGGTGCGCACGACCGGCTCACCGGGGTGCTGCTGGCCGGGATGCACACAGTGCCGGGCGTGGCGATCGCACTGGTCGGGTTCGCCCTGCGGCGCGCGAGCACCGGGCGAGCGCGTGCGGGGGCCGCGGAGCGGGCGGCCGACCGGCGTAGGTGAGTCAGGGGCGTGTCCGCTCCTGCGCCTCGGCGTCCAACAGGTCAGCCAGTGCTTCCAGTGCCGGCAGGGCCGCTGCGATCCGCTGCTGTTCCTCGGCTCCGAGCCGTCCCAGGGCGCGCTCGAGCCGGTCCGAACGGTGCTCCATCTTCACCGCCCGGCGTGCGGTGACGGCGGGGGAGAGGAAGAACCGGGCGGCGCGGCGATCGCCAGGGTCGGTCTCCCGCTGCAGGTAGCCGTCCCTGGTGAGCGCGCTGCACAGTCCGGAGACGGTGTTCGCGCGCAGGTGCAGGCCAGTGGCGATCGCTGAGGTGCCCTGTCCCGGATGAGCGGCGACGTACCGCAGGATCTCGGTCTCCGCCGGTGTCAGCCGGGCCCCTTGGCTCGATGGGCTCTCTGCAGAGCGGGCCTGCTGCGGTGGTGCTGAGTGGTCGGAGATCTGCGGCGCAGCTGCGCTACGCCGCAGGCTCCGGCGCAGCTCCACGATCAGTGCAGCCAGACGGTTCGGGTCCGGTGCAGGCATGACCCCTATCGTGCCTGATCCGCCCGGACCCAGCGCAGACCCGGGGCTCTAGCCCACCAGCCCGGTCTCGACCAGGCCGTGCCGCAGCCTGCCGTGCCGCAGCAGGCCGTGCCGCAGCCTGCCGTGCCGCACCCTGCCGTGTCGCACCCGGCCGGCACCGTCCACCATCTGACTTAGGTTTGCCTAACGAGGTTTACCTAACCTAACATCACGATGGCTCGGTAACCGAGGTATTCCGGAAACAGACCTCCCGACCCTGTACCTGTCCTCGTTCGTCTGGAGAGAACGTGTCTCGATCAACGCGACGCCCTTTGTTCGTGTCCCTGGCCCTGGCTGCCGCCCTCGCACTGACCGGTTGCGGCTCGGGTCAGAGCAGCAGCCCAGAGGCGGCCGGGGAGCAGGACGCGCAGGGCAGTACTGACCAGGGCGGCAGCGAAGGTGCCGGCACCACGGCCGAGGCGGACGGCCAGGTTCCGTCGGTCCAGGCGGCTGATCCGCAGCTGCCGGTGACCTTCACCGGCGACGGAGGCGCGGAGATCGAGGTCACCAGCCTGGACCGGGTACTGGTCCTGGACGACGCGACGATGGAGATCATGCAGGCGCTCGGGCACGGAGACCTGATCGGCATCGCCCCGGAGACCTCACTGATCGAGGACGTCGCCGCACAGGCCGAGGAGCGGATCACCACCGCCGGCCGGGGCAGCCTGACCGTCGAGGGTGTGGTCGCGCTCGAACCCACTCTGGTGATCGGCACCAGCATGCGCCGGCACGCGGACGTGATCGCTGGGGTTCAGGCCGCGGGTATCCCGGCCACCCTGATCGACTCCAGCCAGGAGGCCCCGGACAAGATCCGCAAGACCGCGGAGCTGCTCGGGGTGCCGGAGTCCGGCGAGGAGCTCGCCGCCCAGGTGCAGGAGCAGTTCGACCAGGCCGACGCCGCCCTGGAGGGCGTGGAGGAGCGCCCGCGGGTGATGATCCTGTCCTCCAGCGGCGCCGGTGACAGCGGAAACACCACCGCTGCTGGGGAGGAGACCCCGGCGCACCAGATCATCGTCAACGCCGGCGGGCTGAACACCGGTGCGGAGTCCGGTCTGGACCGCTACCAGGCGATCACTGCCGAGGGGCTGGTGGCCGCCGCACCGGAGGTGATCGTGGTGGCTGCCTCGGAGATCGACGACCTCGGCGGCGAGGAGGGCATCTGGAACCAGGTCGATGGACTGAGCGGCACCCCGGCGGCCGCTGCGCAGACCCTCGTGGTGATGGACGACATGCAGCTCAAGGGCGGTGCGGTCAGTGCCGGTCTGGGCATCCTGTCGCTGCAGGCCCAGCTGCACTCGGACGCATGACCGCCACAGGTCTCACCTCGGCTCGATCGGTCGAGGAGACCGAGGGGATCGTCCGCCGCCCGCACGGCCCGGTGATCCTCGGGATCTTCCTCGCCCTGCTGGTCCTCGCGCTCGTGGCTGGCGTGGCGATCGGCCCGCTGCGGCTGGCACCGGGTGCGGTGCTGGACATGATCGCCACCAAGCTCGGCATCGGCGAGGCCAGCGGCTACACGGTAGCCGAGGTCAACGTGGTCTGGGACATCCGTCTGCCGCGGGTGCTGCTCGCGGCGCTGGTGGGCTCCGCCCTGGCGGTCTCCGGGGCGGCGCTGCAGGGTCTGTTCGGCAACTCGTTGGCCGACCCCGGGGTGATCGGTGTGACCGCCGGCGCCTCGCTGGGCGCGATCACCGCCATCGTCCTCGGGCTCACCGTGCTTGGCAGCTGGACGGTACCGGGGATGGCCTTCATCTTCGGGCTGATCACTACCGGGCTGATCTACGCCTTGGCCCGTCCGGGTCGCAAGGGCGGCACTGTGCAGCTGCTGCTGGTCGGTATCGCGATCACCGCGGTGACCGGCTCGGCGAACGGGTTCTTCACCTACATCGCCGACACCACCGAGCTGGAGTCCATCACCTACTGGTCGATGGGTTCGCTGAACCGCGCCTCCTGGACCACCCTGGCTGCCGGCCTGCCGTTCTACCTGGTGGGCGTGGTGGCTGTGCTCAGCCTGGCCAAGCCGCTGGACGTGCTCGCTCTCGGTGAGCGGCAAGCCCACCACGTGGGCCTGAACGTGCGCCGCACCCGGATCCTGCTGATCGTGGCCACCGCGCTGGTGGTCGGGGCCGCTGTCGCACTGGCCGGCTCGATCGGGTTCGTGGGGCTGATCATCCCGCACATCGTGCGCCTCCTGGTCGGCCCCGGGCACCGCTGGTTGCTGCCGCTGTCGGCAGTGGGTGGGGCGCTGATGCTGGTGATCGCCGACATCGGAGCGCGCACACTGAACCCACCCTCGGAGGTGCCGATCGGGCTCTTCACCGGTCTGGTCGGTGGCCCGTTCTTCCTCTGGCTGCTGTTCCGCCGACGTACGGAGATGCGCGCATGACCCCCATGCTGCAAGCCGTGGGCCTGAACGTGGTGCTCGGCACCAACCACGTGCTCAAGGACGTGGACCTGGACGTGCAGGCAGACCGGCTGACCACCCTCATCGGCCCCAACGGTGCCGGCAAGTCCACCCTGTTCGCAGCACTGTCCGGCGACCTGGCACCGACCAGCGGAGAGGTGCTGCTGCGTGGCCGTGCGGTCCGCAGCTACCGGCCCAAGCAGCTCGCTCTGCTCCGGTCGGTGCTGCCGCAGGACCACATGGTGCGGTTCTCCTACTCGGTGGAGGAGATCGTGCAGCTGGCTCGCCTGTCGCACGAGCCGGATCCGGACCAAGATGCGCAGATCGTCGCCGACAGCCTGGCTGCAGCGGAGCTGTCCGGTATGCGCCGCCGGGACGTGCAGACCCTCTCCGGTGGCGAGATGGCGCGCACCGCCTTCGCTCGCACACTGGCCCAGACCACCCCGGTGGTGCTGCTGGACGAGCCCACAGCAGCCCTGGACCTGCGCCACCAGGAGGTGGTGCTGCGCCATGCCCGTCGGCTCCGCGACGAGGGAGCCTGCGTCATCGTGGTGGTCCACGACCTGAACCTGGCCGCGGCCTACTCCGACCGGGTGGTGATGCTGCAGCACGGTGCGATCGTGGCCGACGGGCCGCCCGAGGAGGTGCTCACCGCTGACCGGATCGCAGCGGTGTACCGGCAGCGGGTGCTGGTCACCGACCACCCGACCCGGCGCTGCCCGATGGTGGTCACTGTGGACTGAACGGCTCAGTCCGCCGGCTTGGCCACCGGTTCGTGGGCGTTCACGCTGGTGGCCAGCGGCACCTCCTTGAGGAAGACCAGGGCCACCAGCGCCACTACTGCCAGCGGCACGAGGAATGCGAAGATCGGCATCAGCGCGTGGTTGTAGGCGTGCACGATCACGGTGCGAACCGCCTCCGGCAGCGCGTTCACCCCCGCCGGAGTCAGGGAGTTGATGCTGGTGCCCTCGGGCACCCCGCCGGCGGCGCTGAACTTCGCCACCAGCTCGTTGGTCAGCCGGGAGGCGAACACCGACCCCACCACGGCCGACCCCAGCGTGGCCCCGACCTGACGGAAATAGTTGTTCGCCGCCGTCGCCGTGCCCACGATCGCGTTCGGGAACGTGTTCTGCACGATCAGGGTGAGGATCTGCATGCTCATCCCGATACCGAGGCCGAACAGGCAGATGTAGGCGCACAGCACCACCAGCGAGGTCTCCACGGTGAGCGTGGAGATCAGCACCAGCCCGATCGCCATCACCACCGACCCGGTCAGCGGGAAGACCTTGTACCGCCCGGAGCGGGAGACCATCTGCCCGGAGACCACCGAGGCGACCAGCAGCCCGCCCATCATCGGGATCATCAGCAGGCCCGCCTCGGTGGCGTCCACACCGGTGACCATCTGCAGATACGTCGGCATGTACCCGATCGTGCCGAACATCATCACCCCGACGGCCAGGCTGGCCGTCGCCGTCAGCACGAAGTTGCGCTCCCGGAACAGGCTGAGCGGGATCACCGGACTGCTGGCGCGCGACTCCGCCCACACGAACACCGCCCCGAGCACCAGGAACGCGGCGATCAGTCCGAGGATCTGCGGAGAGGCCCAGTCATAGGTGCTCCCGCCCCAGGTGCTGGCCAGCACCAGCGCGGTGGTGGCCCCGGCCAGCAGCGCCATGCCCAGGTAGTCCAGCCGCGGGCGGGTGTCGTGCCGGCGCGAGGGCAGGTGCAGGAACACGCTCACCGCGGTGATCGCCAGGGCGCCCAGCGGCAGGTTGATCCAGAACGCCCAGCGCCAGCCCGGGCCCTCGGTGAACCAGCCACCGAGCAGTGGTCCGGCCACCGAGGAGACGGCGAACACCGCACCCATCGCACCCATGTACCGGCCGCGCTCCCGGGCCGGCACCACATCGGCGATCGCGGCCTGGGAGAGGATCATCAGCCCACCGGCGCCCAGCCCCTGCACCACCCGGGCGACGATCAGCACGCTCATGTCCTGGGCCACCGCTCCGAGGATCGAGCCGATCATGAACACGGCGATCGCGGAGATCAGCACGGGTTTACGGCCGAGCTGGTCGCTGATCCGGCCGTAGATGGGCATCATGATCGTCGAGGCGAGGATGTAACCGCTGATCACCCAGGTCATCTGGTCCACGCCGTGCAGCTCGCCGACCATCGTCGGCAGCGCAGTGGCGAGCACGGTCTGGTTCAACGACGCCAGCAGCATCGTGACCATCAGTGCGGCGAACAGCAGGCCCACGTTCGTGGGGCGTGTCTCCTCCTCCTCGACTGGCGCAGGTGTGGATGAAGGCACCCATGCACAGTACGCATGTAAGTTACATAGAACAAGCGGGGGTCGGATGCTGGACGCCGCCGGCGGTGGGGCTGGCTCAGCCCTGGTCCATGCGGGTGTAGCCGTACAGGTCCTGCTGGGTGCCGTTCACCCACAGCTTCGCGCCGTGCGGGGCATCGATGAGCAGCGTGCGGTTGTAGGCCTCGTCCACCACGGTCGCGTTCGCGCCCACCTCGGCCAGCGCCGGCACCAGAGCGTCCAGGTCGCCGGAGTGCTCCAGGCTCAGCTGGAGTGCTACGGACGGTGAGCCGTGCCACGCCACCTGCCCTCCGCCGTCGGCAGTGAAATCACGCCAGCTGCCCGCATCGGAGGCGAGTCGCGGTGCCAGCCCGAGCGCGGACAGCACCGCGAGGGGCTGGTCCGGGTCGGGGGAGTACCAGATCGGCATCACTGCCACCTGCGTCTGGCCCGAGTCCAGGGTCGGGGTGCGCAGATCGTCGACGGCGGAGCTCACCGTGATCGTGATCCCGTCCGTGGCCCGCACGGTCTCCTGGGCAGTATGGGCGACCTCGTCGGCCGCGGTGAGGGCGCTGGCCGGGTCCGGTACCAGGACCTCCAGCTCGGTGGCGCCGTCCTGGTCTGCCGCGCCGGCCTGGCGGATAGTGAGCAGCCCGCCGCCGGCCCAGGTGCCAGGGTGGTCGGTGGTCGAGAAGCCGAGCACCGGCAGCACCTGCTCCCACCAGGAGATGTCGCTGGTGTGGTGGACGGCGTGCACGATGGTCACTTCGGGGCCTCCTCCAGGTAGTCGGTCATCACCCGTTCGACCAGGGCGGACAGGGACTCCTCCTCGTCGATCGCCCGGTGCTTGATCCGGCGGACCAGGTCGGCGGGCAGATACACGTTGAACTGCACCTTCGCTTCTCGCATGCTAGCACTATAGCAGCGCGTTCGGGCGGGTCGCGCAGAGGCGGGAGGCGGCCGGTGCAGCGTCGAGACCGATCGCCGCTGTCGGCTGGGCATGGCCCCAGCGGGTGCAGACAGATACATTCGGCACATGGACGCACCGCTGCACCTGCGTGACGTGATCGACTTCCTTCAGCGGCGCTACCCGCCCGCCACCGCCGAACCCTGGGACGCCGTCGGGCTCGTGGTCGGCGACCCGGTGGCCCCGGTGGAACGCGTGCTGTTCGCCATCGACCCGACCGAGGAGGTGGTGGCCGAAGCGGCGGCCGCTGGGGCCGACCTGCTGGTCACCCACCATCCGCTGCTGCTCAAACCGGTGCACTCGGTGGCCGCCACCAGTGCCAAGGGCCGGGTGGTGCACAGCCTCATCTCCGCCGGGATCGCTCTGTACGTGGCGCACACGAATGCGGACATCGCGGCCGGCGGGGTGAACGAGGCGCTCGCCGCCGCCCTCGACCTGAGCGACACCCGCCCGCTGGTGCCAGTGCCCGGTACGGCGCTGGACGTGCTCGTGGTGTACGTACCAGAAGAGGACGCCGAACAGCTGCGAACCACCCTCGCTGCAGCCGGCGCCGGTGCGGTCGGTGACTACACCGGCTGCGCCTGGTCGGTCACCGGCACCGGAGAGTTCACCCCGCACGACGGCGCCGACCCGACGATCGGTCAGGTCGGCCGGCACGAGCGGGTGGTCGAACGACGCATCGAGATGGTGGTGCCCCCGCACCGGCGTGAGCAGGTGGTGGCGGCACTGCGCGAGTCCCACCCGTACGAGGAGCCCGCGTTCTCCTTCCTCACCACTGCGGCCCCGGCCAGCGCCGTGGGCTCGGGCCGGATCGGCTACCTGCCGTATGAGATCACCCTGCGCGAGCTGGCCGAGCAGGTGGCCACCGCGCTGCCGGCCACTGCCCAGGGCATCCGGGTCAGCGGCAACCTGGACCAGGTCGTCTCCACCGTGGCCGTCTGCGGGGGCTCCGGCGATGCCTACCTCGATGCCGCACACCGCTCCGGGGCGGACGTGTACCTGACCGCCGACCTGCGCCACCACCGCGCCGAGGAGGCCCGCGCCGAGTCCGGAGCCCCAGCCCTGATCGACGCCGCCCACTGGGCCACCGAGTGGCCCTGGCTCCCGGTGGCCGCCCGTGCGCTGGACACTGACGCAGGCGGGCGTCTGGAGACCATCGTCAGCACGCGGGTCACCGACCCGTGGACCATTAGGCTGGGCGCAGCCGAGACCGGAGGTACCCCGTGACCACAGCACCCGCTGCCGACCAGGTGCGACTGCTGGACGTGCAGGCGCTCGACACGCACCTGGCCAAGCTCGCCCACCAGCGCAAGACCCACCCCACCATCGCCGCACTGGCCGAGCTGACCGCCCGCGCCGAGGATCTCACCCGGGCGAAGACAGCGGCCGAGGTGCTCGTCTCCGACACCCGCCGGGAGCTGACCAAGGCAGAGACCGACGTCGAGCAGGTCACCAGCCGCGCCGCCCGGAACCAGCAGCGTCTGGATGCCGGCGCGGGCAGCCCCAAGGACCTGCAGGCGCTCGGGCACGAGCTGGAGTCGCTGGCCAAACGCCAGTCCGACCTGGAGGAGGTCGAGCTGGAGGTGATGGAGCGGATGGAGGCTGCGGAGAAGGACGCAGCGGCCGTCACCGAACAGCTCGAGGCGCTGCAGGCCGACATCTCCCGCACCGAGGCCGAGCGGGACGAGGCACTTGCCGGCCTGGACGCCGAGATCACCGAGACCCAGACCAAGCGGGACGCCGCTGCCGAGGGTATCGACTCCGGTCTGCTCACCCTCTACGAACGGATACGGACCCAGACCGGGGGACTGGCCGCCGTCCCGCTGCGCGGGATGGCCACCGAAGGGGTGCAGGTGCCGCTCAGCCTCACCGAGCAGGACGCGATCGCCACCGCCGACCCGGACGAGGTGATCCGCAGCGAGGACTACGGCTACATCTTGGTCCGGGTGTCGTGACCAGCATCGGCACCGGCACAGGCACCGGCGACTGGGTCACCCTCGCCCTGGTGCGCCACGGGGAGACCCCGATGACCCCCACCGGCGCCTACTCCGGCTCCGGGGTGCCCGGCCCGCCGCTGACCGCCTACGGCCGGGCGCAGGCCGCCGCAGCCGGGCGGATGCTGGCCCGGGTCGGGACCGTGCTCTTCGGCGACCTGCCCCGGCCCTCGGTCCTGATCTCCTCCCCGATGGTGCGCGCCCAGGAGACCGCGCAGATCCTCGCTGATGAGCTCGACGACCTGCCGATCGGCATCGACGAGCGGGCCCGGGAGTGCCACTTCGGGCAGTGGGAAGGGCTCACCGAGGCGGACATCGACGCCCGCTGGCCCGGGGAGCTGGATGCCTGGCACGTCACCGGCACCACCCGTCCACCCGGTGGGGAGTCGATCGCCGAGGTCGGGGAGCGCACCGGAGAGCTGATCGCCGATCTGCTCGGTACGCACGCCGGGAGCACTGTGGCCATCGCCGCACACGCAGTGACCATCCGCTCCATGGTGGGTCAGTGCCTGGGCGCGCCGCCAGGGGGCTGGTGGCGGCTGCGGCTGGAGGCGGCCTCGCTCAGCCTGCTGCAGATCTACACCGACGGGCTCGCGAAGGTGCACGTGGCGGGGCTGCCGAGCGACGCCTGAGATGGGCCGGTTCCACGACGCCCTGGACGGCGGACCGCTCCGGCTGGAGCTGCGCAGCATCGACGGGCGCTCCTTCGCCCTGCTCCGCCCGATCGCCTACGTCGCCGACGACTACCCCGAACCGTTCGTGGTGCCCACGCAGCTGGAGACGTTCCGCACCGACATGGCCTCCGTACCGTGGGTGTTCACCTGGCTCGTGCCGCGCAGCGGCCGGTTCCTGCCCGCCGCGGTGCTGCACGACGCACTGGTGATTCCCGGCGCCTACCTCGGACCTGTGATCAGTCGGCCGGAGGCGGACCGGCTGTTCCGGCTGGCGGCGGCGGACCTGGGCACCGGCCGGATCCGGGCCTGGCTGATGTGGGCGGCCGTGACCATGGCGACCAGGTGGGACACCGGACGTCCGCGCTGGTACTGGCGTGGCGCCGTCATCGGCCTGATCGGTGTGGTGACCGTGCTCGGCATCCTGGCCACCCTGGACCTGTTCGATGTGTGGAACCACCTGCCGTGGATGGGGGAGCGGTCGCTGGCCGCAGAGCTGGTGGGCGGGGCGGTCGGTGCCCTGGTGATACCGGCAGTGCTGGCGCTGACCTGGGGGCGGTTCGCCCCGGCGGGCATCATCACCGGGGTGGCGCTGGCGTTCCTGGTGCACGTGACCCTGGCGATCGCGGCAATCTACACCCTGTACTGGCTGCTGGAGCGGGCGGTCAGCGGACCGCAGGTACGCCGCGGACCGCCGTTCGCCCGCTGAGCCGGTCGGTCAGGCCAGCACCAGCTCCAAGGTGTCCGGACCCTTCGCCGCCTGCAGGTGGTTCACCTCGCGCAGCACCGGACCGACCAGCTCGTTGGCGGCATCGACGGCCGCCCGCACCGTGCGCGGCGGGCGGCCCGGGCGGGTGAGCAGGTGGTGGGTGAGCACCCCGCGGGTGTGCTTGGCGTGATGGGAGACCACGGTGCGCACCCCATCGGTCTCGGCCACCACCCGCACGGTCAGCCACGGGGTGCCGGCCGGCGGCTTCCAGGCGGCCAGGTAGGCGGCGGAGCGGCAATCGATGATCACGTCCTGACCAGGGCCCGAGCGGTCCTCGTGCGCGTTGCGAGCGCTCTTCTTCAGGCCCGGAGGGCTCTCGTGCGGACCCGGCGGGTTCTCGCGCCGTGCCGGAGGTTCCTCGCGCAGCTCGCCGCCCAGCGCTCTGCTCCAGTGCCGCGCGAGCGGGCCGACGCCGGGCAGGGTGGTCCCCATCGACAGCCGGTAGGCAGGGATCCGGTCACCGGGGGCCAGTACGCCCCACAGTGCGGAGACGATCCGCACTGACGCGTTCGCCCGGCGCCGCGCCGCACCGGTCAGGTCAGCCAGCCCGGCGGCGCTGTAGAGCACTCCGGTATAGACCTGGTCCGCCGAGGCGGTGGCGGCTTCGGTCAGGTTGGTGTTCCGGGCGACCTCATCCCGCAGCGAGGCGCCCACGCCGAGCAGGGCGGCAGCGTCCCGGCGGCTGCTGGCCCGCTGCAGCGCCTGCAGCACCTGGGTGCGGGCTTCGGCGAGGTCTGGTCGGGTGAGAGTGGTCAGGTCGACCGCGCGGCCGCGGGCGGGAGCGGTCTTGCCTTCCGAGGGCGGCAGCAGGATGAGCACGGGCAACTACTCTACGACGGCTCGACGCCCGGTAGACTGGAGGTGGATGAGTCGGCCAGGCGGCCGCGTCGCGGGGCGACCCGCGCCGAGGAACGTCCGGGCTCCACAGGGCAGGGTGGTGGGTAACACCCACCCGGGGTGACCCGCGGGACAGTGCCACAGAAAACAGACCGCCACCCGGTCCGCCGGGCGGTAAGGGTGAAACGGTGGTGTAAGAGACCACCAGCGCACCGGGCGACCGGTGCGGCTGGGTAAACCCCACCCGGAGCAAGACCAGACAGGAAGTGTTCGAGGGCTGCCCGCCCGAGCTTCCGGGTAGGTCGCTGGAGGCGTGCGGCAACGTACGTCGTAGATGGATGGCCGCCACCGG
>DATGRZ010000285.1:0-3034 GCA_035303065.1 Ruania sp.
CACCGGTTCGCACGCCCCGCAGTCCACGCACTCGTCCGGGTGGATGTACAGCATCCGCTGGCCCTCGTAGATGCAGTCGACCGGGCACTCGTCGATACAGCTCTTGTCCTTGACATCCACGCACGGCTGCGCGATCACGTAGGTCACTGCTGTCCTTTCGTTGCTGGCGGAACGGGCCGCAGCCCAGGTCCTGCCTTCTAGTATCGCGCATGGCCCACGGGCTGAGCATTCCCGGCAGCACCCTTCCCGATGCGCGAGACTGGATGTGCAGCACGAGTGGAGGTGGACCGGTGAAGGCGGCGCAGTTCTGGCTGGAGTGGCGGGTCGGTGAGCGGGTGGTGGTGCGCTACCGGGTCGAGGGTGGGTACTCCGACGCGCTCGGCGAGCTCACCCGGGTGGACGGTGACGGTGTGGAGGTGAGCACCCGGCGCGGACCGGTGGCAGTGGCCGCGGCCGACATCGTGCTCGGCAAGCACGTGCCTCCGCCGCCAGCGCCGCGGCGCCGCCGGTGACCTGACCCAGGCCCGCCCCCAGGCGCGAACAGTGGTCAGCTGTCCTCGTCGTCGGAGCTGTCGTCATCGTCGTCGCTGGGCGGGGACCCGCAGACCACCCGGTTCCACGGGCTGTAGGCGTGGGTGTAGGTGCGCTGGTCCACGACCTCGCCGCCCTTCTTCACCGTACGGGTCACCTGCACGGAGAAGCCGCTCTCCCCACCACCTTCGGGGATGCACTGTGCGGAGGTGTTGTACACGGTCCGCGGGGAGGTGAAGTCGTACCGGTCGCCGGTGGTGATGGACACGTCGAACACGTCGGTGCCCCACATCTTCACCACGACGTCGGAGTCGGTGACGTAGGCCTGGATGAGCACCCCGTGCCCGGTGTTGTTCTCGAACACCATGTCCACCGACGGGTCCCAGAGCGTGGCTTCGCGCCCCTCCGGGTAGCGGGAGAACCAGCGGGAGTGCGGCTGGTGGGTGACGTCGGTCAAGCCTGCCTCGAAGGCAGCGTTGAACGTGGTGGTGGACACCTGGGAGAGCCCGCCGCCCACGGCGTTGGACTCGAAACCGTTCTCCACCACACCGGAGGAGTGGTAACCGTTCGAGGTGCTGATCGGTCGCAGCGCGTCCAGCAGGGAGAACCGGTCGCCGGGCATCACCAGGGTGCCGTTGATGTGCGCGGTGCCGGCCTCCAGGTTCAGCGTGCGGGTCGGGTTGTACGGGTAGGGCGTCTCGAAGCTGCCGATCACCTCGGTGATACCCAGGTCCTCAGCATCCTGGGTGGAGAAGTCCGGCTCGGTCTCGGTCAGCTCCACCGATGCGGTGCGCTCGTCCGGGTCCACGGCCGCCTCGCGCACCGCCTGCCCGAGCGCGTCCGGGTCCAGACCGGTGCCGGTGACCGCCGGGATGATCTCCGGTTCGCCGTCCCGGAGCACGATCCGTGCATCCCGCGGGGTCTCCCCGATCGAGTCCACCTTGTCGGTGACCAGCTCGGCGAGCCGTTCCCCGTCCAGAGTGAGGTTGAGCTGGTCGCCGTCCGCCGGCATCGAGGCTGCGGAGACCAGCTCGGCAGGGCTGAGCTCGGCCTCGGTGTCGTTGACCTCCACGGTGACCGGCCCGCTCATCATCGGGTCGACCTGCTCGCTCATCGCGGCGTCGATCTGTTCCTGGTCGATCTCCGGCGAGACGGCAGTGGTGGGCAGGGGGAGCGGGCGGTCCCCGGTGATCCACTCCTGGGTGAGCAGCTCGGTGGCGGCCGGCACGTCCAGCTCGGCGCCGTCCTCGGGCTCGGTGACCTCCGGTTCACCGTCGGCGAACTCGATGACCCCTTCGGTGGGTGCGATGGCGAGCTGTTCGTCGAGCGACTCCAGCGTGGTCTGCAGCTTGTCCTCGTCCACTGTGACGATCGGGTCCCGGTCGCCGAGGCCGAACAGGTGGCCGAGGACCACGTTCGGGTCGAGGGTGAACCCGGTGAACGAGGCGATGGTGGCCTCGGCATCCAGCTGCAGACCGGCCTCCGCCGGGTCGATCTCGGTGGTGGAGTCGGCGAAGGTGACCTCGATCGGCTCCGTGGTCTGCTCGGCCAGGCCGTCGGTGAGCACCTGCTCGGCTTCGTCCACCGGCAGCCCGGACAGGTCGACTCCGGCGACGCTGGTCTCCCCGGGTACACGGTCGCCGAGGAACCAGGCCCCGGCCATGTAGGCACCGGCGAGCACGACCAGCACGGCCGCCGTCCAGATGACGGCCTTGACGCCGCGCCGCTTCTTCTTTCCGGTCACGGGTTCCTCGTCTGTGGGCGGGTCGGTGGGGTCGTCGCTGCCGACGGCAGACAGCACCTGGGTGGCGTCCTCAGGGGGCGGTGCAGTGCTCTGCTCCGACCCTGCCGCGGCGTTCTCGGCAGGAAGCTGCTCCGTGCTCTCGTCGGCGTGCGTTTCGGTGCTCTCGTCGGCGTGCGCCTCGGTGCGCTCGTCGGCGTGTGCCACATCCGGCTCGGAGCTCAGTCCCCAGCTGCTCGTCGCCGTGCCGTCCGCCCTGCCGTCCTCGACCGGCGCACCGCCGTCCTGCTCTTCCGAGCCCGGCCTCTGCTCACCTCGCACCCGATTTCCTCCACAAGTCGGCCACTGCTCCGACGTGGCCCCTGCCGGATACTACCTGCCCGCCGGGCTTCCGGCGCGCATGCGCGCGCCCACGTCGTCACTTTCAGTGACGCATGAGCGTCGCGGAAGGTTGTGTCTGGTCTGGACGGCGTCCGGAGAGGATCAGGACAGCGCCCGCAGCCGGCCCAGGTGGTGCACGATCGCACCGGTCTGCTCCGGTGCGAGACCGGTGCTCAGCACCCGGCCGACCACGACGTCGTGGCTGGCCGCCGCGCGCACCCACTCCGTCTCGCACTCCACCCAGGCCGCCGCCGCATCGAGCACCGCCGCGCCGGAGTGCTCCCCGCGGGTGTGCGGGATGCGGGCGAGCTGGTCCAACGTCGGCCGACCCGGCGTGGCCAGCCAGTCCGCCTCCGGCAGGCCCCGCTCGCCGAGGATGCT
>DATGRZ010000286.1:0-2746 GCA_035303065.1 Ruania sp.
CGAGCACCTGCTCGCCGACCTGACCACCACCGCGCCGCCGAAGGACCGCGAGGTGGAGGCCGCCAAGGCGAAGGCCCGCGCCGCCAAGCGGTATGGCACGGTGGCCTCCTGACCCCCTGCCCCCGGCCGGCACACCCTGCCTGGGACGTGCACACCCTGCCCGGGCCGGCTCGTGGCGGGGCTGCAGGGGACAGCGCGCAGCAGCCGGACCTTGACCTTGACACGGTGACAAGGTGTGGAGTGGTTCCCATGCCTACCACCGACCAGATCCTGCACGCCCTGTCCGGCCCGCAGTCCTCCACCCGGCTGCGCGCTGCGATGACCATCGGCACCTACCCGGACGCCGACCTCGTCCCGCTGCTGGTGCAGCGCTGCGCCGTGGAGCCCGACTTCTACGTGCGGGACATGCTCACCTGGGCGCTGACCCGGCACCCGGCCGAGGTCACCGTACCGGCACTGCTCGCCGAGCTGACCGGACGCCGCCAGGCACGCAGCCAGGCGCTGCACACCCTGTCCAAGATCGGCGCGGCCTCCACCTGGCCGGCGATCACCCGCGACCTGCTCACCGACCCAGACCCGGAGACGGCGAAGAGCGCCTGGCGGGCCGCCGTCGTGCTCGTTCCCGACGGCGAGGAGGAGACCCTGGCAACAGTGCTCGCCAGCCAGCTCGGCCGCGGCGACGAGGACCTGCAGCGCAGCCTGAGCCGGGCGCTGGTGGCCCTCGGGGAGGTGATCGAACCGGCACTCGAGCATGCTGCGACGAGCGCCGACCCGGTGGTGGTGGCGCACGCACTTGCCACCCGGCGGCTGTTGGAGGACCCTGACTCCGGATTCACCGTCTCGGTGGATGAAGCGTTGCGACTGCGCTCGCTGGCGGCCGCGCCACAGGAGGAGGCCGGGTAGTGCTGATCGGGGAGGTGGCCCGCCGGTCCGGCGTGAGCGCGCGGATGCTGCGCCACTACGACCGGCTGGGGCTCGTCCGACCCACCGGGCGCACCAGCGGCGGCTACCGCGAGTATGCCGAGACCGATCTGCGCCGCATCCTGCACGTGGAGATGCTGCGCTCCCTGGGCCTCAGCCTGGAGCAGACCCGCGAAGCGCTCGACGATCCCGCTACTGCGCCTGCTCAGCTGGTGGCCGAGCTGGCCGCCCAGACCCGGGCGAGGATCGCCGTGGAGGAGGAGCTGCTGGACCGGCTGGAGCAGGTGCGTGCCGGCGACCCGCAGGGCTGGACCGATGTGCTGCGCACCACTGAGCTGCTCCGCTCGGTCGCCTCCGCCGACCCGAACCGCCGCGCCCGGGCGGTGCTGGTGTCCGCCACCGAGGCCGCTGGGTCCGGCGGTGGGCAACCGGCGCCGGATGCGCTCGCCGGCGCCGTGCTCACCGAGGAGGAGACGAATGTGGCCGGCACCCTCCGGTGGGCGCTGGCCCGGGGCGGTGACCGGGCGGTGCACCGGTTGTCTGCTGGTCTGGCCAGCACCGACCCGGACGTGCGGCGGCGGGCCGCCGAGGCGCTCGCGGAGATCGGCACGGAGCGGGCAGACCAGGTGCTCCGGACGGGGTTGGCCGGCGCCGAAGCGCCCGTCCGGGACCGCGCTGCCCTGACGCTCGGCGGGCGCGGCGAGGCGGCGGCACTGCCGGGGCTGCTGGAGATGGTGCTGGCCGGCCGCACCGATGTGGAGGCCGCCGAGGTACTCGGTCAGCTGGCCGCCGACGAGCCCCGCCGCGCGGAGATCCTGGCAGCGGTCAGCGACCTGCTGCATGACGCCGGCACCCCACCGGCGGCCCGTTCCCGGCTCACCCAGGCGCTCGGCGATGTGCCCGGTGCCGGCACCCAGCGGCTGCTGGCCGAGCTGACCGGCGACCCGCAGCCCGACGTCGCCCGGATCGCCACGTACCTGCGCAGCCGCTGACCCGCCGTCCCGGTCAGAGGTGGTGGCGTTGCCGGGCCCGGAGCTGCCGGTACTCCTGGTAGGCCTCCTGGGTCGAGGTCAGCCGGGCGACCTCGGCCACCGGCACGTCCCAGCCGTTGCTCGCCGGCGGCCCGTCGGCCAGCCGGTCGGTCTCGATCACGATCACGCTCGCATGCTCGGCCGCCGCCGCCCGGGTGTAGGCCTCCCGGAGCCCGGCCACGGTGGCCACCTGCTCCGCGGCCACCCCGAAGCTGCGTGCGTTCGCCACGAAGTCCACCCCCACGTACTCCCCGGAGAGCCACCCGGTCGCCTCCTCCCGCCGGCGGTAGGTGGTGCCGAACCGCTGCGAGCCCACCGACTCCGAGAGTGCACCGATCGAGGCGAACCCGTGGTTCACGAGCACCACCACGATCACCTTCAACCCCTCCTGGGCGATCGTCGCCAGCTCGCTGGGCATCATCTGGTAGGTGCCGTCACCGACGATCGCCACCACCTCACCGGTCGGGCGGGCCAGCCGCACCCCGATCGCCGCCGGGATCTCATACCCCATGCAGGAGTAGCCGTACTCCAGGTGATAGGTCCCCGGCCCGGGCGAGCGCCACAGCGCCTGCAGGTCCCCGGGCATCGACCCGGCCGCGTTGATCAGCACGTCGTCTGCGCCGAGCAGCTCGTTCAGCGCCCCGAACACCTCCAGCTGCGCGGGCGGCACCTGTCCGGACTCGGCGGTCACCTCGGCCCGCACCTGCTCCCACGCACGACGGCGGTCGGTCACCTCGCGCGTGTACGGTTCCGGGACGCGGTAGTCACCCAGGGCCTCGGTGAGCGCCGCCAGA
>DATGRZ010000287.1:0-2022 GCA_035303065.1 Ruania sp.
GTGGCCAGGTCAACCTGCATCGGCGGCAGCGTGGTGGCATCACCCACCAGCCAGGTGACCGCCTCGGCGCCGGGCTTGCCACGGGCCACGTCCACCGAGGCGGCCGCCGGGTCCACACCGGTGACTTGCAGACCTTGCCCGGCCAGCAGGCAGGCGAAGGTGCCGGTACCGCAACCGACGTCCAGCACGCTGCTGACACCCAGCTCCGCGGCGATCGCGGCGTACTCATCCAGGTCGGAGCGGTCCGGGTCGAGCGGGTCGTACAGCGCGGCCAAGCGGGGGTCGCTGAACCCGCCGTCGGCGAAGGAGTCAGTGTCCGGCAGTGCCGCGACCGCCTCCACCTCCACGAGCTGGCCGGGGTAGCCGAGCACGGTCACGCCGAGCAGCGTGGAAGGCACGTCGTGGTCGCCGAAGGCGGCCCGGACCACGTCCCACACGGCAACCAGGTCGGCCTGGTCGCGCGAGGCGACCAGTACGCGAGTGAACGCGACGTCGCGCAGGCTCGCTCCGCCGTCGGCCAGTGCCTGGAGGAGGTTCGCCACGACGGCGTGGGCCTGGGCCTCGTAGTCCCCCTCCCCCACCGTTCGTCCCGACTCGTCCAGCGGGCAGGCGCCGGCGAGGAAGAGCAGCCGGTCGCCGGCGCCGGTGGCGGCGGCGTAGGCGTAGTCGGTGGGTGCGAGGGTGGCGGAACGGACCAGGCTGATCGGCATGGTCGTGACCGTAGCGAGGCCGCGCGGTCCGGGACAGCGATTATCGGTGCAACCGCTGATGGCGGTGCGGGTCAGGGCACGTGGTGCGCTGACCCGATCAGGGCACGTGGTGCGCTGACCCGATCAGGGCACGTGGTGGCCGGCGGCCCGGGCGAGCTCGTACCACTCCGGGCGGGTCAGCGGCAGGTCGGAGCCCTCCGCTGCGGCGCGCACCCGGGCCGGGGTGGTGGTGCCGAGCACCACCTGCATCTGGGCCGGGTGCCGGGTGATCCACGCAGTCGCGATCGCCTCCGGGGACACCCCGTAGCTGGCTGCCAGGCGGTCGATCACCGCGTTCAGCTCCGGGTAGTCCGGCGAGCCGAGGAACACTCCCCTCCCCTGCCCTGCCTGGAACGGGGACCAGGCCTGCACGGTGATCTGGTGCAACCGGCAGTAGTCCAGCACGCCGCCGTCGCGCTGGACCGACTGGTCGAGACCGGCCATGTTCGCCGCCAGCCCCTGGGCGATCATCGGCGCGTGCGGCAGGGACAGCTGCAGCTGGTTGACCACCAGCGGCTGGTCCAGGCTGGCCCGGAGCAGCTCGATCTGGGCCGGGGTGTGGTTGGAGACGCCGAAGTGGCGCACCTTCCCGGCCGCGGCAAGCTCGTCGAAGGCGCGGGCCACCTCGTCGGGCTCCACCAGCGCATCCGGCCGGTGCAGCAGCAGGAGGTCCAGGTAGTCGGTGCCCAGCGCCGCGAGCGACCCGTGTACCGAGTCGATGATGTGGGCGTAGGAGAAGTCGAAGTACGGCCCGTCGGGCACGATGCCGCACTTGCTCTGGATGGTGACCTGCTCCCGGTCGGCCGGGGACAGGCGCAGCGCCTCGGCGAACCGCCGCTCGCAGGCGTGCGGGGCGCCACCGTAGATGTCTGCGTGGTCGAAGAAGTCGATGCCGGCGTCCCGGGCAGCGGCGACCAGCTCGCGGATCTGCTCGTCGCTGCGCTGGGCGATGCGCATCAGCCCGAGCACCACGTTCGGGGCAGTGATGGTGGTCCCGGGCAGAGTGCGTGCCCTCATCGCAGCAGCCAGCGGGGCACTGCTTCGGTGTAGGCCCGGTAGGTCTTGCCGAACTTCTCGGCCAGGGCGGCCTCCTCCGCGGGCACCTGGTAGCGGTCGATGACCACCAGGAACACGCCGGCCGGCAGCAGTGCCCGCTTGGACCCCAGCCACAGGGCGTGGGCCACCAGCAGGCCGGTCAGGCCCAGGTACAGCGGGTTGCGGGTGCGGGCGAACACTCCGGAGGTCACCAGTGCGGAGGCATGGCCGGGGGTAC
>DATGRZ010000288.1:0-2234 GCA_035303065.1 Ruania sp.
CTCTCCGAGGTCGGGTACGTGACCTCCAGCTCCACCTATACCGGCAAGCGGCGCACCCGTTGGTACTCCGCCACCGCGATCGGTCGAGAAGCGTTCGAGGCGCACGTGCGGTCCTTGCAGCTGATCGTGGACGCCGCTCACCTGGGCCGCAGCGAGCCGCCGGCACGCTGACCCTCTGCTGCGGCACAGCTCCTGCACCGTGCAGAGGCTTCAGCTGCTCAGGTGCGTGCCGGCTGCAACCGCCAGCCCGCGGCGGCCCGCTGCTGCTGCCAGAACTGTGCGAACCGTCCACCGGCGGCGAGCAGCTCCGCCACGGTGCCGTCCTCCACGATGCGCCCCTGGTCCAGGAACAGCACCCGGTCGGCGCCGGCGATCGTGCTCAGCCGGTGCGCCACCACGATGGTGGTCTGCTGCCGGTCCGCCCCGGTGGTCACGGCTGCTGCGACCGCGCGCTCGTTCTCCGCGTCCAACGCGGACGTCGCCTCGTCGATGAGCAGCACCGGTGCCGGTTTGACCAGGGCGCGGGCGATGGAGATCCGCTGGCGTTCCCCGCCGGAGAGCGCGGCGCCGCCCTCCCCTACCGGGGTGTGCACACCATCGGGTAGGCGCTCGACCAGTTCGTCCACCCGGGCGCGAGCGATCGCCTCTTGCTGCTGGGCGTCGGTGGCGGCCGGGTCGCCGGTACGCACGTTCTCGGCGACGGTGCCGGCGAACAGGTAGGGGTGCTGGAACACCACGCTGCTCAGCAACGCCCGGTCCACCGCGCCGACCGGCACGCCGTCGAGGAGCACCGCCCCGGCATCCGGCTCCCGAAGCCCGGCGAGCAGGGCGAGCACTGTGGACTTCCCGGAGCCGGAGGGCCCCACGATCGCCGTGGTGCTGCCGGGCTCGAACCGGGCGGTGAAACCGTCCAGCACCGGCGGCAGGTGGGGCGCGTAGCCGAAACGCAGCTCGCGCAGCTCCACCGCCGGAGCGTCGCCGTGCCGCGCGGACGCGGGCGCCGGCTCCGCCAGCACGGGTGCTTCCAGCACGCTGGCGACCCGTGCCAGAGTGGTGCGGATGGCCGCCAGCCCCGGCGCGAGCTCGCCGAGGGCGGCGAACGGCTCCAGGTAGCGGGCGATCACCACTACCAGCGCGATCGCTGCGGGAACGCCGAGGTCCCCGCGCACGGCCAGCACGGTAGTGGTGCCGGCGAGCAGCACCAACGCCACCTGGGTGGCCAGGCTGAACAGCAGCTGCCCAGGCACCTGGAGGGCCAGCAGCCGCACAGTGGCGGCATGCTGGCCGGTCAGGGCGGCACCCGCCTGGCTGCGGGCCGGCGTCACCCGACGGGCAGCCCGGAGCGCCTGCTGGGTGCGGGCGAACTCCACGATCCGCTCGGTCAGCGCAGTGTTCGCCGCATCGGCGACCTGGTCGGCGCGGGCGGCGATACGCCCGCTGGCCCACAGCGCACCGAGCAGCACGGGCACCCCGGCCAGTGCAGCAAGCCCGAGCGGCCAGGCGATCGGGAGCAGGGCCACTGAGATCACCACGGGCAGCGCCAGCGCCTGCACCACCGGGGTCACCAGGTAGGCGAACAGGCCGACCAGGTCCGGCCCGGTGGCGGCGATCGCCTGCCGGGCGGTGGCCGTGCGCTCCGGGGTGAACCAACCCAGCGGCACGCGGGCCAGACGATCGGCCACGCGGTGCTGGGCGTCGGTGAGCAGGCTGAAGCCGAGGTCGTAGCCGATGCTCGCGGCGCGGGCATCCACCAGCCAGCCAACCGCGGTGCAGCCGGTCAGGGCGGCCAACCAGCCCAGCGCGTCCGCCGGTGTGCTGGTGAACAGTGCCGCGACCAACGGCACCAGGAGCACCACCCCCGCACCGCGGAGCAGCACGGACACCAGGGTGAGCGCAACGTACCCGCCCACCCGGGCGCGCTGCTCGTCCTGCAGCAGTCTGAGCACGGTGCGGATCATCGGGTCACCTCCGGAGCCAGGGACGCAGCACCTCCGGCAGACGTGCGCGCCCCGGCGGGGGCGCCCCGGTGCCACCTGCGCTCCTCGCCGGCCGCACCCCCTTCCCACGGTGCGCCGCTCTCGGCCGCGTCCCACAGCTGGCGGTAGCGGCCCGGGGTGACCACCAGCTCCTGGTGGGTGCCCCGCTGCACCACGCGTCCGCCGTCGAGCACCACGATCTGGTCCGCACCGGTGATCGTGCGCAGCCGGTGGGCGATCACCAGCACGGTGCGCCCG
>DATGRZ010000289.1:0-4419 GCA_035303065.1 Ruania sp.
TGGTGGGGCGGAGGGTTCGGCGGCCTGCGCGCGGGTGGCGTCGGCCGTGCCCGGTCAGGGCAGTGGCCAGGTGTGCACCGGGTCGCCACCGTGCCCGTGCTGGACGTAGGCGCGGGTCATCGCGCGCAATGCCTCCGGCCGGCTGGCGCCGGCGCTCTCGAAAGATCGTGTGGCGGCCACCTGCCAGGTCGCCCCGTTGCGGCGGAGCCGGGCCCGGGCCTCGATGATGTCGAGGTAGCGCTCGGCGATCGCGGGGTCGACGCCCAGGCGCGCCAGCCCACGGGCAGCCATTGGCAGGAGGGTGTCGCGCACCAGTACGTGGGCGTCGACCTCGCCCTGCTCGGGCCAGTAGAACCGGGCATCGATCCCGTCCCGCGCCCCGGCGACGAAGTTCTCCCGAGCGGAGTTGAAGGACATCCGCGACCACAGCGGCCGGTCGTCGGTCACCAGTTCCACGACCGCGCCGTAGAAGAAGGCGGCGTTGGCCAGGGTGTCGACGACGGTCGGCCCGGCCGGCAGCACCCGATTCTCCACCCGGAGGTGTGGGCGGCCGTCCTGGACGTCGTACACCGGGCGGTTCCAGCGGTAGATCGTGCCGTTGTGCAGGCGCAGCTCATCGAGCGTGGGAATGCCGCCGGCGGCGAACACGGCGGCCGGGTCCTCGTCGCTGGTGATCGGCAGCAGCGCGGGAAAGTAGCGCACGTTCTCTTCGAACAGGTCGAAGATCGAGGTGATCCACCGGTCGCCGAAGAACACGCGGGGCCGTACCCCCTGGTTGCGCAGCTCGGGTGAGCGCGCGTCGGTGGACTGGGCGAACACCTCGATCCGGGTCTCGGCGTGCAGCTGGTGGCCGAACAGGTAGGGGGAGTTGGCCCCGACCGCCAGCTGCGGCCCGGCCAGCAGCTGGGCGGCGTT
Source organism: Ruania sp. (assembly GCA_035303065.1). Lineage (GTDB taxonomy): Bacteria > Actinomycetota > Actinomycetes > Actinomycetales > Beutenbergiaceae > Ruania. The sequence continues at coordinate 916 of DATGRZ010000289.1, forward strand.
CCAGTAGGCCGCGTACCGCTCCGGGGTCACCTGCAGGTGCAGCTGGGTGGAGGTGCACGCAGCTTCCGCCGAGATCGAATCCATGGTCAGCGACAGCTGCTCGGCACCGGTGACCTCCAGGGTGATGTCCTCGTGGCGCGAGCTCATCACGGCCTCGTCCAGTGCTCGGTAGCGGTCGGAGTCGGTGAACCAGCCCTGGCCCGGTGGCGGGGTGGGCAGCGTGGGCAACGTCCCGATCATCACCAGGCCCGCGCCGAGGTCCCCGGCGCGGTCCCGGGTTCGGTTGAGGTTGCGGCGCAGCGCGCTCTCGAGCTGCTCGAGGGACCTGCCGTCGATCCGCCGCGGCTCGACGTTGAGCTCGATCGTGAACCGGCCGAGCTCAGTCTGGTAGAGCGGGTCGGCGATCCGTTCCAGCACCTCGAGGTTCCCGTGGAACGGGTCCATGTCAGCATCGACGAGGTCCAGCTCGATCTCCAGGCCGGTGCGCCACTCGTCCTCGACGAAGACCCCCGCCTCGAGCATCGCCTCCAGCGTGTCCAGGCACTGGTGGACCTTGGTGCGGTACCGGGCGTGGTCGGCACGCGTGAACCGGGTCCCGGAGATCTCCTCGCCCATGCCAGCTCCTTCGGACTGCCTTTTGCGAACGGGCCGGATGGCGATGCGGCACTCCGCCAGGCCCACCCGGTGTCGTGAGTGAGAATAGGTGCGTGGTGGACGATGAGCACGGCAAGGCCGGGGCGCCGGAGCGGCGACGCCGCTGGCCCTGGTGGCACCGACAGACGACCCTGACCCGGCGGGTCATCCGCTCCACCATCGCCATCACCGTGACCGGAGTGCTCGCCACGCTGTTCGGTGTGCTGACCGCCTCGGCCGATTCCTCCCTCGGCCCGCACGCCGCGCACTTCGCAGTGAGCACCGACCACGAGATCGCCATCGACCTCGGCCCGCTGGGGGGTGTGCTCATCGACTCCCCGCTGCCCTGGCCGCTGGGGGTGGACGTGGAGGTCCAGGAGATTCCCATCGAGCTGTCCGGCGCTGTCCCGGCCAGTCCGGTGACCGGGCTCGCCGGGGACCTGTCGGCATACGCCCAGGTGTTCTCCCACCCCGAGGCGGCCGTGGCGGACGCGTCCGCGGCCCTGGTCCGCGACGCCCTGGGGCGCACAGTGCTCATGTGGTCGGGCCTGCTGGTGGCCATCTCACTGGGTCGGCTGGCCTCCCGCGGGCTGCTGCGCCACGAGGTGGCCCAGGCGCTCCGGCGCCCGGGCGTGCTGCCGCTCACAGCCGTTGTCGTGCTCAGCCTGGTGGTCGTGCCCACGGCGAAGGTGGCGCAGGATCGGCCTGCGGAGGGGCGGGTGATCGGGGCGCTGGCGGGGACCCCGTTGGCGGACTTGCGGATGACGGGGCGGATGGCCCAGGTCATCGACACCTACGGCGGCTACCTGGTGGAGGCCTTCGAGGAGAACGAGGAGTTCTACGCCCGGGTGGACGCCAACCTGGTGGCCGCCTACGCCGAGAACCGCGCCCCGCGCCGTCCGCCCGGGATCCCGATCGTCAGCCCCGCGCCCGTGGACCCCGAGGAGCAACCGACCGGTTCCCCGGCAGATGACGTCGGCGTCCCGCGGGACGAGGAGAGCGGCGCCACCCCGGACCTGCCCGGGCTGCTCGACGGGTCGCTGCCGGAGGACCCGGAGGCAACCTGGGCTCCTGACGGGGAGGCAGCGACACCCGATGACGTGCCGACCGGCGCGGCGCAGGACGCCGAGGAACTCGGTGCGGCGCTGGACGCCGAGGAGGAGACCGGCGACAGCGGTGAGCCGGCTGCTACGCCGCAGCGGGTGGAGCCGGTGACGATGCTGCTGGTCAGCGATCTGCACTGCAACGTCGGTATGGCATCGGTGATCGCCACCGCGCTGCGGCTGAGCGGTGCCGAGGTCCTGCTCGACGGCGGGGACACCGTGATGAGCGGCACCTCCGTGGAGTCCTACTGCGTCAACGCCTTCGCGGGGGAGATTCCCGACGACGTCCCGATGGTGGTGGCCGGCGGCAACCACGACTCGCTCGTCACCTACGACCAGATGCGCGACGCCGGCTACACCGTGCTCGACGGCTCGGTGGTCGAGGTGGCCGGGGTGCACATCCTCGGCGACACCGACCCCACGCTCACCGCCGTCGGCGAAGGTACCCGGCCAGAGCGCGACGAGTCGGTCACCGAGATGGGGGAGCGGCTGGCTGAGGAGGCCTGTGCGGCCGAGCGGGTCGACCTGCTGTTCGTGCACAACCCGCGCGCCGCTCCGCCCACCCTCGACGAGGGCTGTGCACCCCTGGCCATCTCCGGCCACTTCCACCGGCGGGTGGGGCCCGAGGTCCTGGGGGCGGGTGTGCAGTACGTCAGCTCCAGCACCGCCGGAGCCTCCGGCGGGGCCACCATCGGCCCACTGAACGGTCCGGCGGAGATGACCGTGCTGCGCATCGACGCCAACAGCGGCCGCCCGCTGGACTACCGGATCATCACCGTGGCGACCGACACGACGGTGGATATCGGCCGTTGGTACAGCTTCCCGGACCCAGCAGCGGAGGACGAGCCAACCCCGATCCCAACCCCGACTCCGACGGGGGATACTGGGACGGACAGCTCGGGCCCAGGCGGCCCACCGGAGACTCAGGGCGCGGAGAACTGATGACAGCACCACCCGGACACGGCCCCGAGGACGACCTGCTGGCCGAAGAGCGGGAGCTGGCCGACCTCGACACCACCCGGCCATCCGAGCATCAGCTGGCCGGGGGCGCCGGGCGGGGACTGGGCTGGCTGTTGACGGTCGGTGGCGGGCTGGGCCTCTGGGCTGCGATGATGCTCGTGCTGTCCGAACGCACCTTGCTGCGCGACCCCGCTGCGGCCCTGGGCTGCGACATCAACCCCCTCATCGGCTGCGGCAGCTTCATCCTCAGCTGGCAGTCCGCCGCCCTGGGCGTGCCGAACGCGCTGCTCGGCACGGCCGCCTTCGCCGTGGTCACCGCCACCGGGCTGGTCCTCCTCGGTGGCGGCCGCCTGCCCCGGTTCTACTGGCTGGCCCTGATGGCCGGCTCCGTTGCGGCCGCCGTGTCCATCACCTGGTTCCAGTACCAGGCGTTCACCGACCTGCACGGCCTGTGCCCCTACTGCCTCGTCGTGTGGGCGGTGACCATCCCGATCGTCGTCCACGTCCTCGCCCGAGGGCTCCAGGCCGGTCACCTGAGCGCCCCGGAGGGGGTGCGCCGGTTCCTCGTGCAGGAGCGGGGGGTGCTCACCGCGATCTGGTACGCCGTCGTGGTCGTCCTCATCGTCGTGGTGTTCTGGGACGAGTGGATGCTGATCCTGTGACCGAGCCAGGGCCGGCGGCACTGCCCGCGTCGAACGTCACCCAGGACTACCTCAAGGCGATCTACTCCGCCGTGGAGTGGGGTGGCCCGGCGATGAGCGTGAGCGCGCTGGCCGCGCGGATGGGGGTGTCGGCCTCCACCGCGTCG
>DATGRZ010000290.1:0-3152 GCA_035303065.1 Ruania sp.
GCCGCCGGAGGCGAAGTGGTCGTGGGCGGCCACGATCGAGGGCCCCACGTCCTCGTTGAGCCGCTGGGCGAGCATCCCGGAGACCGGGTACCCCTCCGCGGCGAGGGTGATCGCCGGCTCCAGCAGCTCGGCCCACTCGGCCTGCCCGTGGGCCTCGTGCAACGAGGCCATCCCGGCCACGAACCCGGGAATGCCGATGCCGGAGGCCGGGATCTCGCCGTCCTGGGCCACGACCTCGCGGTAGTCGTAGGCCACGGCCTGCCCGCCGTCACCGCCCGGAGCGATGATCGCGCTGCCCCCGCCCCCGATCCCCGAGGCGTAGGGCTCCACGACGGCCACCGCGAAGGCGGTAGCGATCGCCGCGTCCACCGCGTTGCCACCCGCCGCCAGGACGCTCATCCCGGCCTCCACCGCGGCCGGGTCCCCGGCCGCGACGCCGAACTGTCCCTCGGGCGCGTCGTCCGTGGGCTCCGGTGCGGAGGTGGTGGGCGCCGCCTCGGGCGTGGTGGGTTCGGGCGTCGGGGCCGTGGTCTGGGGCGTGTCCTCGGGCTCCGAGCCCGCGCACGCGGCAAGGGCGAGGGAGAGTGCGGCCAAGGCGCCGGCGGTGCGGAGCCGGGCGGGCGCGCCGGAGCGGAGCCGGGTGGGAGCTGGCACGAGTTGCCTCCTTCGATCGACTCTCTACGGTAGGAGCAGTTCGTCGGCGTGCACGCCGGCAGCAGATCGGAGGGGGACGTGGCCGACACCGCGCGTTTCACCGCTCGGTCCGGCGCCTCATCTGCCGGGTCACAGCGTGGGCGGGTGCTCGCGCTGGACGTCGCCCGCTGCCTGGCGATCATCGGGATGGTCACGGTGAACGTCGGTCCTAAGGACGACTCGCCGGGCGCCTCGCTGTACCTGCTGCCGCACGGACGCGCCTCGATCCTGTTCGTACTGCTTGCCGGGATCGGCTTCTCCCTCATGACCCGACGCGTCCGCCAGCGCGCCACCGGCAGGCGTGCCATGTGGGGAGCGTTGGCCTGGCGCAGCGGCCTGCTGCTCGTCGGTGGCCTGGCGCTGCAGCTGCTGGACCACCAGGCCAACGTGATCCTGCCGGTCTACGCCTTCCTCTTCCTGCTGGCCGGCGTGCTCGTGCGGGCCCGGGACACGGTGCTGCTCACGCTGGCCGGGGCCGGCGTCATCGCCGGACCGATGCTGTGGCTGGGGGTGCAGCTGGGCCGCGGGAACCCGTTCACCGGTGGTGCTCCCGAGCTGGGTGACTCACCCGCGCAGGTGCTCGCCGGCGTCGTGGTCACCGGCCCCTACCCGCTCATCACCTGGGTCGGGCCGTTCGCGCTGGGGATGTGGCTGGGCCGGCGCACGCTCACCGACATGCGGGTGATCCGGGTGATGGCGCTGACCGGCGGGACCGTGGCGCTGGTCGCGGTGCTCGCCGCCCGGGTGGTCGGCTGGGTCCGTGGCGGGCCGGTCGGGGACCTGTCCTGGGAGCTGCTGCTCACCGACGCCCCGCACGGCCAGATGCCGCTGTGGCTGATCGGCGGCACCGCGGCCTCGGCACTGGTGCTGGCACTGTGCCTGGCGGCTGAACGCTGGCTGCATCGCGGCCCCCTCCGCGTGCTGGCGCCGCTTGGCCAGCTCTCCCTCACCTTCTACGTGGTCCACCTGCTGGTGCTCGACTGGGTGCGCCCGTGGCCGCACGACCCCCTCCAGGGAGTGGTGCTCAGCGCCGCCCTGGTGGTGGGGGCGCTCGCCGGGGCGTGGTTGTGGCGGCGGTACTGGTCGCGCGGGCCGCTGGAGATGGTGCTGCGCGCACCCTGGACCTGGCACGGTGCGCGGGCCTGAGTGCTCGAGGCCGGTCGGCTGGTTGGGACCTGGGCTGTCCTCGGACGGCGCACGTTCAGGTGTCGTAAACGGCGCACCTCGGGTGTCGTAGACGGCGCGCGCTCGGGTGCCGTAGACGGCGCCCTCTCAGCTGCCGCAGACGGCGCACTTTCAGCTGCCGCAGACGGCGCACGTTTCGGGTGCCGCAGGTGCGCGCGTGTGCCACGGTGAGGCATACGCCCTGCTGCCGAGGAGGACCGATGCCCGACCTCACTGCCCTGACCAGCTCCCACCTGCAGGCCGCGCGTGACAGCGAGCACGGCCGCAGCGCCGAGCTCGTGCTCCGCGACGGCGTCCTGCGCCAATCCATCCTCGCGCTGCGGGAGGGCACTGAGCTGGCCGAGCACAACTCCCCGCACGCCGCGAGCATCCAGGTGCTCGTGGGCCGGGTACGGGTCACCGGCGAGGGCGACCCGGTGATCGCGGCCGGTGAGCTGCAGGTGCTGACCCACCAGCGCCACGCCGTCCTCGCCCTGGAGGACTCGGTCTTCCTCCTCACCACCGTCACCAGCCAGCCGGGCGAACCGCCCCAGGACGGCTGAACCGGACCGCGCCGCCACCCGCACCCACCGAGCCGGGCCGGGCCGTGCCGCCGCATCGGTGCGGGAGCCGGCCGGGCGGCAAGCGCTGGGCCGTACTCCGGCCTGCGATGATGGACCGGTGAGATCGGGCATCATCTTCCGCGCCGCGGCGTCGCGCGGGTACGCGGTCGGCTCCTGGGTGATCGCCGGGGCGTTGCTCGTGGCGTTCCTCAGCCACGGCGGGCTTGCCGAGGTGATCCGCTACGGAGCGCTGCCGCTGGCCCTGGCGGTGGCGGGCTGGGCACTGTTCTGGCGTCCCGAGGTGCGCGTGCGGCCCGGTGGCGTGGAGGTGGTCAACGTGGTGAGCACCTCGTGGCTGCCCTGGGCAGCGATCACCGGCACCCGCACGCGCTGGGGACTGGAGCTGAGCACCCCGCAGCGGGCGGTGAGCGCGTGGGCCCTGCCGGCCCGCAGCACGATCCGGCGCTGGACCTCCACCAACCGCACCTCTCCCCCGCTGCCGGACCTCGCCACCGTCGAGTCGGCGGTGCCCGGCGGCAGCGACCCCGGGGTGGCGGCGGGAATCATCGAGGAGCACCGCACCGGCTCGGCCGGGGACCCCACCCGCGCCGAGCACCGTGTGGACGCCCTGCCGGCCGGCCTGCTGCTGGGCGCCGTGGCCCTGGCGGCCGCCACGCTGCTGCTTTGACCCCTCGATGTCAGTGCTCCCTGGCACGCTGGCACCATGACGAC
>DATGRZ010000291.1:0-2851 GCA_035303065.1 Ruania sp.
GGGCGATACCCGGGAGCACGACTCCACGTGGCAACTCACGACTGATTCGATTCAGCCGGATGGGGTCGGGGTGACGTCGCCGCGGCGGTGGTGCACCTTCCCCCGCCACCAGAGCAGCCCGCTGCCCACCAGCGCGGCGAACATCGAGGCGGACAGCACCGCGATCTTGGCGTGCTCGTCGCGCGGGTGCCCCACCCCGAAGGCGAGCTCGGCCACCAGCAGCGACACCGTGAACCCGATGCCGGCGAGCACCCCCATCGCGCCGATGTCCATCCAGCCCAGACCGCGGGCCAGGTTCGCGTGCCGGGTGCGGGTGATCAGCCAGGTGGCCAGCAGGATGCCCACCGGTTTGCCGAGCACCAGGCCCAGCGCCACACCGATCGCGACCGGGTCGGCCACCGCCTCCCCGAGCACGGTCGGGTCCACGGTCACCCCGGCGGTGAACAGCGCGAACACCGGCACCACGAACCCGGCCGACGCAGGCCGCCAGACGTGCTCGAAGTAGGCGGCCGGGGACTCCTCGGCCGCCCGCACCGGAGCCCGCTCGGCGGCCTTGCTCTTCAGCGGCAGGGCCGGTGTGGCCAGGCCCAGGGCCACGCCCGCGATGGTGGCGTGCACCCCGGAGGCGTGCATGAAGTACCAGGCGAGCAGTCCCAGCGGCAGCAGCACCCACCACGCGGTGATCCCGCGCCGCACCAGCAAGGAGAACAGCGCCACGCACGCCGCCACGGCCAGCAGCCAGAGCAGGGCGAGGGACTCGGAGTAGGCGACCGCGATGATGATGATCGCCAGCAGGTCGTCCACCACGGCGAGGGTGAGCAGGAACGCACGCAACGCCGTCGGCAACCACTTGGCGACCAGGGCGAGCACGGTCACGGCGAAGGCGATGTCGGTGGCGGTGGGAATCGCCCACCCCTCCGGGGCGCCGTCGGCCATGGTGAGGTTCACACCGAGGAAGATCAGCGCCGGCGCGGCCATCCCGCCCACAGCGGCGGCCACCGGCACGATCGCCGTGGACATCCGCCGCAGCTCGCCGGTGACGATCTCCCGTTTCAGCTCCACCCCCACCACGAAGAAGAACACCGCCAGCAGACCGTCGGCGGCCCACTCCCCCACGCTCAGGTCCAGGCTGATCGGGTCGATGATCAGCCGGGTGTCCCGGATCGCGGTGTAGCTGTCCTGCCAGGGCGAGTTCGCCCAGACCAGCGCTGCCACGGCGCCGATGATCAGCAGCACCCCGCCGATGGTCTCCCCGCGCAGGGTGTCCAGGAAGTTCCGCTCTCCGCCGGGGGTCAGGCCGGAGAACAACGCCGTGGAGTCGTCCCCACGCGTCGCGCTGTCCGCGCGCGGCTCACCGTCCCCTCCCGGCGCGGTGTCCCCCGCCTCGGTCGGCTTCTTCTCGGCACGCTTTCGGTCGGTCTTCTCCCTCACGCCAGCTCTCTCAGTAGCGGTAGTGCTCGGGCTTGTACGGCCCGGCTACGTCCACGTCGATGTACTCAGCCTGCTCCTTGGTCAGCTCGGTCAGATCCGCCCCGAGCGCGTCCAGGTGCAGCCGGGCGACCTTCTCGTCCAGCACCTTCGGCAGCCGGTGCACGGTCAGGTCGTAGTCCTTCTCCGGGTCGAACAGCTCCATCTGGGCGATCACCTGGTTGGCGAAGGAGTTGCTCATCACGAACGAGGGGTGCCCGGTGGCGTTCCCCAGGTTCAGCAGCCGGCCCTCGGAGAGCACGATGATGGAGTGCTCCTCCCGCTCGGCGGTGGCCGGGAAGGTCCACTCGTGCACCTGTGGCTTGATCTCGGTGCGGGTCACTCCCGGCAGGCGGGACAGCCCGGCGATGTCGATCTCGTTGTCGAAGTGCCCCACGTTGCCGACCACGGCCTTGTCCTTCATCCCGGCCAGGTGCTCGGTGGTGATCACGTCCACGTTGCCGGTGGTGGTGATGAAGAAGTCGCCCTGGTCCAGCACCGACTCCAACCGGGCCACCTGGTAGCCGTCCATCGCGGCCTGCAGCGCGCAGATCGGGTCGATCTCGGTGACCACCACGCGCGCACCCTGCCCGCGCAGCGACTCCGCTGCGCCCTTGCCCACGTCCCCGTAGCCGCAGACTACGGCCACCTTCCCGCCGATCAGGGTGTCGGTGGCGCGGTTCAGCCCGTCCGGCAGGGAGTGTCGGATGCCGTACTTGTTGTCGAACTTGGACTTGGTGACCGAGTCGTTGACGTTGATCGCGGGGAACAGCAGCTGTCCGGCGGCGGCCAGCTGGTAGAGGCGGTGCACCCCGGTGGTGGTCTCCTCGCTGACTCCGCGGATGCCGGCGGCCACGGTCTGCCAGCGGGTCGGGTCGGTGGCCAGGGAGCGGCGGATGACGTCGAGGAAGACCACCTTCTCCTCGGAGTAGTCGGTGTCCCCGGGCTGCGGCGCCGGCGGCACGGCACCGGCGGCCTCGAGCCGGCGGCCCTCGTGCACCAGCATGGTGGCATCGCCGCCGTCGTCCAGGATGAGGTTGGGGCCGCCGTCGGGCCAGAGCAGGATCTGCTCGGCGCAGTCCCAGTACTCGGTCAGGGTCTCACCCTTCCAGGCGAACACGGCGGCACCGCGCGGGTCCTCCGGGGTGCCGTCCGGACCGACGACCACGGCTGCGGCGGCCTCGTCCTGGGTGGAGAAGATGTTGCAGGAGGCCCAGCGCACCTGCGCCCCGAGCGCGGTGAGGGTCTCGATCAGCACGGCGGTCTGCACGGTCATGTGCAGCGAGCCGGCGATCCGCGCCCCGCGCAACGGCTGGCTGCCGGCATACTCGGCCCGCAGCGCCATCAGACCGGGCATCTCGTGCTCGGCCAGCCGGATCTGGTG
>DATGRZ010000292.1:0-7033 GCA_035303065.1 Ruania sp.
GACCAGGTTCACCCGGATGCCCTCCGGGCCCAGGTCACGGGCCAGGTAGCGGGCGGTGGACTCCAGGGCGGCCTTGGCCACGCCCATCCAGTCGTAGACGGGCCAGGCGTACTGGGCGTCGAACGTCAGGCCGACCACGGACGAGCCGCGACCCATCAGCGGCCGGGTGGCCACGGAGAGCGACTTCAACGAGTAGGCGGAGACCTCCAGCGCAGTGGCCACGTCCGGCCACTGTCCAGCCAGGAAGTTGCCGCCCATCACGGTCTGTGGGGCGAACCCGATCGAGTGCACCACCCCGTCCAGGTGGTCGACATGCTCACCGACGCGGTCAGCGAGCGCCGCGAGGTCGCCTGCGTCGGTGACGTCGAGCTGGACCACCGGCGCCGGCTCCGGCAGCCTGCGAGCGATCGCCTGGGTGAGCCGGAGCTGGCGGCCAAAGGAGGAGAGCACCACCTGGGCGCCCTGCTCCTGTGCCAGCCTGGCCACGGTGAACGCGATGGAGCTCTCCATCAGCACGCCGGTGACGAGGATCTTCTTACCGTCCAGCAGAGCCATCTGCCTTGCCTTCCTCTCGTGATCGAACAGGTGAGGTTCAGTGCCCCATGCCCAGACCGCCGTCGACCGGCACCACGGCCCCACTGATGTACCCGGCGCCAGGTGAGGCCAGGTACGTCACAGCGTCGGCGACGTCCTCGACCTGACCGAACCGGGCGGCCGGGATGGCCGCGAGGTACTGCTTCTGCGTTGCCTCCGGCAGATCCTCGGTCATCGCAGTCTCGATGAACCCGGGGGCTACCACGTTGGCGGTGATGCCGCGTGCACCCAGCTCGCGGGTGACCGACCGGGCGATGCCGACCAGACCTGCCTTGGTGGCGGCGTAGTTCACCTGGCCCGGTGAGCCATACAGCCCGACCACGGAGGAGATCAGCACGATCCGCCCGCTGCGGCGGCGGATCATGCCCTTGGCCGCGCGACGCACGCACCGGAACACACCGGTGAGGTTGACGTCCACCACATCGGTGAACTCTTCGTCGGTCATCCGCATCACCAGCGTGTCCCGATTGATGCCGGCGTTGGCGACGAGCACCTCAGTGGGGCCCTGGTGCTCCTCGATGGCCGCGAACGCAGCATCGACCGAAGCGGAGTCCCGCATGTCCCCGCTGACGCCGAACACGCCCTCGGGTGCGTCGCCGCTGCGGGAGATGCCGGCCACCTGGTATCCCTCGTCGACCAGCCGCTGGGCGATCGCCGATCCGATACCTCGGTTCGCCCCGGTCACCACGGCGGTGCGGGGGGCGGTGTCCTGGGTCACTGCGCTGCTCCGTTCGACGTGCTCACTCATCGCTGCTCGCACACGCTAGCGCGAAATGCGGTGCTGCCGGGCCAGCCACCACGCTCCGGACCCCACCCCGCCGGGTGTACCGGCCGGCTTCGGGCCGCCCGCGCGCGGAGGTGCCCCAGAACGGCGTAGGCTGGAAGAGTGCCTGAGGTTCAAGCGATCACCACGGCCGGGCGCCCGCACAGCGAGCAGACCCGGGAAAAGATCAGGCGCTACCTGATCACCATGGGGATCCGCACGGCATGCTTCATCGGGGCCATCTTCGTGGACGGCTGGTTCCGGTGGGTGTGCGTGGCGCTCGCCGCAGTGCTGCCGCTGATCGCGGTGCTGCTGGCCAATGCTGGTGGCGACCGGCGGCCCGTCAGGGCCTCGATGGTGAACGCAGAGGGACTTCCGGCCGCCGACCAGCCAGACCGCGACACTCCGGGGCAGGTGCGATGAGCGAGCTGATGTGCAGTGCCAAGGGTTGCCGCGAGGTGGCCGAGTGGGCGCTGCGGTGGAACAACCCGAAGCTGCACACCACCGAGCGCCGCAAGACCTGGCTGGCCTGCGATGCGCACCGCACCCACCTAGAGAACTTCCTGTCCGCCCGGTCGTTCCTGCGGGAGACGGTCAGCGTGGCGGACCTGCCCGATGACACATGAGGGGCCGGTATGCCTTCCTGCGCAGCGGCCGCTGGTTGGGCATCGCGGCACTGGCGCTGACGATCAGCATCGCCTGTGTGCTGCTCGGGCGTTGGCAGCTGAGCCGGTACGAGCACAAGGCGGACCAGGCCGAGCTGGTCGCCGCGAACTATGACGCACCACCGGCGGTCATCACTGACCTGTTGCCCGAGGCACAGGCGACCCTGGCGCACGGGGACACCTGGCGCACCGTGGAGCTGCACGGGCGCTACCTGCGGCCGTCGCTGAGTCTTCCGCAGCGTCCGATCGAGGGTTCGGCCGCCGACCACGTGATCGGTGTGTTCGCAGCGGAGACGGACCAGGGCACCTGGTTGCTCGTGGTGGACCGTGGCTGGTACCCGACGAACGCGTTCGCCGACCATTCCGCGCAAGCCGAGCTGCCCACCGGTGAGGTGACGATGACCGTGCGGCTGCGCGCTGCTGAACCGGCCAGCGACCGCGACCTGGGCCCCGGACTGCTGCACCGGCTGCACCCGGAGCAGGTGCTGGACACGCTGCAGGCAGTCGAGTCTGAGCCCAGCAGTGCCGCAGGGGTGGACCTCCGCACAGCAGAGCTGGTCACCGGCGCCTACGGCACGTTGGCCAGCGAGAGTCCGGCGGTCGCCGAGCCCCCGGCACCACTGCCGCGTCCGTCCACCGACCTGGGCAATCATCTCTCCTACACGTTCCAGTGGTGGGTGTTCGGCATCGGCGCCTGGGTGGGCTACGTGGTGCTGGCCCGGCGGGAAGCCGAGGCGCAGGAGAACGCTGGGGCCGCCCCTGCCCGCGAGGGGGCCGGCCCTGCTCCGAGCAGCGCAGAGCGGTCAGCCCGGCCGGCGCAGGCCGCGCGGCCACGCCGCCGGTTCACGTTCGCCGACGACGTCGAGGAGGATGCCCTCATCGACGCCCAGCTGGACGAGCAGCACGGCACTCAGGCCAGCGACACCAGCTCCAGGTAGGACTCGCCCCACAGGTCCTCGTCGCCGTCCGGGAGCAGCAGCACCCGTTCCGGTTGCAGCGCCTCGACGGCACCTTCGTCGTGGGTGACCAGCACCACGGCACCGGTGAACGAACGCAGCGCGGCGAGGATCTCCTGCCGGCTGGCGGGGTCGAGGTTGTTCGTCGGTTCGTCCAGCAGCAGCACGTTCGCCGCGGAGACCACCAGCAGTGCGAGCGCCAGCCGTGTCTTCTCCCCGCCGGAGAGTACCCCGGCCGGCTTGTCCGCGTCCTCCCCGGAGAACAGGAACGAGCCGAGCACGCTACGCACCTGGGTGTCGGTCAGGTCCGGGGCTGCGCTGCGCAGGTTCTCCACCACGGTGCGCGAGATGTCCAGGGTCTCGTGCTCCTGGGCGTAGTAGCCGATCTTCAGCCCGTGCCCGGGCAGCACCTCACCGGTGTCGCTGGGCTCGATGCCGGCCAGCAGCCGCAGCAGCGTGGTCTTGCCGGCACCGTTGAGGCCGAGCACCACCACCTTGCTGCCCCGGTCGATCGCGAGGTCGACGTCGGTGAACACCTCTTGCGACCCGTAGGACTTGCTCAGCCCCTGGGCACGCAAGGGGGTGCGTCCGCACGGCGCCGGGTCCGGGAACCGGAGCTTGGCGACCTTGTCCGCGGTGCGCACGTCCTCCAGGCCGGAGAGCATCCGCTCGGCACGGCGGGCCATGTTCTGCGCGGCGACCGCCTTGGTGGCCTTGGCGCGCATCTTGTCCGCCTGGGCAAGCAGCGCAGATGCCTTCTTCTCCGCGTTCGCCCGTTCCCGGCGGCGACGCCGCTCGTCGGTCTCCCGCTGGGCGAGGTAGGCGTCCCAGCCGAGGTTGTACACGTCCAACGCCGATCGGTTCGCGTCCAGGTGGAACACCTTGTTCACCGTCTGCCGGAGCAGGCCGGTGTCGTGGCTGATGACGATAAAACCACCCGGGTAGACGGCGAGGAACTCCCGCAGCCAGGCGATCGAGTCGGCGTCCAGGTGGTTGGTCGGCTCGTCCAGCAGCAGCGTCTGGGAGTCGGAGAACAGGATCCGGGCCAGCTCCACCCGGCGCCGCTGCCCGCCGGAGAGAGTGCGCAGCGGTTGGGACAGCACCCGGGTAGGCAGGCCCAGGTTCGAGGTGATCCTGGCTGCCTCGCTCTCCGCAGCCCAACCGCCCTGTGCACTGAACTCCGCGTCCAAGCGGGTGTAGCGGGCCATCGCCTTCTCCCGCAGCACCTCGTCCTCACTGGCCATGTCCGCCTCGGCGCGGCGGATCCGGCGGACCACCTCGTGCAGGTTGCGCGCGGAGAGCACCCGGTCCTGAGCAAGCTGGTCCAGGTCGCCGGTCCGCGGATCCTGCGGCAGGTAGCCGACGGTGCCGGTGCTGCTGATCGCCCCGCCGGTGGGCTGGCCCTCCCCGGCGAGCATGCGGGTCAGGGTGGTCTTGCCGGCACCGTTGCGCCCGACCAGACCGATCCGGTCCCCGGGGTTGATGCGGAAGGTGGCCCCCACCAAGAGCTGACGAGCCCCGATACGGAGCTCCACGTCTTGCGCACTGATCACTGGTCGGACTCTACCGCCGCCGCCCGCCCCGACCCAACGGGATTTCCGCACCCGGCCGGTGAGGTTGCGCACCCCGCGATACTGGAGGATATGACGATCAGCTACCGCCCGTGGCAGGAAGGCGACGAGGTCGCCGCCCGTAAGACGCTCGGCGAGGTGGACACCCCACAGTCGGCCGTGGACCGTCCACTGCTCGGCCCGGACGCTCCCGACCCGTGGCGCCGGTGCCTGGTGGCCACCGACGGTGAGCAGGTCGTGGCCGCGGCGGCCGTCAGCGAGGCCCGCCTGCACCCCACCCGGCTGTGGCTCTACGTGGAGGTGGCCCCGACCCACCGACGCCAGGGGATCGCTACGGAGCTGGTACACCGGCTACGCCAGGAGGCTGCGCCGTCAGGAGTGACCGCCCTGCGGTCCCGGTACACCACCGAGGACCCGGCCGCAGCAGGCTTCACCGAGGCGCTGGGCATGACGGCGATCCAGCGCTCCCGGATGGTGCACCTCGCCGCCGGAGCGCTGCCCGAGCCGATGTTCGGTCCAGCCGGGCCGGTACTGGAGGACCTGGCCACCGGCAGCGTGGAGCTGACGAAGCTGGTGGCTGCCTACTACGACCGGGTGCACGCCGGCTGGGACCCGGCAGAGATGACCCTGGGCCGGGCCCAGGACCTGCTCCTGGCTCCGCAGACCGGTGCGCACGGGGCAGTGGTGCTGCGGGACCGGGCCGGTGAGCTGGGTGGTTCGGTGCTCGCGTTCGCGGTCTCCTACCCGGCACCGGCCGAGGAGACCGAGGCGGCCCCGCGGCGGGACACCGAGCTGCTGGTCGGCTATGACACCGAGCTGCCCGCCGCCCGGTCGCGGGCGGCGGTGCGGCAGCTGCTGGCGATGGTCGCCGCGCGCTACCCGGTGCTGCTGGAGGTGGACGATGCGATGGCCCCGGTCGCCGAGGTGGTCGACGCACTGCTCACCGAGAACCTCGCCGAGGTGATCACCGAGACCACCCTGGTCGCCCTCGACGGTGAGGAGCAGAGCGCCCACTAGCAGCCCTCCAGCAGGGGGGTAGCAGCGCTCCAGCGCAGGGTCGAGCCCGGTCAGACGTTGAAACCGAGCGCCCGCAGCTGCTCGCGGCCGTCCTCGGTGATCTTCTCCGGACCCCACGGCGGCATCCACACCCAGTTGATCCGCAGACCGGCGGCGATCCCCTCCACCGCCTGGGTCGCCTGGTCCTCGATCATGTCGGTCAGCGGGCAGGCGGCCGACGTCAGGGTCATGTCGACCACTGCGGTGTTGGTCTGGTCGATGGTCACGCCGTAGACCAGACCCAGGTCGACGACGTTGATCCCCAGCTCCGGGTCGATCACGTCCCGCAGGGCTTCTTCCACATCGGCGGCGGTGGGCACCGCGCTCAGGTCGTTGGTGGTCTCAGTCATCGTTGTTCATCCCGTTCTTCTCCTCGGCGGGTGGCGCCTGGGTCACTGCGTGGGCGAGCGCGTCCCGCAAGGCCATCCAGCCGAGCAGGGCGCACTTGATCCGGGCCGGATACTGCGCCACACCGGTGAAGGCGGCCGCATCTCCCAGCATCTCATCCTTGCCCGCTGCCAGCGAGCGGCCCCGGCTGTTCATCAGCTCTCGGAAGGTCTCGGCCAGCTGGTCCGCCCGGGCGACGTCCGCTCCGCGCACCAGGTCGGTGAGCACAGAGGCTGACGCCTGGGAGATGGAGCAGCCCATCCCCTCCCAGCTGACCCTCTCGATCACCGGGGCCGGGCCGGTGATGTCCAGGTGCACCCGCAACCGGATCTCGTCACCGCACGTGGGGTTGACCTGGAAGGACTCCCCCGCGTGCCCGGCGACCAGACCGTACCCGTGCCGTTCCCGGGCGTGGTCCAGGATCACCTGCTGGTAGAGCTGGGTCATCGCGTCGTTCATCACGGCCTCCCGAAGAACTCCTGGACCCGGGCGAGGTGGTCGGCGAAGTGGTCGATCTCCTCGATGGTGGTGTGCACACCGACCGACGCACGCGCCGAGGACTGCGCGCCCAGGCGGCGGTGCAGCGGCTGCGCGCAGTGGTGCCCCACCCGGATCGCGATCCCCGCATCGTCCAGCAGCTGGCCGACATCGTGCGGGTGCACCCCGTCCACGACGAACGCGACCACCCCGATCCGGTCCTGCGGTGTGCTCGGGCCGAGGATGTGCACCCCGTCGGTGGTTCGCACCCGCTCGAGCAGGTGCGCGGTCAGCTCGGCCTCGTGGGCTGCCAGCGCGGACATGCCGAGCTCGGCCAGGTAGGCGGCGGCCGCCTGCCAGCCCACGCTCTGGGCGACCATCTGGGTACCGGCCTCGAACCGCAGCGGCGGTGGGGCGTAGGTGGCCGAGGTCATCGTGACCACCTCGACCATGGACCCGCCGGTGAGCACCGGGGGCATGGCCTCGAGCAGCTCACGGCGCCCGTACAGGGCGCCGATCCCGGTGGGGCCGAGCATCTTGTGCCCGGAGAAGGCGGCGAAGTCC
>DATGRZ010000293.1:0-9127 GCA_035303065.1 Ruania sp.
CCGAGCATCCCGTCGGTGCCGTTGATCAGCGCCAGCCCCTCCTTCTCGGCCAGCTCGACCGGGACGATGCCAGCTGCGGCGAGCAGCTCGGGCACCGGCCGCTCCTGCCCGGCGGCATCGCGCGCCCGACCCTCGCCGAGCAGCACCAGCGCGCAGTGCGCCAACGGGGCGAGGTCGCCGGAGCAGCCGAGCGACCCGTACTCGTGCACCACCGGGGTGATACCGGCGTTCAGCACCGCCACGATCGTCTCCACCACGACCGGTCGCACCCCCGAGCGCCCCTTGGCCAGGCTGCGGGCGCGCAGCAGCATCAGTGCGCGCACCACCTCCGGCTCCACCTCGGGCCCGGTGCCGGCGGCGTGCGAGCGGATCAACGAGCGCTGCAGCGCGGTGCGCCGCTCGGGGGCGATCGGGGTGTCGGCGAGCGCGCCGAACCCGGTGGACACCCCGTACACCGGCTGGTCCCCGGCGGCGAGGTCGGCCACGTGCGCACGCACCCGGTCCAGGTGGGCCAGCATCGCCGGGTCGAGCTCGACGGCGGCACGGTCGCGGGCCACGGCGCTCACCTGGGCGGGGGTGAGCCCCTCGGCGGACAGCACGACGGCGGGGGCAGAGTCGGTCACGAAGGTCTCCTTGGGGTGGGGGAACCGGTCAGACGACACGCCGCCCGGCCCGCCAGACCGCATGGGTGAGCGGCATTCCGGGCCGGTAGGCGAGATGGATGGCGGCCGGGGCGTCCAGCACGTGCAGGTCCGCGCGGGCGCCGAGGCCGAGATGCCCGACGTCGCCGCGGCGCAGGGCGAGCGCCCCACCGCGAGTGGCGGCCCGCAGCGCCTCCGCGATGCTCAGCTGCTGCTGCAGCACCGCCGTGGTGACGCAGAAGGACATCGAGGAGGTGTAGCTGGTGCCCGGGTTGCAGTTCGAGGCGATCGCCAGGTGCGCTCCGCCGTCGAGCAGTGCCCGGGCCGGCGCCAGCGGCGCCCGGGTGGACAGGTCACAGGCGGGCAGCACGGTCGCCACTGTGGGCCCCTGGTCGACGGCGCAGCCTCCGGGCGTAGTGCCCGCACCGGGGATGGGGCGCAGCTGGCGGGTGCTGGTGGCCGCGAGCGCCTCGATGTCGGCCTCGTCCAGGTGGTTCAGGTGGTCGACGCTGGCGGCCCGGTACGCACAGGCGAGGGCGACCACACCGGAGCGGCCCAGCTGGTGGGCGTGCACCCGCAGCCCGAGGCCGGCGCGGGTCGCGGCGCGCAGGATGCGGTCGGTCTGGTCGAGGTCGAAGGCGCCCTGCTCGCAGAACACGTCCGCCCAGCGCACCAGGTCGCGGACGGCCTCGAGCATCGGCCCGGTGACCAGGTCCACGTACTGCTCGGCGCCGGGGCGCCCCTCCTGCCCGTCATGCTCCGGTGGCACCAGGTGGGCGCCGAGGAAGGTGACCTCGTCCAGCTCACCGGCGGTGACCAGGTCGGCGAGCAGGTGGGCTGCCCGGGTCTCCTCGGTGAGGGTGAGCCCGTAACCGGTCTTGGTCTCCAGGCAGGTGGTGCCGCCGCGGTGGGCCTCGGCGATCCGGGCCCGGACCAGGCCGGTGAGCGTCTCGGTGTCGGTGGCTCGGGTGGCGGTGGTGGTGATGCCGATGCCGCCGGCGGCGTAGGGCCGGCCGGCCATCCGGGCCTCGAACTCTGCGGCCCGGTCGCCGGCGAAGGCCAGGTGGGTGTGGGAGTCCACCCAGCCGGGCAGCACGGTGCGCCCGCCGAGGTCCACCCGGTCGTCCGCGGCCGGGGCACGGCCCTGCGGCCCGGTCCAGGCGACGTGCTCGCCGTCGATGACGAGGGCGGCTTCCCGCGCCACCTGCCCCTCGGTCGCGCCGGTCACCGGAGGTTCTGTGCCCTGCTCGAGGGCGGGGTCGAAGGTCCACAGCTCGCGGATCCCGGTGAGCAGGGTGCTGGTCATCAGTCGCGCAGCCGGGGCGGCATCGGCACCTGCAGGCCGCGGTGGCGGGCCACCTGTGCGGCCTGGGAGTAGCCGGCGTCCACGTGCCGGAGCACACCGCTGGCGGGGTCGTTGGTCAGCAGGCGGCGCAGCTTCTGCTCGGCCAGGTCGGTGCCGTCGGCCACGCCGACCTGGCCGGCGTGGATAGACCGGCCGATGCCCACACCGCCGCCGTGGTGGATCGAGACCCAGGTGGCGCCGGAGCTGGTGGACAGCAGCGCGTTCAGCAGCGGCCAGTCGGCGATCGCGTCCGAGCCGTCCAGCATGCCCTCGGTCTCCCGGTACGGGGAGGCCACGGAGCCGGAGTCCAGGTGGTCGCGGCCGATGACGATCGGTGCGGACACCTTCCCCTCGCGCACCAGGTCGTTGAACAGCACACCGGCCCGGTCCCGCTCCCCCAGCCCGAGCCAGCAGATCCGTGCCGGCAGCCCCTCGAACTCGACGTGCTCGGCGGCGGCGTCCAACCACCGGTGCAGGTGCTCGTTGTCGGGGAACAGCTCCTTCAGCGCCTGGTCGGTGGTGTGGATGTCCTCCGGGTCGCCGGAGAGCGCCACCCAGCGGAACGGTCCGAGTCCTTCGCAGAACAGGGGGCGGATGTAGGCGGGCACGAAGCCGGGGAAGGCGAACGCCCGCTCGCAGCCGCCGCGGCGGGCCTCGTCGCGGATGGAGTTGCCGTAGTCGAACACCTCGGCACCGTCGTCGGCGAAGCCGACCATCGCCTGCACGTGCCGGGCCATCGAGGCCTGGGCCTTCGTGGTGAACCCGTCCGGGTCGGCCTCGGCCTCCTGCTGCCAGTCCTCGAGCGCCACCTCCAGCGGCAGGTAGCTGAGCGGGTCGTGCGCACTGGTCTGGTCGGTGACCACGTCCACCCGCACCTGGCCCGCCCGGTGCCGGCGGAGCATCTCGGGGAAGATCTGCGCGGCGTTGCCGACCACGCCGATGGACAGCGGGGTCTTCGCCGCGACTGCTGTGTTCGCCCGGGCGACGGCGTCGTCCAGGTCGGTGGCCATCAGGTCGAGGTAGCGCTTGTCCACGCGCCGCTGCATCCGGGAGGAGTCCACGTCCACCACGATCGCTACCCCGTTGTTCAGGGTGACGGCCAACGGTTGCGCGCCACCCATGCCGCCGCAGCCGCCGGTGAGGGTGAGCGTGCCGGCGAGGGTGCCGCCGAAGCGTTTCCGGGCCACAGCGGCGAACGTCTCGAAGGTGCCCTGCAGGATGCCCTGGGTGGCGATGTAGATCCACGAGCCGGCGGTCATCTGGCCGTACATGATCAGTCCTTCGGCCTCCAGGCGGCGGAACTCTTCCCAGGTGGCCCAGTCCCCGACCAGGTTGGAGCTGGCGATCAGCACCCGGGGCGCCCACTCGTGGGTGCGCAGGATGCCGACCGGTTTTCCGGACTGCACCAGCAGCGTCTCGTCGCTCTCCAGGTCTTGCAGCGAGGCGACGATCGCGTCGAAGGCGGCCCAGGAGCGTGCGGCGCGGCCGGTGCCGCCGTAGACGACCAGGTCGTCAGGTCGTTCGGCGACCTCGGGATCCAGGTTGTTCTGCAGCATCCGCAGCGGCGCCTCGGTCTGCCACGACCTCGCGGTCAGGTGGGTGCCGCGGGGCGCCCGCACCTCTCGCGCTCCGTCGAGGCCCATCCCTCACCTCCGCACGCTGCTCCGGCGCGTCCGCGCGCCCATGCCACCGACGGACTTCACGGTAGCACCGCGCCCTCGAGCATCGCTGGTGGATACGGTGGTGGTCATGGACGCCGCAGAGGGCACCTCGGACGGGGCACGGCTCGCACCGGAGTGGACCGGCCGGTACGACGGCGACGGCCCGGAGCACGCCCGCTGGCACCAGCTGGTGCAGCCAGCAGCCCACTGGCTGGCAACAGGCGGTGGTGACCATATCGGTCTGCTCGGCTTCTGCTCCGACGAGGGGGTGCGCCGCAACGGTGGCCGGCCCGGTGCTCGCCAGGGACCGGCAGCGCTGCGCCGGGTGCTCGCCCCGCTGGCCCTGCACGGTGACCTGGCACAGCAGGTGACGGGCCTGGTCGACCATGGTGACGCCGTCACCGGCGGAGAAGACCTGGAGACCGGGCAGGCGGAGGCGGCCGAGACGATCACCACGATGCTGGACGCGCCGGGGTGCCAGCTGGCGATCGTGCTCGGTGGCGGCCACGAGACCGCCTGGGCCTCCTACCGGGGACTGATGGCCGCGCAGCGGATGGCGCCCCGCGCCGGCGAGCGACCGCGATGGGGAGTGCTGAACCTGGACGCGCACTTCGACCTGCGCCGGGAGGACCGGCCCACCTCCGGCACTCCGTTCTGGCAGATGGCCGAGGCGGAGCGAGCGGCCGAGCGGGAGCTGCGTTACGCCGTCATCGGCATCGCTGAGCCCTCGAACACGCCGGTGCTGTTCGACACGGCGCGCGAGCTGGGTGTGGCCTGGCTGACCGACGTGGACTGCTGGCGCGGCGGCGAGACCGGGATCACCGAGCTCGTCGAAGACTTCGCCCGGGACCTGGACCTGCTGTACCTGACCATCGACCTGGACGTGCTGCCGGCGAGCGTGGCACCGGGTGTCTCCGCGCCGGCGGCCTTCGGTGTGGGTATCCACCTGGTGAGCGCAGCCGTACGCGCGGCCGCCGGGACCGGGAAGCTGGCGCTGCTAGACGTGGTGGAGCTGAACCCGGTCCTGGATCTCGACTCGCGCACCGCGCGGACTGCTGCCCGGCTCATCGACGAGGCCGTGCGTGCGCACTTTCCTCCGGGCCGGACCGGGGATACCTCTGGAGATCTACCGGCGCAGTAGCCGATCACTCATGCCGGGCGCGGCACTGCGATGACCTCGACAGTCTCCTCCAGCCCGCGAAAATCGTCCGGGTTCGCGGTGTACAGCGGCAGGCCCTCGGCAGCTGCGACCGCCGCGATCATCAGATCGGCAGTGCGCCGGCAAGGGGCCGGCCGGTCTCGCGGACTGCCGCGTTCAGCCGTCCGAAGGCGCGCGCGGCGTCTGCACCGAACGGAATCGGATCAAACTCGTGCTCAGCCCGCTGAAGGACGTCGAGCCGTCTCGTCCGCTCACTGGCTGCAGAGTCGCTGACCAGGTGAACCCCCGCGGAGAGCTCGGCCAGGGTGACTGCACTGATTGCCATCTCCTCCGGCAGCGCCGCAGGCTCGATCGACTGCCAGAGGACGAGGATGTGGGTGTCCAGCAAACCTCGGCTCAGCTCACCGCGCATACGGGTCGTCCAGCTCCGGATCGGCAGCTTCGTCGAGGTCCCGGCGGAATGCGTCGACGTCCAGCTGCGGTGCATTCCGTGCAGCCCGAGCAAAGTGCGCACGGGACACGAAACGACGAGGCTCGCGGATCGGCACCAGCTCACCGATACCGCGCCCGTCGCGCGTGACCGTGAAGGTCTGCCCACGCTCCAGGGCGTCCATGATCTCCTTCGACCGCATGCGCAGGTCGCGCTGGCTGATCTCGGGTCTCGTGCTCATCTCCTCAGCAGGGCAACAGGTAGCACTGGGTGCTACACGGTCAGCTGCCGGCGTCGTGCTCCTGCGCCCACTGCGGATCCAAGCGCTCCCAGATCCGGGCGAGGTCGGCCAGGTCCCCGTCGTCCAGCCGGTCGAGGAACAGCCGGCGCAGCTCGGCGTAGTGGGTGCGCCACGCCTTGCGCAGCAGGGTGCGGCCGGCGCCTGTGAGCACGACGACGTAACCGCGCCCGTCATCGCTGGCGCGCCGCCGCTCCACCAGACCGCGCTGCTGCAGCCGGTCGGTGAGACGGCTGAACCCGCCGGTGGACATCACCCTGCGCTGGGCGAGCTCCGACATCCGCATCCCGGCACGGCCGGCCTTCCCAAGCAGCGCCAGCACGCTGTACTCGGCCATGCTCACCCCGACCCCCTCGAGCTCGGCCTCGATCTCCCGCCAGAGCCGGTCGTGCAGATAGAGGAAGCCCTGCCACGCCTTGTCCTCCAGCGGCGTCAGCTCCGGGGTCGCCATGGCCACACACTACCGCCGTGGCTGCGGCCGTCCCCGGTCCAACCAGCCTGACCGGCCGACCGGGAATAGTTGCCTGCGCAAGCAACTTAACGACAGGACTGGCACGAACCACGAGAGGAACCAGTGATGACCACCACCGACCAGCAGCCGGTCACGAGCCGCCGCCACCCGTTCGAGATCGGCGTCATGACCTTCGTCGAGATCACCGAGGACCCGCTGACCGGCACCTCCCCCTCAGCGCACCAGCGCGCTCGCGACACTATCGAGCAGGCCCGCCTGGCCGACCAGGTCGGGCTGGACCTGTTCGCGGTCGGAGAGCACCACCGCACCGACTTCGTCGGCTCCGCGCCGACGATCATGCTGGCTGCCGCCGCCGAAGCCACTGAGCAGATCCGGCTGTCCAGCGCGGTCACTGTGCTCAGCTCCGACGACCCGGTGCGGGTGTGGGAGCAGTTCGCCACCATCGACCAGCTCTCCGGCGGACGGGCGGAGATCATCGCCGGGCGAGGGTCGTACACCGAGTCCTTCCCACTGTTCGGCTACGACCTGGCCGACTACTCCGACCTGTTCCGGGAGAAGCTCGACCTGCTGCTGACGATCCGGGCAGAGAACCCGGTGACCTGGCACGGCACCCTGCGCCCGGGCCTCGAGGCCGCAGACATCGGCCCCAGGGCACTGCAGGAGGAGCTGCCCATCTGGGTGGGCGTCGGTGGTTCCCCGGCGTCGGCGATCAACACCGGGCGGTTGGGACTCCCGATGGCGATGGCCGCGCTGCTCGGACCGCTGCGGCAGCACGAGCAGACCATCGCCCTCTACCACGCTGCTGCTGAGCAGTCCGGTCACGACCCGGCCGCCCTACGCACCAGCATCAACCTGCACGGGTACGTCGGCCGCACCAGCCAGGAGGCCCGGGAGACGATGTATCCCTACTTCGCCCAGGGGATGATGGAGAACAACCACCAGCGAGGCCTGGGCCTCCAGATGCCACGCACCGCCTTCGACGCCCAGACCTCCCCGCAGGCCGTACTGGTGACCGGCAGCTCGCAGGAGGTCATCGACAAGCTGATGACCTACCACGAGGTCTACGGCCTGGACCGCGCACTGGTCCAGATCGGCTTCGGGGGCATGCCGCAGCGGGACGTGCTGGCCTCGATCGAGCGGCTCGGGACCGAGGTGGCCCCGGTGGTGCAGCGCGAGGTCGGAGATCGGCAGGGGGCGGCGGTATGACGGCCACTGCACCGACCGGCTCACCGGGTGGGAGCCCCCCTGCCGAAACCATCGCACCCGGGAACCTCCGTGTGGTCGTGGTCAACGGCAGCCCCAGCGAGAAGTCCAAGACCGTGGGCCTGACCGAGGTGGTCGTGGACACCCTCCGCCAGGTGCTGGAACCCTCCAGCATCGCCGTGCACGCCAGCCGGATCGACGTCTACCGGCTGGGTGAGCAGTTCACCGGCGCGCTCGAGCGCGAGGGGGTGGCCCCCGCGGTCGAAGCGGTGCTGCAGGAGGCGGAGACTGCGGACCTCCTGATCGCGGCGACTCCGGTGTTCCGCGGCTCGTACACCGGTCTGTTCAAGCACTTCTTCGACCTGGTGGACCAGTACGCGCTGGCCAACACCCCCGTGCTGCTGGCTGCCACCGGCGGTGGGGACCACCACGCCCTCGTGCTCGAGCATGCGCTGCGGCCACTGTTCGGCTTCTTCCAGGCGATGACCCTGCCGGTCGCAGTGTTCGCCTCCTCCGGCGACTTCGACGGCACCACCCTGCTCACGCCGCGCGTGTACGGGCGCATCGAGATGGCGATCCGGGACGTCGCGGGGCTGCTGGTCACGGCTGCGGTCGGCGGGCAGTCCGCGAGCAAACACCGCCGCAGCGCCGAGTCCGCAGCCAGGAGCGGCTGAGTCGCAGCACCGAGCGCGCTCGCTGCTAGCGGCCCGTAGTGCTGCCGGCGAGCAGATCGGTAACCGCCTCAGCGGTGGGGACCGAGTTCTGGGCGCCGGCGGTACCCACCGCCAGGGCTGCGGCGGCGGAGGCCGCACCGGCGGCGTCGGCGACTGCCTCGATCGCCGGCACTCCGCCGTCTGCCGGGCGGCTCGCAGCCAACCGGGCGGCGAGCACCCCACAGAACGTGTCGCCAGCGCCGGTGGTGTCCACCGCGGTCACGTCAAAGGCGGGTACCTGTCGTCGCTCGTTTCCGGTCACCACCAAGGCGCCCACCGACCCGAGGGTGACGATCAGCACCGGCACCTGTTCGGCAACCCGCACGATCGCGTCCTCGGTGCCGACGTCCCCGGCGATGTCGGCCAGCTCGTGCTCGTTGACGACCAGCACATCAGTGACCGCGAGCAGGTCGGCAGCGGTGGCCGGATCGGTCATCGCTGCCGACGGTGCCGCGTTCAGCAGGAAGAGCGAGCCCGCTGGGCGTTCCCGGGCCGCCTGCAGCACCAGCGGGACGGGCACCTCGAGCTGGCTGATCACCGCCCCGGCGCGGGCGAGCACGTCCCGCTGCGTGGGTTCCAGCTCCTCCCGGGCAGCGTTCGCACCAGCGGCCACCACGATGGCGTTCTCGCCGTCGGCGGCCACGGTGATCAGCGCAGTGCCGGTCGGACCGGGCACGCTGATGAGTCCAGTGGTGTCGATCCCGTCGGCCTCCAGCTCGCGGCGACGCACCTCGGCATCCGGGTCAGAACCGACGGCGCCGACGAAGGCAACCCGAGCGCCGCCTGCGCGCGCAGCGGCGACCGCCTGGTTCGCCCCCTTGCCGCCGCCGTAGCGGGCCAGGTCCTTCCCGAGGAGGGTCTCCCCCGGCCCGGGGATGCGGGCCACCCGGGCGACGACATCGGTGTTCACGCTGCCTACCACGACGACGGTCATGGGTCTATCTTCCCCGATGTTCCCGGGACGACGAGGCACCAGGTCGCGGGCCCGGTACCGGCCCAGGCCCCTCTGGCATAGTGAGCACCGCCCCGCCGATCGACCGGTCGGGGCGCTGTACCCGATCACCAACGAGGGGAGACGATCATGGGGTGGGCACGCACGCTGCTGCTGGGCGACATCGGCAACCGGCTGGACATCGCGGACACCGAGACGGGCATCAACGAGCTCCGCGGGCGGCTGGCCGCCATGCGCAACGAGCGGAGGCGTA
>DATGRZ010000294.1:0-4733 GCA_035303065.1 Ruania sp.
CGGTCACGCTCAGGTGGCCTCGGGCACAGCTTCCGGCTGGACCGCATCTGCTCCCAGGTGGCCGACCTCCCGTTCCCGCGTGACGATCGAGGGGTGAGCACACGATGAAGGGAAGTGCCATGACCGAGCGAGCAGACGTCGTCGTGATCGGGATGGGACCGGGTGGGGAGCACCTCGCCGGGGAGCTGGCCGCCGACGGGCTGGACGTAGTCGGCATCGAGGCGAACCTCGTGGGCGGGGAGTGCCCCTACTACGGCTGTATCCCGACGAAGATGATGATCCGAGCGGCCGACGCGCTCGCCGAGGCGCGGCGGGTGAACGAGGTGGCCGGCCAGGCCGAGGCGCACCCGGACCTGTCCCCGGTAGCTACCCGTATCCGCGACGAGGCCACCACCGACTGGGACGATGCGATCGCCGCCGACCGGTTCGTCAGCCAGGGGGGACGCCTGGTCCGCGGCCATGGCCGCCTCCTCGCTCCACGTACGGTGCAGGTAGGTGACGAGCAGATCCACGCACGCCGCGCCGTCGTGCTGAACACCGGCACCGCACCCGCCATCCCGCCGATCCCCGGCCTGGAGGACGTGCCCTACTGGACCAACCGGGACGCGGTCCGGGCCACCAGCGCCCCGGAGTCGATGGTGGTGCTCGGCGGCGGGCCGATCGGGGTGGAGCTCGCGCAGGCGTTCGCCCGGTTCGGCAGCCAGGTCACCGTGGTGGAGATGGCCGACCGGTTGCTGCCCGGGGAGGACCCCGCTGCGAGCGAAGTGCTCGCTGAGGTGTTCGCTGCCGAAGGCATCGAGGTGCTCACCGGTGACGGCGCAGCCTCCGTGCGTAGCGACGGCCACGGGATCACTGTGGTCGTGGGGGAGCGGGAGCTGCAGGCTGAGCGGCTGCTGGTGGCCGCCGGCCGGGACCTCGGGCTGGCCCGGCTCGGGCTGGACGCCCTCGGAGTGGACGCCTCCGGTCGCTCGGTGGAGGTGGACGAGTTCTGCCGGGTGGTCGGCGCCGACGGGGAGACCCTCGAGGCGCTGTACGCGATCGGGGACATGACCGGCAAGGGCGCGTTCACGCATGTGTCGATGTACCAGGCCGAGGTGGCGCTGGCTCACCTGCGCGGCCAGGAGACCGAGGCGGCTGAGTACCACGCGGTGCCACGGGTGGCGTTCACCGACCCGGAGATCGGCGCCGTCGGCCTCACCGCGGCGCAGGCTCGGGAGCAGGGCATCCCGGTGCGCAGCACCAGCGTGCCGGTGGCCCAGACCTCCCGCGGCTTCATCCACGGCCCGGGCAACGACGGCGTGATCAGCCTGCTCGCGCACGCCGAGTCCGGGATGCTGCTCGGAGCGACCTCGGCCGGCCCGCGCGGCGGAGAGGTGCTCGGGCTGCTCACTGTGGCGGTGGCGCAGCGGCTCAGCGTGCACGCGCTGAGCAGGATGATCTACGCCTTCCCCACCTTCCACCGGGCGGTGCTGGACGCCGCCCAGCAGTGGCTCGCCGACGAGTGACCGCTTCGGGGCAGGGCGGCTCTGGCGCAGTTCGTCACGAGGGTTCGCGGCTTACACTTGCGAGCATGGTGCGCCCTGGAAGTTGCCTCGCTCGTCGTCAGGTTCTGGCTGCCACCGGCGCCGGGGCAGGGCTGCTCGTTCTCGCCGCCTGCACTGAGGACCGCAACGCTGTGGACTCCCCGCAGGCCGGCGTGGTGCTGCTCAGCGTCAACGAGCTGGAGGTCGGTCAGGCGAAGGTGGTCACCACCAGCGACGGCGTGGAGGTCGCCGTGGTCCGTGAGAGCGAGCAGGAGGTGCGTGCGTTCAGCGCTATCTGCACCCACCAGGGTTGCACCGTGCGCGCCGAGGAGGAGGACCTGCACTGCCCGTGCCACGGGTCGAAGTTCGCGCTCACCGACGGGTCGGTGATCAGCGGGCCGGCCGAGGAACCGTTGCCGGAGTTCCCGGTGCAGATCCAGGACGGGAACGTCGTCACCCAGTAACGTGCTCCCGGTGCCTTGCGCTACTCCGGCTCGGGGGCGTTCGCCTCGAGGAAGTGGTACACCTCGGTGTCGTCCACACCGGGGAACCGTCCGGAGGGCAGCGGCCCGAGGATCTGCGCGTGCGAGACGGCGCTCGGCCAGGACGCCTGCTGCCAGCGCTGGCTGAGCGCTTCGTCCGGGAGCCGGCAGCAGCTCTCCTCCGGGCAGGTGGAGGCCGCCCGGCGCTTGGTCTCCCGGCCGCGGAAGTGCTTGGCGTGCGCGAACGGCACCCCGAGGGTGATGGAGAACTCGCCGGAGTCGGTCGCCCCGGTCTGTGTGGAGCACCAGAAGGTGCCCTTCGGGGTGTCGGTGTACTGGTGGAACTCGGTGGTGCGGGTGCGGCGGGCGAACGCGGCTCTCGCGGACCAGTGCCGGCACACCGGTTGCCCCTCGATCGCGCCGGTGACGTCGGCGGTGAACGTGACGCCGTCGTTCTCGTAGCCCTTGAACAGCGCACCGTCCTCGTTCACCCGCAGGTAGTGCACCGGAAGGTCCAGGTGCGAGGTGGCCAGGTTGGTGAACCGGATCGCGGCGAAGTCGTGGGTCACGCCGAACGCGTCCCGGAAGTCCTCGATCGCCAGGTCCTTGGCCCGCTGTCGCGGCTGGAGGAAGTCCAGCGCGGCGCTGCGCGGGATCAGGCAGGTGGCGGCGAAGTAGGCGATCTCCATCCGCTGGTGCAGGAAGTCGCCGTAGCTGGTCGGCTGGGTGTGCCCGAGCAGCCGGTGCCCGATCGCCTGCAGTGCTAGTGACCGCAACCCGTGCCCGCCGGGGATGGAGGCCGGCGGCAGGTAGATCCGCCCGTTCTCCAGGTCGGTGACGGTGCGGGTGGAGTGCGGCAGGTCCGGCACGTGGATGATCTCGAAGCCGAGCGAGCGGGCCAGGGCCGAGACAGTGGAGTGGGTGAGCGCTCCGGAGGTGTACCCGGCCTTGCGGATCACCTCCTCACCGAGCTCCTCGATCTCCGGCAGGTAGTTGTTCGCTGCCCGCATCGCCAACCGCATCTTGGTGTTCGCCCGGCGGGCCTCCTCGGGGGTGGCGATCGCCTCGGCGGCACGGCGCGCGAGCTCGCGGTGCAGGGCCACCAGGGATTCCAGCACCGGGATCGGCAGCGACCGGGTGGGGCGCACCGCAGGGGCCCCGAGCGCCGCGAACAGCGGTGAGGACTGGGCGCGGTGCAGCTCGATCTCCAGGGCGGCGCGCCGGTCCGGAGGAGGCGCGGACTCCAGCAGCTCGGCGGCGGTGCTGCCCAGCGTGGTGGCGATCGACTGCAGCAGGGACAGCCGCGGCTCCCGGCGGCCGTTCTCGATGTGGGAGAGCTGGCTGGCGGTGCTGCCGGTCGCCTCGGCGAGCTGGGCGAGGGTGAGGCCGGCACGGGTGCGGAAGTGCCGGATCCGTTTGCCGAGGGTGACGGGGTCGGTGTGCTCGTCAGCCATGACCTGACGATACGGCAACTTCGACCAATGTTGCATGTGTTTGGTGCTTCAAGAGCGCGTTGAGGTGCAGAAGAGTCTAGGTGTCGCCTTGAGGAAACCAGGGCGGCCACTGCGACGAGAGGCACCCGATGGGCACCGCATACGACCTGCAGGACCGCACCACGACCCGTACCGGCACCCGCTCATTGCCGACCCCCCGACGAGAACCGGGGCACACTCTGCCGCGCGGGCTCGCCGCGGCCCGCGACTTCGTGGCCGAGATAGCAGACCTGACCCAGCCGGACGCCGTCGTCTGGTGCGACGGTAGCGAGGCGGAGCGGGACCAGCTGAACGAGGAGCTGTGCGCGGCGGGCACGTTCGTCCGCCTCGACCCGGAGCTGCGGCCGGGCTCGTTCCTTGCCCGGTCGGACCCGAAGGACGTCGCCCGGGTGGAGGCCGCCACGTTCATCTGCACCGAGGAGGAGGTCGACGCCGGGCCCACCAACAACTGGCGGGACCCGGTGCAGATGCGCACCGAGCTGGCTGGGGTGTTCGCCGGGAGCATGCGCGGGCGCACGATGTATGTGGTGCCGTTCTCGATGGGTCCGGTCGGGGGACCGGCCTCCAAGCTGGGCATCGAGGTCACCGACTCGCCGTACGTGGTGGTCAGCATGCGGATCATGACCCGGATGGGTCAGGCGGTGCTGACGCAGATCGAGGCCGGCGCCGAGTGGGTGCCGGCGGTGCACTCGGTGGGGATGCCGCTGGTTGCCGAGGACGGCACGGTCCGCGCTGACGTACCGTGGCCGTGCAACGAGACGAAGTACATCAGCCACTTCCCCCAGGACCGGGAGATCTGGTCCTATGGGTTTGGGTACGGCGGGAACGCGCTGCTGGGGAAGAAGTGTTACGCGCTGCGGATCGCCTCGGCGCTGGCCCGGGACGAGGGCTGGTTGGCCGAGCACATGCTACTGATCCGGCTCACCCATGCCGACGGCCGGCGCTTCCACGTGGCCGCGGCGTTCCCGTCCGCCTGCGGGAAGACGAACCTGGCCATGCTGCGCTCGGCGCTGCCGGAGTGGACGGTGAGCACGCTCGGTGACGACATCGTCTGGCTGCGCCCCGGGGAGGACGGCCGGTTGTGGGCGATCAACCCGGAGGCGGGGTTCTTCGGGGTGGCACCGGGAACCGGGGTGCGGACGAACCCGACCGCGATCGAGACCCTCACCCACGATGTGATCTTCACCAAC
Organism: Ruania sp.; assembly: GCA_035303065.1. Taxonomy (GTDB): domain Bacteria; phylum Actinomycetota; class Actinomycetes; order Actinomycetales; family Beutenbergiaceae; genus Ruania. The sequence goes on from DATGRZ010000294.1 coordinate 4,689, forward strand.
GTGGCGCTCACCGACGACGGCGACGTGTGGTGGGAGGGCCTCACC
>DATGRZ010000295.1:0-3240 GCA_035303065.1 Ruania sp.
GTCCTTGAGCCAGTGGTCCCACCAGCCGACCACCTCCTGCAGGAAGCCGATCGCCGGCCCCGGCTCACCCAGGTGCGGGTACTTGTGGCTCCATGGTCCGATCAGCCCGCGCACCGGTACCTGCAGGCCCTGGAGCAGTCGGAAGACGGAGTTGGAGTACCCGTCGGCCCAGCCGCTGACCGCGAACACCGGGACCTGGATAGCGCTGTAGTCCTCGATCACCGAACCGTGCCGCCAGTAGTCGTCCCGGCGCTGGTGGCTCAGCCACTCCTCGAGCCAGAGCCCGCTCCCCTCGAGCCGCTGCTGCCACATCTCCAACCAGCGGTCCCCGACGACCGCCGGATCGGGTGGGCAGGAGTTGTAGGCGAACATCGTCGAGGCCCAGGACAGGTTGTCGGTGAGCAGGCACCCGCCCATGTAGTGCACATCGTCGGTGTACCGGTCGTCGGTGGAACAGACGGTGATGATGGCCCCGAGGCTCGGTGGGCGGCGCGCTGCCACCTGCAGCGCGTTGAACCCGCCCCAGGAGATCCCCATCATCGCCGTGCGACCGTTGCACCACGGCTGGTCGGCCAGCCAGGCGAGCACCTCCTCGGCGTCGGTGAGCTCGGAGGCGAGGTACTCATCCTGCAGCACTCCCTCGGAGTCGCCGCTACCGCGCAGGTCCACCCGCAGACAGGCGTAGCCGTGGCCGGCCATGTAGGGGTGATGGATCGAGTCCCGTTGTGCGGTCAGGTCCCGCTGTCGGTAGGGGATCATCTCCACGACGGCGGGGACCGGCTCGGTCTCGGCCGACACCGGCCGCCACAACCGTGCAGCCAGGCGGGTGCCGTCGCTCATCGGGATCCAGAGGTGCTCGGTCTCCTCCACCTGCTGCGGCAACGCTGTGACGGTACGCACTCACGTCTCCTTGACGTCGTCGATCTTGATCTTCGCGCTGTCCAAGAACTGCTCGTACTTGTCCTGCAGCTCCTGCGGGTCACGGCCCCCGACGAAGACCTCGGCCAGCACATAGCTGTAGCTGTCCTCGCCATAGCTGTCGGACAGTTGCGTGTCTTCCTCGGCGAGCACCCGGATGGTGGCTCCGCCCAGCGTGCTCTCCAGCTCGGCGAGCACGTCCGGATCCGGTACCTGCCGCACGATGCCGTCGTGGAAGTGCCGAAGGAACCACTTCGCCGCCATCGGGTACCGGCCCTCGCGCCGGGGCGGCTGCGGAACCTGGCCGAGACCAAGCTGGAGCATGGCGGCGTGGTTCGCGACGCCGTCGACCATCTCGAACAGCCGGGCATGCTCCTGGGAGTGCCGTGCGTTCACCTCCAGCAGCCGGAGCGCGTCGGTGTCCGGGTCCCAGAAGTACTCGATGTTGAAGGTGCTGTTGTCCAGCCCGGTGGCGCTGATCACCTGGGCCGAGACGGCCACGATCCGGTCGACGACCGCCTGGTGAACTGCCGCCGGGTACTGGTAGCGCAAGAAGCTCGGGCTGTCTGGATAGGTGATGGAGGCGACCAGTCCGTAGGCCTCCACCCTCCCGTCGGCGACGAAGCCTTCGACGGTCATCTGCCGGCCGCGGGCCACCTCCTCGACCATGTAGGCGGCGCCGCCGACCTGCTCGATCTCCGGTGGGAGCTCCAGCCGGTCCAGCACCGCCTCGAACGGACGCCCCAACCGGAGCACGTCCTCCTGTGCCTGCGGCAACGTCTGGGCCAGCTGCTCATCGTCCTCGATCCGGTAGGCCCCTTCGGAAGACGCGGACTCGACGGGTTTGATCCAGACCGGGTAGCTCACCCCGGCCGGTAGGTGCGGCCGTGCGGCATCCAGGTCGAGCAGGCCGAAGGCCGGCAGGTCGTTGGTGACCCGGCTCTGCACCAGGCGGCTCCAGTACTTGTGCTCACAACGCAGCACCGGCAGCAGGTCGGCGGAGGGGAGGCCGTGCCGACGGCACAGGATCGGCGCCATCATCGTGGCCGGGAAGTCCCAGTAGTTCACGATCGCCTCGATCGGCCCCTCGAAGGCGTCCAGCTGAGCCTGCGCGCGCTCCAGCAGGTCCAGCACGTCCACCTCACCTTCCTGCAGCTCGTCCTGGGTGAGCAGCTGGTGGAAGGTGATGTCCTCGGCACCGGGCAGGGCTCGAAGGACGTCACGGTTGGCCTCGTTCAGCCCGAGCACGAACACGTTTCGTGGCATGCGCTCGATGGTCGCAGCCCGGGCCCGCACCCGCATCCGGGCAGCAACGGCTAGTCGTGCCGCAGCGCGTCGAGATCGTCGGAGTGCATCAACATGAGGAAGAGGACCGTACCGGCGTAGTAGAACGCCATACCAGGACCTGCCGCCGTGTTCTCGGTGCTCCGGCTGCTCAGCACAGCGGCAAAGGTGGGGACGAGTGCACCGACGGCCATCAGCACGCCGACCACCTTGCCCACCGCCTGGACGCTGCGAGAGCGCCTCCCGTCCCCCTGCAGCAGCACGATGACCAGGGCCACCAGCGTGCACAGCAGCAGGCCGGCGAAACCGATCAGGAAGACGAGCGGGTCTCCCTCTTCGATGAGCACGCCAAAGATCGTGACCAGGTTGATGCCGGGTTCGTCGGTGCCTGCGTCCAGGTACTGGAACGGCACCAGGCTCCCGGCGACCAGCAGCACCCCGCAGACCAGCAGGTGCAGCCGCAGCAAGATCCTCCGGACAGCATCCAGCTGCCACCTCGTCACGGCATCCATACACTCCTCCTGCCCTGTTGACAGCACCGTACTGATGTCGGCAACAGCGGCGAGGAGAGCTCGTCTGCCTGCCCAGAGCGGTGCCGACCCGTCAGCAGACCCGGCTGGATGTCAGTGCTGGCTGGCACGCTGTGGCCATGGACATCATCTGGCTGATCTGCGGACTGCTGCTGGGCCTTGCCGTGGGCGGGGTCGGTGGGGTCCTGCTCACCCGGCGCGGTGGCCACACCACGGGTGGACCGCACGCGCAGCAGGTGGCCGCGGCCCGGGCGGAGGCCGCGCGGTTGTCCGAGCGGTTGTCCGCCGAGGCAGAGGCGCACCAGCGGGAGCTGGCCGCTGCGGAGCGGGCTGCGGACGAGCGCGCCGACCTGCAGCAGGCCGCGCACGAACGGGAGCTGGCGGCCGAGCAGCGCCGAGCGGCCGAGCGGGTCGCCGAGCTGAAGTCGGACACCCAGCGGCTCAGCGACGAGTTCGAGGCGCTCTCGGCGAAGCTGCTGGAGCGCACCAGCACGTCGTTCCTGGAACA
>DATGRZ010000296.1:0-6098 GCA_035303065.1 Ruania sp.
GACCACCATCGTGATACCGGCTCGGATCCCGCGCCGGGTCATCGGTCGCAGCTGGTGCCACCACTCCACCCGGTGGCGCGGGGCATCGTCTGGCGACCCCACCTCTGCTGGCGAGCTGTCCTCCTCCGGTGACGGCGCGGAGGCCGGTGGGCTCTCCTCTGACCTCACTGGTAGCTCACGTAGTCCGGCTGGGGCTCGATGCGGTAGGTCTGTGCGGGAGTGAGCATGGGGTCATCTTCGTCGATGAAGTTCTTCCAGCCCCAGTGCATGCCCTCCGGCGCGTCGTCTCGTACGTTCCGCCAGGTGGCGCGCTTGTCGTGCGGGGTGCCGTTCCCGTCGGCGTGGATCAGCAACGCCACCTCGCTGCGGCTGGTGTCCAGGTCGGCCCGGTGGCGGATCATCGACGGGCGGAACTGGTGCAGCACCAGCATCTTCTGCGGCAGGGCGTTCTCCTGGGTGAAGTCGGCGAGGTAGTCCACCACCTGGTTCACCTCCCGGATCCCGACCGAACCGATCTGTTCCAGCGGCACCTGGTCGTCGGTCAGCCGCCACTCCGGGTCGAGCGCGACGCCGACGTTCGGGTAGGCGAGCAGCTCCTCGTACTGGCGCACCTGGTCCAGGAAGCTGGAGCGGCCCGGTTGGAAGTCGAGCACCACGTACTGGCCGGCCTCGGCGGCGGCCTCGATCAGCGGGACGAAGTCCTCGGCTGGGAGCTCGGTGGAGTAGTTGCCGTCCGAGCCGGCCGAGCCGGCGGCCACTGTGACGATCACCTCCAGGGTGGGGACCACCGTGTCCTCGGTCAGGTCGGCATAGTCGGCTGCGCGGTCGGCGGCCAGGTCGATCGTCTCCTCGGTGCCCTGTTCGCCGAGCACGCCCAGGCTGGGGGTTCCGGGGTGCCCGTAGAGGGCCACGTAGCGGGTGTGGTCGAACACCAGCTGTCCACCGCCGGGTAGCTCGTCACCGGTGGCCGCAGTGGCTGCCTGCCAGTCGAAGGTGGTCTCGTCACCGTAGCTGGTGCCGTAGCCGACCACGGCCTCCGGCTCGCCCAGGGCGCTGACCGTCTCCACCGAGGCTCGCGGGTCACCGGAGACGATCGCCACCTCGGCCCCGGCCGCGCGGGAGTTGGCGACCGCCACGGCCTGGTAGTCCTGCCCGTCGGCGAGCACGTGCAGCCCGTCCACTCCCTCCCCGCGCAGCAGCGGGGGCATGTGTCCGCTGCGCTCGGGACTCTCCCCAGCGGTGTCGTCGGCGGCGGCCGGGTAGAGCTGGCCCGGTTCCAGTGTGGCCATGGACTGGGTGAGGTCCTCCGTCTCCGGGGTCTGCGCGTCGGTGAACGAGGTGTCCAGGTGCTCACCGACCAGGTCGCTCAGCCCGTCGGTGTCGCCGGGATCGGGCTGCACGTTCAGGCTGGTCAGGTCGATACCGCCGAGGTCCACAGCACCGACCGGGATGAGCGTGTGCACGCCGAGGCGGAGCAGCTCCGCCTCCAGGTCCTCGGTGTCCACACCGGTGAGCAGGACGGGGGCGCCGAGCGCGATGCCGATCGAGGAGGCCCGCAGCACCGCGGCCTGGTCGTCGGCCGCGGCGAGCACGACCGCCTGCGCGGAGGCGAAGAACTCCCCGCTGCTGCTCAGGGCGAGCGCGGCCGGGTCGGTCTGCTGCACCAGGGTGCTGGCCTGCTCCGGCAGCTGGGCCTCGGCGGCAGGTTCCGGCTCCGGTGGTGGCGAGGTGGGGTCGGGGTCCACAGTGGTGGTCCCGGTGCAGCCGGCGAGACCGAGGGTGAGGGCAGTCAGCGCGACCCAGGCGGTCGCAGGTCGGAATCGCACGAGTCCCCCAGAATCACGTAGGGTCAGGTCCGCGCCCCCCGCGGCGTGCCTACTGTACGCCCCCGTCCTGAGGATCCTCCGGTCCGGTGCTGGTGGCGTCCGTCTCATTCCGGCCACCAGCCGGCTCATTCCGGCCACCCGGGGTCTTCCGCTCCCCTCGGCGCAGCAGGCCACGGCGCGTCGTGCTCTGCCCGGGGGCACCGGAGGGTGCACTCTCGCGGCTGGTGCGCAGCTCGGCCCGGCTCCGGCGCAGCCACCGCCAGCCGAGCACGCCGCCGACCACCCCGGCCACCGCCAGGATCGCACCGATCAGCGTGGACCCGGTGAAAGCCGGCGCGCCGATGATCATGTCCAACCGGGCGTCGTAGGCTGAGGAGGTGGAGCCGACGTCGATCACCAGGGTGAGCACGTTCGGCAGCGCGAGCACAGCGGCCGCCGCCGCGACGATCAACCGGGTCCGCCACGGCCACTTCGCGCGCACCGCGAACCAGATGATCCCGGCAGGCAGGGCGGTGAACACCACCCCGCAGACGAGCCCGGCGAGGATGCCGGCACTGGTGATGCCCTGCACCCAGCCGGTGACCACCCCGGCCCACCACCCGGGCAGCACGATGCTGCCGACCACACCGAGCAGCACCAGCACGACGAGCACCCCCAGCGCCACGGTGACCCTGCGCAGCCACGCCGGGGGAACGCCGTCGGCGAACCGCCAGCGGGAGGGGGTGGGCGCACCGGAGGGGCCCGGCTGCCCAGGCCCGCCCGGTGGGTCCGCCCCGTGGTGCGGCTCGGAAGTGCTCATGTCCTCATCCTGGCACTGCCTGGCTCAGACCAGCGAGTCCTGCCAGGCCTTGTGCAGTGCGGCGAAGGAGCCGGAGCCGCCGATCAGCTCCTCCGGCGAACCGTCCTCGACCACCTCACCCTGGCTCATCACCAGCACCCGGTCGGCGATCGCCACCGTGGACAACCGGTGAGCGATGATCAGCGCTGTCCGGTCCGCCAGCAGGGTCTGCAGACCGCGCTGCACCAGCCGTTCGCCGGGGATGTCCAAGGAGCTGGTGGCCTCGTCCAGGATGAGCACTGCCGGGTCGGCCAGGAACGCCCGGGCGAAGGAGATCAGCTGCCGCTGCCCGGCACTGACCCGCCCGCCACGCTTGTTCACGTCCGTGTCGTAGCCGTCCGGCAGCGCGGTGATGAAGTCGTGCGCACCCACCGCCCGGGCGGCGGCCTCGATGTCGGCATCCGGGGCGTCCGGGCGCGCCAGGGCGATGTTGTCCCGGACCGTCCCGGAGAACAGGTACGCCTCCTGGGTGACCATCACCACCGCGCGGCGCAGGTCCCGCGGGGCCACCTCGCGCAGGTCCACCCCGTCCAGGGTGATCCGGCCGTCGTTCACGTCGTAGAACCGGGCAACCAGCTTGGCCACCGTCGACTTGCCCGCCCCGGTCTGCCCGACCAGGGCGATGATCTGTCCGGACGGGATGTCCAGGTCGAGGTTCGGCAGCACGATCTCCTCGCCGTAACCGAACCGGACGTCCTCGAAGCGCAGGTGCCCGTACGGCTTGGGCAGCGCGACCGGGTCAGTGGCCGCTCGCACCGTGGGCACCTCCTCGAGCAGCCCGGAGATCTTCTCCAGGGCGGCGGAAGCGGACTGGAAAGAGTTGTAGAACATGCCCATCTGCTGCACCGGCTGGAAGAACCGCTTGGTGTACAGCAGGGTGGCCAGCAGCGTGCCGACCTCCATACCGCCGTCCAGCACCCGGAAGGAGCCGATAGCCAGGGCGACCGCCACGGTGACGTTGCCGATGAGCTGCAGTGCCGGGTCGTAGATGCCGTTCAGGCCCATGGTGCGGACGTTGTTGCGGCGGTAGTCCTCGGTGAGCTCACCGTAGACCACGTCGTTGGCCTGCTCCCGGCGGAACGCCTGCACCGCGCGCATCCCGGTCATCGTCTCCACGAAGTTCACGATCAGCCGCGCCGAGGCCACCCGAGAGATCCGGTAGAGCACCTGGGAGCGCTTCTGGAACCAGCGGGTGACCAACCACACCGGGATCACCGCGACGAGCAGCACCAGGCCGGCGCGCCAGTCCAGCAGCACCAGGGAGATGCCGGTGAAGGTCATGAACAGCAGACCGGAGGCCAGGGAGGTGATGCCGTTGTCGAGCAGCTCACGCAGCGCCTCCAGGTCAGCGGTCTGCCGGGAGATGATCCGCCCGGAGGTGTAGCTCTCGTGGAACTCCAGGGAGAGCCGCTGGGTCTGCCGGAACACCCGCTGGCGCAGGTCGAGCAGGATCGCCTGGCTCACGCTGGCGGCGAACCGGATGTACCCGGCGGTGCCGCCACCGGCGACCATCGCACTGATCACGTAGGCGATCGCGAAGCCGACCGCGGGCCCCCAGCTGCCGTCCATCGCGGCCGGTAGCCCCCGGTCCACCGCCCAGGCGATCAGCGCCGGTCCGGCGACCTTGGCGGCCTGGGCGAGGACCACCAGCACCACGGTGAGCGCGAACGTCTTGCGCACCGGGGCGAGCAGGCTGCCGAGCAGCCGCCGGGAGCGTCGCCGCACCTCCCGGGAGCGGGTGCGGTCCAGGTAGCTGTTCTCCTCGTCGGCCACCCCACGGGGGGCGGCAGCTGCCGGGGGCATCAGACCACCGCCTTCGGCTCGGCACCGGACTCCGCCTCGGGACTGAGGCTGGAGATGACGAACCGGTAGTGCGCGTTCTCCGCGAGCAGGTCGCTGTGCGTGCCCACGGCGGTGATCCGGCCGTCCTGCAGCACCGCCACCCGGTCAGCGAGCGCCACGGTGGACGGCCGGTGGGCGACCACCAGCGTGGTGGTCTCGGCCAGCTCCAGGCGCAGCTGGGCGGTGACCGCCTCCTCCGTGGACACGTCCAGTGCGGACAGCGGGTCGTCCAGCACCAGGATCTTCGGCCGGGCCGCCACGGCGCGGGCCAGCGCGAGACGTTGCCGCTGCCCGCCGGACAGGCTCAGGCCCTCCTCGCCGATCGTGGTGTCCAGACCGTGCGGCAGGTCCCGGACGAAGTCTGCCTGGGCCACGGTGATCGCCCGGTCCAGGTCTGCCTCGCTGCGGTTCGCCTCGGGGGCGCCGAGCAGCACGTTCTCCCGCACGGTGGCAGAGAACAAGGTGGCGTCCTCGAAGGCGATGGAGACGATCTCGCGCAGGTCGTGGCGGGTCATGTCCCGCACGTCCACCCCGTCCACGCGCACACTGCCGCCGGTGACGTCGAACAGCCGCGGCACCAGGGAGATCATCGTGGTCTTCCCGCAGCCGGTGAGCCCGACCAGCGCCATCGTCTCCCCGGGCCGTACGTGCAGGTCCACCCCGGCGAGCACGTCGGTGCGTGGTGCCTCGCTCGGCCGGGCCGGGTCGCGCCAGGCCTGGTCCGGGGTCGGTTCGTCCGGGTACTCGAAGCGCACGTCCTCGAAGACCAGGTCGCCGACCACCCGCTCCGGACGGGTAGGGCTGGCCGGGTCCCGCAGCTCGTTCTCGGTGTCCAGCACCTCGAAGTACCGGTCCACGGCGGTCTTCGCGTACAGGGTCATCGAGACCAGGTGGCCGAGCTGTTCCACCGGCCCGTTCACCACAGTGGCAGTGGCGAAGAACGCCAGCAGGGCTCCGACGCTGAGCTGGCCGTCCACCACCAGCCAGACGCCGAGCAGCAGGCAGGCACCCAGGACGGCTTCGGAGATGGTGGTGATGGCGAAGGTGAACCCACCGAGGGTGCGGGCCTTGGACAGCTCGGTGCTGCGCAGCTCGTCGGCCTGGGCGGAGAAGCTCTGGTAGGCCTCCCGGCCGCGGCCGAACGCCTTCAGCACGCGGATGCCGTGCACGGACTCCTCCACGGTGTTGGCCAGGTCGCCGGCCTGGTCCTGGCTGAGCCGGGAGATGCGCCGGAACCGCTGGGAGAACCGGTAGGAGAAGAACACCACCGGCAGCGCACCGCACAGGTAGGCAAGGCCCAGGATGCCGCCCATGTGCACCATCAGGCCGATACCCACACCGATGGTGGTGGTGTTCACCACGAGCATGATCAGGCCGAAGGACATCCACCGGCGCAGCTGGCCGAGGTCGGTCATCGAACGGGACAGCAGCTGCCCACCGGGCCACTGGTCGTGGAACGCGATCGGCAGGTCCTGCAGGTGGCGGAACAGCGCCATCCGCATCGTGGCCTCCACCCGGGTGCCGGGGAAGAGGATGAAGGCACGGCGGGCAGCGACCATCCCGGCCTCGAGCACGCCGAGGCCGAGCACGAG
>DATGRZ010000297.1:0-4054 GCA_035303065.1 Ruania sp.
CGACGCCGACAGCGTCGGCCGGTTGGTCCAGCTGCTCCCGGATGTGTGCGTGGGACTGATCAGCAAGGAGGCCACCACCGCCGTGCTCGACCGCGCCGCGGAGCTGGGTGCCGGGCGGGTGCTGGTGCGGCTCGCTGCGGCGACAGCGGAGTTCGTCCGGACGGCGCACGAGCGCGGGTTCCGGGTGGACGTGTGGCCGGTGGACACCTCCGACCAGGTCCGCCAGGCGGTGGAGCTGGATGCGGACGGGTTCACCACTGACGACCCGAGGCTCGTGGTCGAGGCCGGCTACCGGGTGACCGACGAGGGGCTCGTCCCGGTCGGCTGACGGCGACATCGGCCGTATGCTGCACGGCAGCGCGGCGTTGAGCAGGAAGGAAGGTACCGGTGCCCCTCGACGACCACTCTGCGGGCCCATGGGTCCTCGGTCTGGACTTCGGGACCGAAAGCTGCCGTGCCGCGCTGGTGGACGTAGCCGGCAACATCCGCGCTGCAGCCTCGTGCGGCTACACCACCGACTACCCCCGGTCCGGCTGGGCCGAGCAGGACCCCCGGGACTGGTGGGCCGCCGCCGGTCAGGCCACCCGGCAGGCGCTGCAGGAGGGTGGCGTGCCGCCCGGAGCGGTCGCCGGGCTCGCCTGTGACGCGACCTCGCTCACCCTGGTGGCGGCGGACCGGGCCGGTTCGCCGCTGCGGCCGGCGATCCTGTGGATGGATGTGCGGGCGGTCGACCAGGCCCGGCGTGCGGATGTGCTGGACGCCGATGCCCGGCGCTGGTCCGGGGGCGGCACCATGCCCGCGAGCGCCGAGTGGTACCCGTTCAAGGCCGCCTGGTTGAAGGAGAACGAGCCGGAACTCTACCAGGCGGCCGCCTACCTCGTCGATGCCGCCGACTGGATCACCTTCCGCCTCACCGGTCGCTGGACCACGAACATCAACTCCGCGGCCCACCGGATGTACTACGACCGGGACCGGGGCGGGTGGCCGGTCGATCTGTACCAGGCCGTCGGTGTCGAGGACGTCTTTGCCAAGCTACCTGAGCAGGTGCTCGACCTGGGGGTGCAGGTCGGTGAGCTGACCGTCGCAGCGGCGGAGGATCTCGGTCTGGTCCCGGGGGTGCCGGTAGCCGAGGGCGGGATCGACGCCTGGACCGGCCAGGTCGGCCTGAACGCCCTGCGCCCGGGTCGGATGGCGTTGATCACCGGCTCCTCGCACGTGTTCACCGGGCTGACCGACCGGCCGGTGACCGGCCCCGGGTTCCTCGGTGCGTTCACCGACTCGGTGCTGCCCGGAAGCTACACGGTGGAGGGCGGCCAGTCCTCCACCGGCTCGGTGCTGAAGTGGTTCAAGGACAACTTCGCGCGGGACGTCGTGGCCGAGGCCGAGCGTTCTGGCGCCAACGCCTACGACCTGCTCACCGAACGTGCCCGCTCCCTGCCCCCGGGAGCTGACGGCGTCGTGGTGAACGAGTACTTCCAGGGCAACCGCACCCCGTACTGCGACGGTCAGGCGCGCGGGATGATCTGGGGGCTGAGCCTGCACCACGGTCCGGAGCACGTGTACCGGGCCATCCAGGAGGGGGTCTGCTACGGCACTGAGCACATCCGCCGCGTGATCGCCGCTGCCGGCCACCAGATCGACGAGATCGTCGCCTGCGGTGGGGTGAGCCGGAGCCGTCCGTGGATGCAGATGCACGCCGACGTGCTCGGTGTCCCGATCACGCTGACCGAGGTCGGCGAGGCGACGGTGCTGGGCGCCGGAATCCTCGCCGCCACCGGTGCCGGGCTGTTCCCCTCGGTGCCGGAGGCCGCGGAGGCGATGGTCCGCCCGGCCGAGACGATCGAGCCGGATGCCGAGCGGCACGAGCAGTACCGCTTCTTCGTGGACCGGTACATCGAGGCGTTCCCGCAGATGCGCGAGTCGATGCACGCGCTCGCGGCGCACATCGGCTCCGCCGAGCACGCAGCATCGGCCGACTAGCCATGTCGGCCGTCCCCCAGCGGGACCAGCACGGTCGGCACGTGCTCGGCGACGGCGCGGCTGAAGTCGGTGTCACCGGGATCGGTGAGGAGCAGCTCGTCGAAGGCGTCGCTGGGGGCCAGCCCGTGCAGCGCCGTACGCTCGATCTTCGTCGGGTCCATCAGCAGGATGCGACGGTCCGCCGCGGCAATCATCGCGCGCTTCATGGTCACGATGTCCTGGTCCTGGTGGTAGGTCTGCTCCGCCGTCATCGCCGAGGTGCTGAGCACCGCGAGGTTGACGTGCAGGGACTCGGTCATGGCCACTGCGTCCATACCGAAGAATGCGTCGTGGTTGGGGTTGAACTTCCCACCGATCACGATCAGGTCGACACCCTCGCTGCTGCGCAGCGTCTGCAGGATGGGCAGGTAGTTGGTCAGCACGGTCAGCTGCATCTCGCGTCGTGCGATGAGCCGCGCCAGGAAAACGTTCGTCGAGGAGGTGTCCAGCATGATCGACATCCCGGACTCGATCCGTTTCAGCGCCTCGGCCGCGAGTGCTTCCTTGTGCTCGGACTGCACATTCAGCCGGTAGGCCGAGCTGCTCTCGAACACCGACGAGGGCTGGGCAGAGACGCCACCATGAAACTTCCGCAGCAGCCCCCGGCGAGCCAGCTCGTCGAGATCCCGGTGCACGGTCATCAGGCTCGCGCCGGCGACCTCCGTCAGCTCGTTCGGGGTGGCCACCCCTTTGGCGAGCACATAGTCGGCGATCGTCTGCTGCCGTTCCATCCTCGCTCGGCTGCGGGCCGAGAGGTGCCCACCAGACCCTGGTGCGGCCATCGACGCGTCCCCTTTGCTGCGGCATCCTGAAACGTCCACGGTAGCCTGAAAAGTCCACGGTAGCGCAGCACGCGCATCGTTCGACGGCTTCTCTGGCCGCCGGTGACCGGCACCGCCCCCTGCTGCGCACCCTCGAGCTCGCAGTGGCCACCGTGCACGGCATACCTGGACACTCTGCCCACAGCCGCTGAACCGTAGCGCACGTTCGTGCACTGTTATTGCACGTCAGTGCGCCCCGCGGGACGATCAGAGATGAGAACAAGGCGAGATCCGCCGTCGGGCGATGCACAGGAGTAACCGTGGCCAGTTCAGCGTTGACAACCCAGACCCGCACCGAGGCCTTGGCCGCAATGAGCGGCGAGGAGCCGCTCGACGTCCTCGTGGTCGGTGGCGGGATCACCGGCGCCGGGATCGTGCTGGATGCCGTGACCCGCGGCCTGCGGACCGGCATCGTGGACATGCAGGACTGGGCCGGGGGCACCTCCTCCTGGTCCTCCAAGCTGGTGCACGGTGGGGTGCGCTACCTGTACCAGCTGGACCTGAAGCTGGTCGCCGAGGGGCTGCGCGAACGCGGCATCCTGCTCACCCGGACCGCCCCGCACCTGGTCAAGGCGCAGCCGTTCATCTGGCCGCTGAAGCAGCCGGTGATCGAGCGGATCTACAGCGCGCTAGGCATCGGGCTCTATGACGCGATGGCCGTGGTCGGCATGCGCGGCAAGGCGGTGCCCACGCAGAAGCACCTCTCTAGGGCCGGGGTGCGCAAGCTCTTCCCGGACGTGCGCCGGGACAAGCTGGTCGGTGGGATCGAGTTCTACGACGCCCGCGTAGACGACGCCCGGCTGGTGATGACGCTGGTGCGCACCGCGCAGTCGTTCGGGGCGCACGCCGCCTCCCGCACCCAGGTGGTGGACTTCGTGAACGGGCCTGGCGGGCGGGTCACCGGTGCCGAGGTCGTGGACCTGGAGACCGGCCAGCGGCACACCATCCACGCCCGGCAGGTGATCAACGCGACCGGGGTGTGGACCGAGGACACCGAGGCGCTCGCCGACGGCGAGAAGGGCCTGCAGGTGCTCGCGTCCAAGGGCATCCACGTGGTGGTGCCCAAGGAGCGGATCCAGGGCGACACCGGGCTGTTCCTGCGCACCGAGAAGTCCGTGCTGTTCATCATCCCCTGGCAGCGGTACTGGATCATCGGCACCACCGACACCCCCTGGGAGCAGGACCGGCTGCACCCGGTGGCCACCCGCGCGGAC
>DATGRZ010000298.1:0-2084 GCA_035303065.1 Ruania sp.
CCACCCGGCCCTGCCGGGTGACGTTGTCCAGCACGATCACGCTGCCCGGCCGGGTGAGTGCCAGCGCCGCCTCCAGGTAGGCCGGGTTGTTCGGCTTGTCGGCGTCGATGAACACCAGGTCGAACGGTTCCGGGTGCTCGGTCACGAGTGCCGCCGAGGTCTCGACCGCCGGCCCCACACGGATCTCCACCCGGTCGCCCACTCCGGCCCCGGCCAGGTTCTCCCGTGCCACCGCAGCGTTCTGCTCCTGCAGCTCCAAGGACACCACCCGGCCCTGCGGCCCCACAGCGCGCGCCAGCCAGAGCGTGGAGTACCCGGCGAGGGTGCCGAACTCCAGGGCGCGGCGCGCGCCGATCATCTCGGCGAGCAGCGCGAGCAGCTTGCCCTGCGGGGGCGAGACAGCGATCCCTGGTGCGGTGGTGCGGGCATCACCGGCGGCGGTCTCCAGCAGTGCTTGGTCCTGATCGACCAGCTCCTCGATGAAATAGTCGTCGACGGCGGTCCACGCCTGGTCTGAGTCCATCACCCCATTCTTCCAGCAGCGGGCAGGTGACGAGCGGGCGCCCCTGGCCGCACGCCGTCACCGTATGCTGCTGCCATGGTTGATCCACCCGACCAGTCACCACAGCCGCCGCACCGCTCGGGCATGTCCCTCGGTGTGGCGGTGGTCGGTGTACTGGCGGGCCTGCTGTTCGCCACCAACGCCTCCCTGTTCGCCGACGTGGAGGGCCGGCAGCCGATGAACCTGCAGGACCTGGTGCGTTCGGAGAGCCAGCACCTGGAGCAGACCAACAGCGAGGTGCGGGACCTGCAGGACCGGGTGGACGCGCTGGTCGCCGAGCAGTCCCGGGCGAACCCGGACGTGGCTGCCGGACCGGCGCTGAGCTTTGCCTCCGGACGCACCGGCGCCGAAGGGGAGGGGGTGGTGGTCTCCATGTGGGACTCACCGCTGATCCACGACATCCCCGAGGGGTTCCACGCGGACGACCTGCTGGTGCACGAGCAGGACCTGTGGGCGGTGCTGAACGCGCTCTGGAACGGTGGTGCCGACGCGGTGAGCATCCAAGGACACCGCGTCGGTCCGCTGACCGACATCCGGTGCGTGGGCAACGTGCTGCTGCTGGACGGCTACACCTACTCCCCGCCATACGTGCTGGCCGCGATCGGCGACCCGGACGAGCTGACGGCCGCGTTGGACGCCTCAGCGGCGGTGCAGGACTACCGCACCTACGTGGACGCCGTCTCGCTGGGCTGGTCGCTGGAGGAACGTGAGACGATCACGATGCCGGCAATCGAGGGCGGCCTGTCCATGCAGTACGCACACCTACCCGGTGAGGAGCCGATCACCTTGGACTCACCACCGGACGGACACTGATGAGCACACTGACCGACCTGCTGGACGAGGCGGACCCAGATCCACCTCCCCGGCGGCACGCGCGCCGGCCCCGGACCTCGGTGGGCGTAGCGCTCACCGGTGCTCTCGGTGAGCTGCTGATCACCGCCGGAGCGGTGCTCGCCCTGTTCGTGGTGTGGCAGCTGTGGTGGACCGACGTGGAGGGCGACCGGTCTGCCGAGCAGGCGATCGAGCAGTTCGAGACCACCATCCCGGACGTCCCGGACAGCGTGGGGCAGCCCCGCACCGACGAACCGCCCGAGGAGCCCGTCCCGGCCGAGGGTGAGGTGTTCGGCACCCTGTACGTGCCGGACTGGGGTGCGGACTACCGGATGCCGATCGCCAGCGGGGTGGACCTGGCGCAGGTGCTGAACGACGGTCGTGTCGGGCACTACCCGGACACGGCGATGCCCGGGCAGGTCGGGAACTTCTCGATGGCCGGCCACCGGCAGACCTACGGCAAGCCGTTCTACGCCATCGACACCCTCGCCGAGGGTGATGCGGTCGTGGTGCAGACCGGCCAGGCCTGGTACGTGTACACGGTCACCGCCCACGAGATCGTCCGCCCGGACCAGGTGGAGGTGATCGCCCCGGTGCCCGGTGACCCTGGCGCCGAACCCACCGAGGCGATGCTCACCCTGACCAGCTGCCACCCGCTCTGGTCGACCGCCGAACGCTACATCGTGCACGC
>DATGRZ010000299.1:0-3792 GCA_035303065.1 Ruania sp.
ACTGCCCGCCGGCGCGACGGTTCCCGAACCGGAGCTGCACTACACGATGGAGGACATCGACGGCGAGACGGTCGCCGATGCCTCCGGCCACGGCCACGACGCCACGATCACCGGGACCACCTCGGTGGTCGAGACCGATGAGGGCGGAAGCGCGCTCGACCTGCCCGGCGGCAGCGACGGCGGGTACCTCACGCTGCCTCGCGGCGCCCTCGAGGGCACCGATGACCTCACCGTGTCGGTACGGGTGCGGTGGAGTGGCAGCGGCGGTGCTTGGCAGTGGATCTACGCCCTGGGCACCGACAACGGCCGCTACTTGTTCAGCACGCCGTCCAACGCCGACAGCCGGCTGCGCACGGCGATCACCACCGCCGGCGGCGGCAGTGCAGAGGACACCATCACCGGGTATGCCGCCCTGCCCGCCGACGAGTGGCGCACCCTCACCGTGACGCTGGACACCGCGGCCGAGCAGCTCACCACCTACCTGGACGGGGCGGTCGTCGACACCACGAGCACGACGATCACCGCCGCCGAGCTGCTGGCCGACGAGGCCACCGGCGCGGGTTACCTGGGCCGGTCCTTCTACCCCGACCCGCTGCTCCGTGGGGCGGTCGACGACTTCCGCATCTACCACGCGGCGCTCTCCGCGGAGCAGGTCGCCGACCTCGTGGGCGGAGAACTCCCGACAGTCACGGGGCTGGCCGATGAGGAGATCGCAGTGCGCACCACGGTCGACGTCGCCCCGGAGCTGCCGCAGAGCGTGCGGGCCACCTACTCCGACGGCTACGACCGCCGTGCATCTGCCACCTGGGAGGACGTGGATCCCGAGGCCTACGCCTCGAGCGGCACCTTCACGGCGACTGGCGAGGCCGCCGGGTTCCCGATCAGCGCCGAGGTGACGGTGAGTCGCGGGGAGCTGAAGATCGACCTGGACACCGACACCGGTGAGGTGCACGGCGGAGCCTCGGGTCTGCTCTACGGCCTGTACGCCGACGGTATGCCTACCGACAACCTCATCGAGGGGATGAACGTGCGCACCGTGGCCACCAAGGGCCAGGACGGCGCCCAGCACCCCGGCTCCGACGCGCTGGAGGTGGTTCCCCAGCTCGCGGACACCACCGGTGGAGACGTCTACATCCGCACCACCGACTGGTACCGCGGCTTCCCCTACCAGTGGCCCGGTGACACACCGCAGGAGCGGCTCTCCGGCTACTGGGAGGTGCTGGCCGACCAGCTCGACATGGTGACCCAGCTCGACCCGCAGTACCTCGACCACGTCGTCATCGAGCCGTTCAACGAGCCCGAGGGCAACATGTTCGGCACGGGGGAGTGGAGCTACGACGGCACCAGCTGGCTCGAGGACCCCACCGACTACTTCGCCGCGTGGGACCACGCCTACGGGATGATCCGCGAGACGCTGGGTGACACCCGGATCAGCGGGCCAAACACCAGCATCCTGTACCAGCAGGTCTACGGCTTCCTCGAGCACGCCGTCGAGGCCGGCACCGTGCCCGACATCATCACCTGGCATGAGCTCAGCCACCCGCAGGGCATCCGCGACTCGGTGGCCACCTACCGCCAGTGGGAGCGGGAGATCTTCGCGGGGACCGAGTACGAGGGCACCGAGCTGCCGATCAACATCAACGAGTACGCCTTCAACTACCACACCTCGGTACCCGGCCAGATGATCCAGTGGATCTCGGCGATCGAGGAGTCGAAGGTCGACGCGATGATCGCATTCTGGAACATCAACGGCAACCTGTCCGACTCCGCCGTTGAGGCGAACCGAGGCAACGGCCAGTGGTGGCTGTTCAACAGCTATGCCGCCCTCAGCGGCCACACTGTCGAGGTCACCCCACCGTTCCCGGGTGAGAACTACACCATGCAGGGCGTGGCAGCGCTGGACGAGCCCAACGCCGTGCTGCGCTCGGTGTTCGGTGGGGCTGACGGCGCGGCACCGGTCGACGTCGTCAATATCCCGGCCGAGACCTTCGGCGACGAGGTGCGTGCCCGGGTCCGGGAGATCCCCTGGACCGGCCAGCTCGGTGACTCGGCCCAGCCCCGCGACGTGGCCGAGCTGATCCTCCCGGTCGAGGACGGCACCGTCACCCTGGAGTTCGACGGCGAGGACCTGCCCACCCTGCAGGAGTCCTCCGCCTACGAGCTGGTGCTGATGCCGGCCGGGTTCGGGTCGCCGTCGTCGGCTGCCCCGAGCCTGTGGGAGGGCAGCTACGAGGCCGAGGACGCCGAGTACCGCGGCAGCGGCTACAGCCGTAACGGACCGGAGGGTTCGCCGTCGGACGTCGGGAAGTTCTACACCTCCGGGGGCTACAACGTCGGCGGTCTGCGCACGGGGTCGGACCTGGAGCTCGACTTCGAGGTCACCGTGCCGCAGGACGGCACCTACGACCTCTCGGTCTTCGCCAGCAGCCTCAACACCTACCACCTGGTGGAGGAGCAGGGCCCGACGAACGTCTTCCTCACGGTGGACGGCGCCCAGGAGCAGGAGCTGTTCCTGCCACTCGGGTACAAGTGGGTGGTCTGGGACCACGCCGACACCACGGTCGAGCTCACCGAGGGCACGCACACCATCACCTTGGCCGCGCAGAGCCTGGACGGCTCGCAGGCGACCACCGGCGACGCCCTCATCGACCGCATCACCCTTACCCTGCCGAACCCCGAGGCGCAGGCCTCGGTCTACGAGGCCGAGCTGGCCCAGCTTGACGGCGCCACGACCGTCTACGAGGCACCCGCGGGTGTCGAGGACGCCTCCGGCTCGGGGGCGGCCGAGCTCGCCGAGGGGGACACGGCCACCTTCTGGGTCTACTCCGCCGAGGAGGCCGAGGCGACACTCACGGCCGACGTGCTGACCGAGGCTGCGGGGACAGTGACGGTCAACGAGCGCGAGGTGCTCGACCTGGCGCAGGCGCAGCAGGCCGCGGTGTTCCTCTCCGGCGGGATCAACAAGATCACCGTCACCGGAGCGGCCGGCGGCACCCTGCTGGACCGGCTGGTCGTGGCACCTGGACAGGACGCGCTCAGCGTCTCGCAGTACCAGGCCGAGGATGCCCAGCTCGCTGGGGAAGCTCGCGTCGCCGACTACCTGCTGGCTGACGGCGGGCAGGCGGTGACCGACATCGGTGGGGACCCGGGCAACGGCAACACCCTGACCTTCGAGGTCGAGGCGGAGCAGGACGGATCGCACGCCGTCACCTTCCGGTACGCCAACCCCGAACAGGTGCCCGCCACGCACTACAACCCCAACCCGCTGGGCCGGCACGCCGATATCTCGGTCAACGGCCAAGCGCCGGAGCGGGTGATGTTCCCGCCGACGTTCCACGAGAACAACTTCTGGGAACGCACCGTGGTGCTCGACCTGGTCGAGGGGAGCAACAGCCTGGAGATCTCCGCGGAGGAGCTGCCGAACTTCGACGGCGAGACCTACGCGGAGGACAACTGGCCGGGGCTGCTGCTGCGGGCCCGCCATGCGCCGATCATCGACTGGATCACCGTGGCACCGTTCGCGGCGGCCTCGGTCGACCAGGAGGTGACGCTGGCTGACCTGCGTTCGGCGACCGAGGGGTACATCGCGGCGGGCGAGATCGCCGGTCCGATCGCCCACCAGCTGAGCAATGCGCTCGACCAGGCCGAACGGCACCTGGACGGCGAGCGGACCACGCCCGCCGTCCGCGCGCTGGAGCGGTTCCTCCGCCACCTGGAGAACCCGAAGCGGCCGGACACGCTCAGTGAGGCCGCCCAGGCCGAGCTGACGAGCATGGCCCGGGCGGTGCTCGA